>CAZPOG010000057.1:0-11168 GCA_964588105.1 uncultured Ruminococcus sp. | reverse complement strand
TGCCTTTGTAGAAGTCATAAGGGTTCAGCTTGAATGAAGCGAAGAGCTTGCATAAGACCTTGGCAACCTCATTCGCTCTTTCGGAGCACAGGCGACAGTCGCCGGTGAGGGCGGGGGTATGGGTTGCGGATTTGTAGATCCCATAGCGGATCTCTTTGCCCGATTTTTTGAAGACGAACTGCGCTTTGTTGCGGTAGCGGACGAAGGAGGGGGAGGGAGTGATCTTCTCGACTTTGCAGAGAGGGGAGAGCGTTTTTTCGCATTTTTTTTGCTTGAAAAGGAGCTGTTCTTCAAAGCACAGATTGGACAGTCCGCAAGAATTGCACGCGCGAATGCTTCTGCATTCCAGTTTGTTCATTTTTCCCGCCTCCCTGTTTATATTTTTCTTATTTTTGATTTTATCACAGAAATAGGCGGATGTACAGTCAATATGATCAAAAATTCACGGCTTTGACACATTATTTTGCCATAAAAGAAAAATTGTAACTTGATTATTTTTCCTTTTTCGTATATAATATAGTTTATGGATGACTTAAAGATTACACGTTCCAGCCGCAATCCCGGCAGGAAATTGACCAAAAACAGAATAAAAATCATCACAGCGCTGGCACTTTCGGCGATTTTAGCTATCGCTCTGCTGACAGCCGCAATCATCGGAGTTGTCCGACTGATCAGCGGTACCAAGCAGGCGCAGTCTTTCAGAGAACCCGCCCAGGTCGTCAGCTCGATGGAAAATCACAACACCGTATCGATGGAGTTGGCGGTCGGCGACGTATGTAAGCTGTCGCTTCCCGACGCTGCCGATCTCAAGGGCGTAGAATTCGAGTCCTCCGATCCCGCTGTCGTCAGAGTGGACGGATCGGGCAGAGCCGACGCGCTCGGTGAGGGCAAGGCGACCGTTACCGCCACCGGCTACGGCTTTGCCGCCGCGTGTGAATTCAAGGTAGAGGGACAGGCCCAGATCATCCGTCCTTCCGAGGTCACTACCGCTTTCAAGGCGAATGAGGACGTTCTGCAGAAGAATCAGGAGAAGAGCCAAGACGATCTGTACAACCTTGTTGTCAACCGCCGCACCAATACCGTTACGGTATATACCTATGACGATTCCAAGCAGTACACGGTTCCGGTGCGCGCGATGGTAGCGTCCTGCGGTACCGGCGGCGACGATATCACACCCACGGGTGAGTTTGCGCTCTACTTCAAAGAAGAGTGGCACGCGCTGTTTGATAATGTATACGGCATGTATGTCTCCGGTATCGACGGTCCGTATCTGTTCCACTCGGTACCCTACGAGGTCTTTCAGGATCCCGCAAGCTTGGAGACACAGGAGTATAACAAGCTTTCTACCAACGCTTCTCAGGGCTGTGTGAGATTAGCGGTCGCGGACGCAAAGTGGATCTTTGATAACTGTCCGCTGAATACGCCCGTCAAGATTATCGACGAGGACGCATCCGCCGATCCGCTCGGCACGCCTGCTCCGGTAAAGATCGACGAGAGCATCAAGTGGGATCCCACCGATCCGGATGAGAAGAATCCCTACCACGACAAGTCTCCGACGATCTCCGGCGCCGAGGACAGAACCATCAAAAAGGGTGATGAGTTCAAGGCGTTTGAGGGTATCACGGCATATGATATCTGTTCCAACAATATCACCGGAAAGCTCGAGATGATGGGCACGGTCATTCCCGAGAAGAAGGGTGTCTATTATGTGACCTATTCGGTCACCGATGACTTCCACCTCAAGACCTCCGTCACCGTCGCAGTCACGGTGGAATAAGAATAGTGAAGAGAGAAGAGAGAATAGAGAATAGATATGGGAGGGCTACGCCCTCACCTGATTCCTATTGATACAAAAATAAGAGCAGGAGTTTCAGTTGAAGCTCCTGCTTTTCTTATACATTATTATTGTTCGAGCGAAGCGAGTCACCATCACTTTTCTCTCTTCTCTCTTCTCTCTTCTCTATTCACTAATATACGATATTCCCGTTCTCGTCATAGGTATAGTTGTATTCGTCTTCTTCATTTGATTCTTCGTCGGTATCACTCTCTTCGTCGGCGGGAGGCGCCAGCTCGCCTAAGGTTTCCGAGGGAGCGACTTCATCGGGAGTCGCGGCTTCGGTTTCCGACTGGACGAACATGATGTTGGAAATATTAAAGATGTTATCCAGCATGGTAGTGCCTTGGCGGGAGAAATTTTTGAGAGGGATCATGTATGCTCTCTCTGAAGTCAGCGCGGAAAGCGTTGAGAGAGATTCGTCGTTCTCGAGATAAGAGAGCACGTCTTCGCTGTCATAGAAGATATAGGTAGGCGTACCCATCTTCAGTTCTGCGGGATCGATTACGGGCAGTTCCTGGTTGGAGAAGATGTTCAGCGCTCCCGTGTATGAGAGGATCTTCGCTTCGATGGAATCCTTGGTAAAGGTGCAAAGCTCGCCTTCCGGATCCAGATAGAGATACGCATAGGTCATCACAATGCCCGATACCGCCTTCTTGAAGGAGGAGAGGGTAGAGATAAGATCGTCATAGGCGTCTGTACCCTTTTGACGGCCGGTAACATCGCCGCCGAGTACGGCGCCGATATCTCCGTAGAGAGTTTTTAATTCATCAAAAGTCGCCGCCTCACTCTCGAAGAAAACAACGGTGATACCGGCTTCCTCTAACTTTTTGCGGGAGTGTTCACTGAGCGTATCATCGGCGATAACAAGGTCTGTTTCATAGCTGAGTATCGTATCGATACTGGGGTTGTCGGCAGAGCCTACCGACGGAACGACTTTTAAGAAGTCCTGATCACAGGAGTAACCTTTGCCAACCATTTTGACGTCATAGCCGATGTATGAGACGATGTCGGCGTGGTTGTCGTTGAGCACAACGATGTTTTTGGGTTCGCTCTTGACGGTGACGTCTCCGATGGTCACGGGATATTCCTTGGAGCTTGCCGAACATGCAGAGAAAAGAACCATGCATGATGCGAGCGTCAGCAGCGCTAATAATAAAGACAGGGCTTTTTTCATATTATTCATCTCCGAAACATTATTTCGTAAATTATATTATACCGATATTATAGGGTATAGTCAAACAATACAACAAGATTGTAAATACTTGATTACGACTTTTTAAAATTTTTTTGAAAAAACACTTGCATTTTCCAGATAAGTGTGCTATTATATCTAAGCTGTCAAGAGACAGTACACAGTTGGTGTTGATGACGCAGGGGGTCCACCCGTTCCCATCCCGAACACGGAAGTTAAGCCCTGTAGTGCCGAAGATACTTGGCTGGCGACGGCCCGGGAAAATAGGAAGATGCCAACACAAAAAGCTTCCACCCAGTAGGGTGGTTGTTTTTTTATCATCACGCTGTGATGATAAATAATGAATACTGAAGACTTAAAACTGAAAAATGAAGAATGAAGGTTACTCGCTTCGCTCAAACATAATTTAAGGGAGATTTTTCTATGGATAATAAAATCCAACAACTCAAGCAGATCGTGGAAGGATCACATAAGATCGTCTTTTTCGGCGGGGCGGGCGTCTCTACCGAGTCGGGGATCCCCGACTTTCGTTCGCAGGACGGACTGTATCACCAGAAGTACGACTATCCTCCCGAAGAGATCCTCAGCCACACCTTCTTCGTCAGAAAGACAGAGGAGTTCTATCGTTTCTATAAGGATAAGATGCTATGCCTCTCGGCGAAGCCTAACAAGGCGCATCTGACGCTTGCGAAGTGGGAAGAAGAGGGAAGACTTCTGTCGGTCGTTACCCAGAATATCGACGGTCTCCATCAGGCGGCAGGCAGCAACAGAGTGCTCGAACTGCACGGATCCGTTCTGAGAAACTACTGTACCAAGTGCAACAAGTCATACGGCGTAGAAGATATCGTAAACGCCGACGGCGTGCCCAAGTGCGTTTGCGGCGGTGTGATCAAGCCCGATGTAGTGCTCTATGAAGAGCCGCTGCCCGGTGACGTTGTGGAGCAGGCGGTGTATGATATCAGCATTGCCGATACCCTGATCATCGCGGGAACCTCGCTGACGGTCTATCCCGCGGCGTCGTATATCCGCTATTTCAGAGGAAAGCATCTGGTGCTGATCAACCGTGACGCGACCCCGTATGACAGCCATGCGGATCTGGTGATCCATGATAAGGTTGGCGAAGTGCTGGCAAAAGCGGACGAATTAATTCATAATGCATAATGAAGGCATAACAAAACGCAGGAGTCATTTTTGAACTCCTGCGTATTTTTTGTTTCGGGTGAGGGCAGAGCCCTCCCTTCACTTTTCATATTTCATATTTCATTTTTCATAATTAAATTCATGCATTATGAATTAAAAGAAAGGTTATTCTTCTATGCGATAGATTTTCAGTGTAATTTTGTCGCCGGCTTTGTGGTCGGAGAGAATATCATAAACGTCCTGGAAGGAGGAGATCTCGATTCCGTCTACGGCGGTGATAATGTCGCCTTCTTGAATGTCGGTGTCCTTCAGAGGGCTGTCGTCGCTGATGGTATCAATATAGATGCCGGAAGGCATATTATAGTAATACGCATCCTCTTGTGAAATCTCATAACCGGAGAAGCCCATTCTGACTCTGCCCTTGACATAACCGTAACGCATCAGATCGGAAGCGATCTCCTGTACAGTTTTTGACGGGATGGAGAAGCTCATGCTCTCATAAACATTGGAGCTGATTTTGACAGAGGTGATGCCGATAACCTGTCCGTAGAGGTTGCACAGAGGGCCGCCGGAGTTGCCGGGGTTGATTGCGGCGTCGGACTGGATATACTTGACATTCTTGTTGATGGTGAGCTCTCTGTTGACCGCCGAGACAACACCCTTTGTCAGAGAATTCTTGAAGGTGCCGCCGGCGTTTCCGATCGCGATAACGTCCTGTCCGATCTCGATCAGGTCGGAATCGCCGAAGGTAACCGCGGTCAGGTCTTTCGCGTCAATTTTCAGAACTGCGATATCCGTCCAGTTATCGAAACCGACGATTTTTGCCTGATAGGATTTTTCGTCGCTGAGCGTTACCTGTACGAGATACTGTTTGGAGTTCTGGATCACATGGGCGTTGGTGATGATATAACCGTCGGAGGAGATAACGGTACCGGTGCCCTGACCGATCAGAGTGGAGTTGTCATCGCTGATCTCATCCTGATAAACCGCAACGTATACGACGCCCGGAGAAACGGTATCAAAAGCATACTGGGTGGTGTATTTTGCATCGGTCTTATCCGAGGGGAGAGGTTTGAGCTCGATCTGCTTGGCGTTTTCATCGGGGGTTCCGACCGATTCGGGATTATCGCTGTCTCTCAGCTGGGTTTCGCCGTTGTCGGCGATCAGCTCGATCTCCTCTTCAAACTCGGTCTCCTGCTGTGCGTTGAAGCCGAAGTTGAAATCGTTGCCGTTGTCGGGAGCCTCGGTGCTGTCGGAGATGGGAGG
Organism: uncultured Ruminococcus sp.; assembly: GCA_964588105.1. Lineage (GTDB taxonomy): Bacteria > Bacillota > Clostridia > Oscillospirales > Acutalibacteraceae > Ruminococcoides. Next base: position 5,733 of record CAZPOG010000057.1, on the reverse strand, counting down.
CACGACGTTGTTGGGAGCGCCCTGCTTCTTGGAATTCATCGAGAGGAATATGCCGAAAGCAATCAGCATGACTACCAGAAGTCCTGCCAAGATCGCGATGAACGCTTTTGTTCCGGCGGAGGTCTTCGGCTTTTCGGGTTTCGGGTTCACACCCGGATAGCTTTGCTGAGGCTGCGGAGCTGCCGCATAAGGATTATAGTCTATGTCGACATTCTGCTGTGCAGGCTGACGGTATTGCGGCTGTTGGTGTTGTACCGGCTGTTGGTATTGTGCCGGCTGCTGATATTGCACCGGCTGTTGATACTGCGCCGGCTGTTGATACATTGGCTGCTGATACTGCATCGGTTGGCGATACATCGGCTGCCGGTACTGAGCAGGCTGCTGATACGGCATCGGCTGTTGATATGGCGCCGGCTGCTGATAGGGAGCAGAGCGACGATGTTGCTGCTGCGGCGGCATCGGCTGCGCTTGACGCTGATACCGCTGAACGGGTCTTTGATTTTGATATTGCTGCCAAGGCTGAGCGGGCGCCTGAGGCTGCTGCGCCGGTTTGCGATTCGGCTGTTGAGGCTGCGCGGGCTTTTGATGCAGGATCTGAGCTCTTCGATCCATCGGTTCGGGAGAATCCTGCGAATCGGCTGCAGCGGCGGCTTCAAATGTCGGGGGAAGAGGCTGTTCTTGTGCTATGTCCTCTTGTATGACGTTTTGCTCATCAACGGGAGTCGGTTCGAACTGGGCGGGTGTATAATAGGGAATACCGTCGTCGGGCTGTACCGTCGTCGGATATCCCTGCGCCGGATCCGCCGGATCAGATTCTAAAACAAATTCTGTGTTGGATGTTTCATCGTCTACACTGGTATACTCTTTTTCGGGAGAGTATCCGAGCAGATCGTCCAGTTCTCTGTAATCATCCATAGTTTTTTATACCTCCGTTTCATTGGAAAGAGTGGTTTCAATATATTGTTCGGTTTTAGGCGCGCTTTCCTTGTTGCCCATGTTCTTTTTCGGCAGACGGAAGGTAAAGCGGCAGTATTCGTTGACAACAGACTCGACATAAATATCTCCGCCGTGCAGCCGCATGATCGACTTGGCGATAAACAGTCCGAGACCCATACCTTTTTTATCGATGGATCGGGACTTGTCGGTCTTATAGAATCGGTCAAAGACATACCGGATATCCTCGGGCGGGATTCCCGGTCCGGAATTTTCAATAGATACGGAAAGATCATAACGGGTCTCTTCCAGAGAGAAGAGGATGTATCCGCCTTCGTTGGTGAATTTGACCGCGTTTTCGATCAGATTGTAGATGACCTGATACATCAGATCGGGATCGGCGTTGACCATAAGGCTCTTGAAGTTTTCCAGACCTTTGATCTGATAATGTCTTTCTTCGATTTTTTGCTCGAAGGTGGACAGGATCGTAACGATCATCGAGAACATCTCGAAGTTCTTTCTGTTGAGCTTGAGCTCTCCGTTATCAATACGGGAGAGGGAAAGCATCGATGTGACCAGCCGCGACAGACGCTTGACTTCGATCGAGACGATTTTCATGTAGTGTTCCTGCCGCTCCGGAGGGATAGTGCCGTCGAGCATTCCGTCGATAAAGCCTGCGATCGTGGTCATCGGCGTCTTCAGCTCGTGAGAAACGTTGGCGATAAACGAGCGCCTCATGCCTTCCGACGCGGAGAGAGAATCCGCCATATCGTTGAAGGCTGTTGCCAGCTCGCCGATCTCATCGTTGGACGTGACGGTGACCCTTGTCGAGAAGTCTCCTACCGCGAATTTCTTAGCGGCGTTTGACATCTGCCGCAAGGGCTTGACCATGCTGTATGACATCCAGAATACGAAGATGACGACGATCAACAGCGTCAGCACCGCGGCGGTGAGGAAAATACGCATAAATGTCATCGGGAACTGTGAGACAAAAGCGGATTTGGCGGATACATAACAAAACGCTACCAGAACGCTTTCTCCCTGATCGTTGATGATGATCGGAACACCCGCGGTGTAGTAAGGTTCTGTATAGAAGCCTTCCAGCGTGCCGTGCTCAAAGAAATCTCCCTTTGTGGTCATAGCGAGCACATAGGAAGAGATGGCACTCGACTGCGGAATGACGAAGTCCTTGTCCGTACAGTATTTACACACGCCTTTGGTATCAACGACAAAGATGTCCGCATCGATACTGGTGGAGATGGTGTTGATCGTTACGGTAAACAGGTCGAGGTCGTTGACGATCAGCGTTCTCGTTACCGAAGAATAGTCCGAAGACGCTTCGATGACCTCGGCGACTTTGTTCGCGTTATCTATCAGGTTATTCTTTTTTTCCGTTTCCCAGTAGCTCGTGACAAAGTAATACATCGTAATGCCTAAGGCGATGAAACTGACCAGCAGGATCATCAGACCGAAGGCAAGGTATTTTTGAAACAGCGAGCGCCTGATTCTGAAATTCGGTGATTTAACCTTTGATTTCAAACTTGTAGCCTACTCCCCATACGGTGCGCAGCTCCCATTTGTCCGATACACCGTCGATTTTTTCTCTGATTCTTTTAACGTGTACGTCTACGGTACGGCTGTCGCCGTAATACTCAAAGCCCCATACCTGATCAAGCAGCTGATCTCTGGTAAAAACTTTGTTGGGATTTGACGCGAGATGATACAGAAGCTCCAGCTCCTTGGGGGGCGTGTCCACGGTCTCTCCGTCGACGATCAACTCGTAGTTGGTAAGGTTGATGATTAGCTTGTCCCAGCGGACTTCCTTGACGGCGTCTTCGTCGTTTGTACCGGTGCGGCGCAGTACCGCGCGGATACGGGCGATGACCTCTTTCGCTTCAAAGGGTTTGACGACATAGTCGTCCGCGCCGAGCTCAAGACCGAGGATCTTATCGAACACCTCGCCCTTTGCGGTGAGCATGATGATGGGACAGTCGGACGTCTTTCTGATTTCTCTGCATACCTGCCATCCGTCGAGTTTCGGAAGCATGATATCCAGAAGTACCAGAGAAGGCTGTTCTTTCTGGAAGAGAGAGATCGCTTCTTCTCCGTCACAGGCTATCGCGGTGGAATAGCCTTCTTTTTCGATATAGAGCCTTAACAGCTCGCAGATGTTCTGGTCGTCGTCGACGATCAATATTTTCTGATGATTCATATGTACCTCCCGTTAAATAATAGTATGGGAATGTTTTCTTACATTATAATACAAATAAATATTATTTGATGAATAAATTAATAACAATTATGATGAAAAAGTGAAATAAAGGCCGCGAAGCCGCAGCCTTTATCCTGTTTTTATGCAAGCTCCTTGTAGGTTTCAATAAATGTATCGATCACATACTGCGCCTCTTCGTCGGTGAGAACCGAGTTCAGCGGCAGGGTGAGCTGATTCTTGTGCATATTGTAGGCATAGGGATAGTCAGAGATATCAAAGCCTTTTTGTTTGTAGGCAGTCATCATGGGCAGCGGCTTGAAGTGGACGTTGCAGGTGACGCCCTTCTGCTTCATCACGTCATAGAATTGATTTCTGAAAGCCGCGTCTTTTCCGATAAAACGGACGAAATAAAGATGACCGGAGGAACGGTGGCTCTTATCATGGTGATTGAGCACCTGAATGTTCAGACCTTCAAACGCCTTGTTATAGCGATCGATCAGCTCGTGCCTGCGGTTGAGGATCTCAGGATAACGGCGCAGCTGGGCAAGTCCTATCGCGGCAAGCACATCGGGCATATTACACTTGTACTGGGTATTTACCACATCGTATTCCCATGAGGTACCCTTGTCCTTTGCAAAAGCGTCCTTGGTCTGACCGTGCAGGGTCATCAGCATGTATTTTTTATAAAGCTCGTTGGAATCAACGCCGGGGATCTCTCTCCATGTGGCGGCGCCGCCTTCCGCGGTGGTCATGTTCTTAACAGCATGGAAGGAGAAGTTGGTGAAGTCCGCGATCTCTCCGCACATTTTCCCATTTCTGGATCCGCCGAATGCGTGAGCGGCGTCGCTCATGACGATGATCCTTCCCAGAGCCAGCTGGACGGGGTTATCGGAAGGGGTGAAGAAAGCGCGCTTCTTCTCGACAATATCGAAGATCCTGTCGTAGTCGCACACCACACCCGCCAGATCCACCGGTATGATCACTTTGGTCTTCTGGGTGATGGCGGCTTCCAGCTTGTCGTAGTCCATTTCATAGGAGTTTTCTTTGCAGTCGATCATCACGGGAGTGGCTCCGACATGATAAATCACGGACGCCGACGCGGTGTAAGTATAGGCGGGGACGATGACTTCGTCTCCCGGACCGACTCCGAGGATTCTCAGGGTCATTTCCGCGCAGGCGGTCTGAGAAGAAAGACATACCGCCTTTTTTGTGCCGCAAAACTCTGCGATCAGGCGTTCAAACAGTTTTGTTTTCGGTCCTGTTGTTATCCAACCCGAACGAAGGGTGTCTACCACTTCGGCTATTTCGTCTTCGGTAATATCGGGAGGGGAAAATGGAATATTCATCATTCTTTTCTATCTCCTTAACAACTAAGAATGAGTATAATCATAACATACCAAACTATATTATACTACGGTTCTTTGGGATTGTAAAGGAATATTTTGGGATAATTATTATGTTTTTGTCGAAAAAGACGGGCTTTACGAAGTTCCTTTTTTCAGTGAGAGATATTTTCTTTTTGTCGCTTCTCCGCCGCGGATATGGCGCTCTTCCTTGTTGATATCGAGGACCTCTCTGACATCACGGTATAAAGAAGGATTGAGCCGGATGAGCCTTTGGGTAACGTCCTTATGTACGGTGGATTTTGAGACGCCGAAGTGTCCGGCGCAGTCTCTGACGGTTGTTTTTTCATCGCGTATATATTCACCGAGGATCTCGGCTCTGTGCTGTACGTTTCCTTTCATAAATACCTCCAAGGCCTTTTTGAAATATATATGCCTCAAAGGAAAAGAATATGTGAAACCAAAGTCGATATCCCGTATCATAGCTGAAAATGCCGATTGACATAATATGAGGTTTGTAATATAATTATACTGTATATCTACGTAATTCTGACTTTTTAAACAAGTTTCTTTTTATTGGAGATCATAGGAATGAAAAAGATTAACGGAAGAAAGATACTTTTGATGTTGATAGACGCGCTGATCGTGCTGTTATCCTCCCTTATGACAAATGCGATATTGGGATTGATTTCGGTTCTGCACTTCGGTCATCGCGACGCTTTTGCGCTTAACCCGGCGAGAATCTTCTGGATCACCGGATTGAATGTTGTTTTCTGTTTCTTTATGCTTGTTTTGTTCGGCGCGTATTATACGAGCTGGAGAAATCTCAAAAAAACAGACTATTTGAAATATGCGCTGGCAGTGGTTCTGGGACTGGCATTGGGAGCGTTTTTTGCTGTTTTATCTAACCATGATCCGTCAATCTCTTATGTTATACTGAATACGGTATTGACGACAAGCGCGATCCTTTTGTTCCGTTTTTCTTTCAGAAAGACCTTTATCGAACTGGTTGAAGTCGGAAGAGAAGAGAACTACGAACGTACGCTGATCGTCGGCGCGGGAAATGCGGCGAGAATCCTTCTGACCGATATCAATAATGCGTCAAAGGATCCGAATAACCCCTCCGCTCATATTCACCCGGTATGTCTGGTTGACGATGATGCGTCGAAGCTCGGTACCTCAGTGATGGGGGTAGAGGTTGCCGGAACGACCGAGGATATCCCTTCCGTATGCAGGGCGTATAAA
>CAZPOG010000056.1:0-11350 GCA_964588105.1 uncultured Ruminococcus sp. | reverse complement strand
ACCCTTGCTCACGCAAGGTATTACTTGGACGACCCAGTGCACTTGCTGGTTAGTTAGCAAAGAAGTATGAGACCACCTCGTCAAGAGTGGAGCGTGCGATCCGTCACGCGATCGAGGTCGCGTGGGATCGAGGGGATGTGGAGGTTCTCAACTCCTACTTCGGTTATACCATACAGGGCTCACGCGGCAAGCCAACCAACTCGGAATTTATCGCGATGATCTCCGATAAGCTGAGATTACAGATCAAGAACGCAAGCTGAAAGATAATCCTTTTCTTTTTTACGGCATGATGTGCGGGCATCGTGCCCATAACAGCAAAAATGCCGTAAGGTGCCTTTGTACTTTACGGCATTTTGTATTGACAGAATTTCCATAAATGGTATAATAGAAATAAGATAGAATTGTCATTCTGAGCACAGCGAAGAATCCCCTTCTCATAACTACCGATTTCTAAAAGATGGGGATTGCCACGGGCTGAAGCCCTCGCAATGACAGTTTCATACCGATTACGAAAAGGCGGTGATGTGATGGCTTTTGATACCTTTGACGAAGGCATTTCCTTAGGCGGCATGAGAAGCAAAACCGAGATCAGAACCCTGATCTGCTATATGCTCAAATCGGTCGGCACACCGATGAGCAAAGAGAACGTGATCTCCTCGCTGATGGAAAAGGGTCTTGCCAACTACTTTGAAACAGGCTCGTGCTTTGAAGACCTGATTCGTCACGGCAATATCGCGATGAATGAGGATAACCTCTATTATCTCACTCCTGCGGGCGAGCTGATCGCCAGAGAGCTGGAGGATACCCTTGCCCCTACCGTCAGAGAAAGAGCGGTACAGTGCGCATTAAGCCTGATTGAGCGCGAGCGTAAGGAGAAAGAGAACAAGGTCGTCATCACCAAAACGGAAAACGGCTTTTCCGTTACCTGCACGATCTCGGGCGGCGATATGGATCTTCTCTCCTTCTCTCTGTATGTTCCCGATATCACGCAGGCGAGAATGATCAGAAAGAACTTCTATAAAAATCCCGAGATGTTCTACTCGGTGATGATCGCGATGCTCACGAGAAACAAGAAGGATGTTTCGGATATCCTCGCGGAATTGGGCGCGGTTATTTAATAGATATAATATCAGGGCGGAGTGATCCGCCCTGCTTTTATGTGCAAAGATTCCGTAGGGTACGGTCTTGACCGTACCGGATACGTCGATATGCCAGCTATGTTCGGGAGGGTCAAGACCCTCCCCTACTGTTTTTTATCACTCGTTTTTATGGAATAATCATTGCCCCGCCGACGTCGAATTTGTTCTCGAAGCCGGCAAGTTTCTTCTGGATCTGCGCGGCGTCAATGATATCGAGTCCGTCGCCGGTAACGTCGCCGTTTCTCGCGATAACGCCGTCGGGATCGTCAACGATAGACGCGAGTTTCTTCTGGATCAGCGTCGCGTCGATCACGGTAATAACAAAGTCATCATCCGTGTCGCCTTTATAATATGCGGTGCCGAGGAAGCCTTCCCATGGATTCTCTTCCCAATCCGAAACTTCTACCACATTACTCATATCCTGCCCGACGTAAAGATCGAGATAATACACATCATTAAGCTCCATCGCCGCAGAAGCGATACTCTCGATCTGAGATTTGGTCAGCAGGAGCTTTTTGGGAGTTGTGCATTTGAGATCGGACAAGCTCCATTCTTCTAAAACATCCTCTTCGCTGATACCGAGCATTTCAACCAGTTCTGCCACCTTATCGTGACGATTCGTATAATACAGCTTGTTATAAACGCTGTACCAACGAACAATCTTTATGATGTTTTTCTCCGTGCTGACAGTATATCCGCATTGATTTGAAGCTTCTTCACTTATGGAATTTTTGATATGATAATCATCAGAGAAAGAATTGGCGCTCAACCATACTTCAATCTTTTGGGTATCCGAAACCACGTTGAACTTTGCTCTCAGGCGGTCGGTGATTTTCCCCTCTTTATTCACAACAGAAGTGAATGAATTCTGCATATCCTGACCGATATAGATTTCCGCAGCGAGGATCTGAGGATGATCGAGCATTTCAAGCAGCTTTGATTTCGTAACGGAAAAAGCGTATGGCCAGTATTGCTGCTTTACCTCGCCGCTCCAATCACATATTACATCGTCAACTGTGAGTGAAAACTCATTCATGAGCGCCGCAACCTTTGTGATGCGATCCTGTAATCTGAGTTCATTTTTCTTTTTTTTCCAAGCGTTGACTTCTTCCAATGTCGAATTGCGATCAAGCTCACCGCAGATCTCATCTGTCATTTCTTCTATTTCCACAACTGACAAATAATTCGGAAGGGCAGATACCCATACATTTAACTTGTCACTGTCGGAAAGTGTTGAGAGCAATTCTTTTAATTCCGCTGTAGGCTTTTCGGCAGGATCTGAAGAATACTGCGGATTCAGATACGGATTATCGTCTGTCTCGGGTGCGAGTGACACCTGTACGACTTCTTCGGCATCGGTAAGACGCTCAACACGCTCTTTCGTCAGAAGATACTTTACCGGAACGCCTAATATGCTGACGTTATCTTCATAATAATTTTGATTATAATACGGAGAACAGATCATATCGTCATAGGTGACGCCCATATTCTCCATGACTGCATACGCTTGCTCATGTTTGATTTCGTTGAGCTTGATCTGAAAGACGCGGTAATATTCTTTCTTTTCGTCATTGCTTTTAAAATTGTTTCGGTCGATCCCCGTTGTTCTGTCGGCATAATCATAAGCGGTCTGATGCGCCTCAATTCCTCCGAGCATATAACTGAGCTTGACTTGTACGCCGACAGTGTCCTCATCTGACATCGTGTTCAGCGCGTTTTTCAGATCTGTCGTGATCTTCTCCTGTGTCACAGCGTTTGCCGATAGGCAAAACGCACCGGACAGCAGAACAAGAATCAGTAAAAATGCGATACTCTTTTTCATCATAGCTCACTCCTTCTTTCTATTCATTGATCAATAATTTAAAATATTACCGTTTTCATCATATAAATAGATGAAATAATATAGCGTTTTTATCTCGATACCGTTTTCATAGGGATTATACACGATTCGGATATATCCATCACTATCACCTTTTCTTTCTGCAAGACGAGAAGAGGAAAACAAATCGTAATCTCCGAAAAGATTTCCTTTTTCGTCAAATATTGCGCAGTAGATTTTCTCTACGCCTTCCACCCTTTCTGCAGGAATATCCAAGTAAACATTCTGAATCACATCCCACGCAAGTTCCGTCGGCGTCGGATAGTACGGCGGATCGGTATGAAGCTCCTGAGAATCAGTCGCTTGTTCTGTCTGCTGACTGGTGGGTTGAGCGTTCTTGGTGCCGGAATCCGCAGGGGTATCGGTCTCAGCGGGTTCTGTGCCGTACTCAGTGATGATATCGGTGATCGTGATGATTACGATATTTCCTTCGCTGTCGGTAGAGATCTGTGTAGGCGCCTGTGTGGAAGGTTGTGTTGGATTTTGGGTTGAAGATGTACCGCTCTCCTCTGTCGGAGAAACGCTTGCGTCCGTATTCTCATTTCCTTTTGCCGCTACGGTTTCTTTTACCGCGGGAGAAGGCACAACAGGATTTGTTTTATTTCTAAAAAGGAAAATAGCTGAAATGCTTAATGTGAAAACAAGCACCATACTTGCCGCCGCCATAACGCAGCGAAGCGGGATCACGACAGGCTTCTTTTGACGTTTTGCCGTCGATGGAATCGAGAGAAGCTTCTGCGTCAAGCTGTCAGAAATAGCGATATTTCTCAGCGCGTTACAGTTATAATCACTCATCAGATTCACCTCCCAGTTGTCTTTTAAGCATTTCGCGTCCGCGCTTGAGAAGCGTGCGGACGGTGTTAGGATTTTTGCCTAAGATGGAAGCGATCTCCTCACTCTTATAGCCAAGACCATAGTACAGCCATATCACTTCACGGTATTTCGGCGGCAAATCCATCAAAAGCAGGGAGATATCCTGCTTGTCCTCGGGGGAGGGAAAAGACAGGTTCTCCGCCGCTTCTAAGGGGAGATGGAAACGGCGGTCTCTGATGATATGCCGACATTCGTTGAGCGCAACGCGCAGCAGCCATGCTTTGAGATGGGATTCATCATTGAATTCAGGGGATTTGGTATAGAGTTTGAGGAAGGTCTCCTGTGTACAGTCTTCCGAGTCGGAAAGATTCTTCAGTCGCATCACACAAGTAGACAACACTGTATGAGCGTACTTTTGCACAGCTTCCGGATAAGTTAAACCGGCATAACGGTTTTCTTCCATCTTTTTCCCTCCCCTCTGTAATATAAAGCCATCTAAACAGCATTTTGTTTCATTATAGCAAAAAATCATATAAAAGAAAATGAGCCGCTAACAAACGGCTCGGAAGACAGATTATGCTGTAGGGTACGGTCTTGACCGTACCGGATACGTCGATATGCCAGCTATGTTCGGGAGGGTCAAGACCCTCCCCTACGGTATTGTATCAACGTTTCAAAAGGTCGTAGGGAACGATGCCCTTCATCGTTCCGTTACAAATTGTTCGAACGAAGTGAGTGACATTATTATAACCATTGCGATAATGGCAACATTTCGGCACGATGTGGGCATCGTGCCCTACGGAGACTTATCACATCATCGTCAGCATTACCATCAGCGCGGTGCCGGGGAGTCCGCCGATGGTTGAGGTCAGCACGGAAACGGTGGTTACGGGAATGTATACGGATGTAAACGGTGATAAGAGATTGACGGCGGCAAGGCTGAACAAGCCCAGCAGGATGGACAGGATCGCTCTTTTGAAGGGCTTCATGCTGTGGGAAGCGTAGTGGATGAATGAAAAGATGATGAAGGTACCAAAAAGAAATAGAATAACCAGCATAAATCGCTCCGATGTTAAAATAGTAAAGCGGCACGATGAGACTCCCCTGACAGGAAATTCCCCTGATAGGGGAAATGTCGGCAAAGCCGACAAAAGGGTTGCCGTTCTCGCTTAGAGAAAGATGGGCAAAGCCCAGAGGGGTGGGCTGTCCTCGCTGAGAGGAGGCATCGTGCCCTACAACATACAGATAAAAAAAGGACTACCGGATTACCGATAGTCCATTTTATGTTGTTTATTTACTGATTATGCTTCTACCAGAACAAACTTGAGCAGGATGTTCAGCGCAAGTACAACCACAACAAAGCCGATAGCGATCCACTTGGTCGCTCTGGCAAATACTGCGTCATAGGTGCGAGCCTTGTTCTTGGAGAAGAATGTGTCGGCGCCGCCGGAAATAACGCCGATGCCCTGCTGGTTACCCTCCTGCAGAATGATAACAACGATCATAATGATGGATGCGATAATCAGAAGCGCTCCTAATACATACTCCCAAACTGTCATATCTATCTTCCTTTCAATTACTATTTCCTAATAGATGAGATTGCCGCAGCCCTGAAGGGCTTCGCAATGACAAATTCTATAAAATCCAAATGCAAAGGTTATTTTAACACATATTGATCAGGATTGCAAGTGTTTTTTTCGATCATTTTCAAAAACATCTTTCAAATCATCTCTATTGGTAAGGATATCCTTTTCATTCGGTTGAGATTGTCACAGGCTGAAGCCCTCACAATGACACTATTTATATGATCGAGAGCTGAGTCGCCTCGTCTTCGGAGGACGGAAGCGCTCCCGCGGCGGGAAGTGATCTGGTCCTGTAGCGTGAGGGCTTAGAGAATCTGCCGTCTTTGTAGGGTTCAATCGACATCAGACGGTGACCTTTCTTGAGCTTCATGACCGCAACGCCCTGTGTGTTCTTCGTTGACTTGAGCGAGATCGCGCCCGAATGAAGCAGGAGCATTCTGCCGGCGGAGGAGGTCAGCACGAACTCCTTATCCTCCTTGCAGTAGCCAATACCGGCAAGCGGGGACTTGTCGGAATAGGCGTTGATCAGCTTCTTGCGGTTGGTCTTGGTCTCATAGGCTTTGAGGTCGACCTTCGCGACCTTGCCGTTCTCAAACGCAAAGAGCAAAAAGCCGGAGTAGTCTTTGGTCTTGAGCATAAAGACCGCCCTCTCCCCTTCGTCCATCGAAAGCTTTGCCGGGATATAATCACCGAATACGGAAGCCTTGGTATCGGGGAAGTCGCTGACCTTAGCCTTGTAGACCTGACACAGGTTGGTAAAGAACAAAAGATCGGTGTTGTTGGTGGTCTCGGTGGTATAGACGATCCTGTCGTTCTCCTTGAGCTTTTGCTCACCGCTCATACGAAGTGACTGAGGCGTGATCTTCTTGAAATAGCCCTCTTCGGTAAAGAAGAGATGCACGGGATAATCGGGGATGTCATCCTCGGGGCTGTAATCGTCCGCTAAAGAGGAAACATGCAGCAGCGGACACTTTCTGTCTTTGCCGTACTTCTCGGCAACTTCTTTGAGCTCTCTGACAATAATGGTTTTGACGCGCGCCTTGGAGGCGAGGATCGACTCGAGATCGGCGATATCCTTCTCGAGCTGTTCGATCTCGTCGGTACGCTTTAAGATATACTCACGGTTGAGGTGTCTTAACTTGATCTCCGCGACATACTCTGCCTGGATCTTGTCGATACCGAAGCCGATCATCAGGTTGGGAACGACCTCCGCCTCTTCATCGGTCTCGCGGACGATACGTACCGCTTTATCGATATCCAGCAGGATGAGCTTCAAGCCCTTTAAGAGATGGAGCTTGTCTTTCTTTTTGTTGAGATCAAAGTAGGTTCTTCTGCGGATGCACTCGATACGGAAGGCGATCCATTCCTGAAGAAGATCTTTCACGCCCAATACCATCGGCACGCCGCCGATCAGTACGTTGAAATTGCAGGAAAAGCTGTCTTCCAATGTCGTGAGCTTGAAGAGCTTTTGCATGAGCTTCTCGGGATCAACGCCGCGCTTGAGATCGATCGTGATCTTAAGACCCGCGATACCGGTCTCATCGCGGATATCAGAGATCTCTTTTACCTTGCCGGATTTGACAAGGTCGATGATACGCTCGATGATCACCTCGATGTTGGTCGTGGGAGGGATCGCAGTCACATCGATGCAGTTCTGCTTTTTGTCATACTCATAGACGGAGCGGACACGCACCGAGCCTCTGCCGGTCTCGTAGATCTCCCGGATCGCTTCTTCGTTATAGATGATCTGCGCGCCGCCGGAAAAGTCCGGAGCGGGCAGTGTAGACAAAATATCGTGGTCGGGATCGCGGATCAAAGACGCGGTGGTCTCGCAGATCTCTCTGAGGTTGAAGGAGCAGATGTTTGACGCCATGCCGACGGCGATACCGGTGTTCGCGTTGACCAGCACCGACGGATAGGACGCGGGCAGGAGCGTGGGCTCCTTCATTGTGTTGTCGTAGTTATCGACAAAGTCGACGGTGTCGCGGTCGATATCCTTAAAGAGCTCATTGCAGATGGGATCGAGCTTTGCCTCGGTATAACGGGACGCAGCCCACGCCATATCGCGGGAGTAAAACTTACCGAAGTTACCCTTGGAGTCGATATAAGGATGAAGCAGCGCTTCATAGCCGCGGGAGAGTCTGACCATAGTGTCATAGATCGCCTGATCGCCGTGAGGGTTGAGCTTCATTGTCGCGCCGACGATGTTGGCGGACTTGGTGCGCGCTCCCGAAAGCAGCCCCATCTTGTACATCGTATAAAGGAGCTTACGGTGGGATGGCTTGAAGCCGTCGATCTCGGGGATCGCACGGGACATGATAACGCTCATCGCGTAGGGCATGAAGTTGGTCTCGATGGTGGAGGCGATCTTCTGCTCCACAATCTCGCCCGCGCCGGCGATCACGCCGCTTTGGAGCGGTTCAAACTGTTGTTTTTTTGTCTGTTTTTTCTTAGCCATATTGGATCCTTAATAATACTTTTCTGCAAAACTCCGTAGGGTTCGATGCCCACATCGAACCGCCAGTTGAAGCATAAATAAAATCTATCATCCTCATTATTGACATTGCTGAAAAGAACACTTCGGAACGATGTGGGCATCGTTCCCTACATCTCAATACTCAGCTTACGTCGAGGTTGTCGGTGTAATCGGCGCCGTACTGGACGATGAAGTCTTTACGTCCCTGGATGTTGTCGCCGATAAGAATATCAAAGATCTGCGCGGTCTTCTCCGCGTCGTCGGGCATCACCTTGATCAGGCGTCTGGTATCGGGATTCATGGTCGTCAGACTCATCATATCGGGTTCGTTCTCACCAAGACCTTTGGAGCGCTGAACGGTAAACTTTGCCTTGCCGATCTCTTCGATATACTGCTCCTTCTCCGCTTCTGTATAAGCAAAATAGACCTTGTCCTTTGCGGTGATCTCATACAGCGGAGACTCCGCAATATATACCTTGCCCGCTTCGATCAGATCGGGCGTCAAACGGTAGATCATCGTCAGCAGCATCGTGCGGATATGGAAGCCGTCAACGTCCGCATCGGTGCAGAAGATGATCTTGCTCCAGCGGAGATTGTCGATGTTGAAATTACTGATCTCTTTCTTTGACTTTGTCTTGGTGTTGACCTGCACGCCGCAGCCCAAGACTTTGATCAGATCGGTGATGATATCGCTCTTGAAGATACGGTCGTAGTCCGCCTTGAGGCAGTTGAGGATCTTGCCTCTGATCGGCATGATCGCCTGGAAGTTCGGGTCTCTTGCCTGAATACATGCGCCCATCGCGGAATCACCCTCCACAATGAACAGCTCGCGATCTTCGATCACCTTGGAGCGGCAGTCGTGGAACTTCGCGACCTTGGAGGTGATATCCATATTGGCGGTGATGTGCTTTTTGAGGTTGATCCTTGTCTTCTCGGCGTTCTCACGGGAGCGCTTGTTGATCAGAACCTGCGCGCCGATCTTCTCGGCCTCCATGGGATTTTCGATGAAGTAGACTTCAAGCTGTTTGCGCAGAAAGTCGGTCATCGCGTCCTGGATACCTTTGTTGGTGATCGCCTTCTTGGTCTGGTTCTCATAAGAGGTCACGGACGAGAAGGAAGAAATCACGATCACCAAGCAGTCGGAGACGTCCTCAAACTTGATTTTACTTTCGTTCTTATTGTATTTATTCTGCTGTTTTAAGTAGTTATCGATCTGGTATACAAAGGCGTTTCGTACTGCTTTGTCGGGAGCGCCGCCGTGCTCAAGGAAGGAAGAGTTGTGGTAATACTCGGCGACATTGACCTTGTTGGAAAAGCCTAAAGCGACGTTGATCTTGCATTTGTATTCGTCCTTATCGTCACGATCTCTCGCCATCCGCTCAGTCGCCCAAGACTGGACGGTAGTCAAAGAATCTTCTCCTAAAAGCTCTCTGACATGGTCGGCGATACCGTCCTGATAGTAGAATTCCTGTACTTCAAAGGAGCGTCCCGCCTGTACGCGGAACAAAAACTTCACGCCCGGGTTGACGATCGCCTGACGACGGATCATTTCGACAAAGAAGGACTGATCCATATCGATATCGGTGAAGACCTCGAGGTCGGGCTTCCAGCGGATCTTGGAACCGGTGTCTCTGCCGGAATAATCAACATAAGACAGACCGCCGACGTTCTCGCCTTTCTCAAAATGCAGGCTGTATTTTCTATGATCGCGCTTGATCTCGGCGTCCATATACTCGGACGCACACTGGGTTGCGCACAGTCCGAGACCGTTGAGACCTAAGGAAAACTCGTAATTGTCGCCTTCTAAGTTATTATACTTGCCGCCCGCGTACATCTCACAGAAGAGCAGCTTCCAGTTGTACTCGTTCTCGTTCTGGTTGAAGTCGACGGGGATACCGCGGCCGTGGTCTTCTACCTCGATGGAACCGTCGGAATAGAGGGTCAGGGTGATCTCCTTGCCGTAGCCCTCGCGCGCCTCGTCGATCGAGTTAGACAATATCTCAAAGACGGAGTGCTGGCAGCCCTCGATACCGTCGGAACCGAAGATGACCGCGGGACGTTTGCGGACTCTGTCGGCTCCTTTGAGGGTCGCGATACTCTCATTGCCGTATTCTTGTTTTTTCTTTGGCTTAGCCATAAAAATGCTCCTTATTTATGATACTGCATATCATAGCGGAACGATGTGGGCATCGTTCCCTACTGTTAATTAATCTATTTTTTTCCTTTGAGCTTTTTGATCTGATCACGCAGGAATGCCGCGTGTTCAAACTCAAGCAGCTTGGCGGCTGCCTGCATCTCTCTGGTCAGCGACTTGATCATCTCCTGACGCTGTTCGTGAGAGAGTCTGCCGACGTTCTTGAGCTCGTCATCGGAATGGGTGGATATCTCGATGATATCCTGTACCTTCTTCTGGATCGTCTGGGGGATGATCCCGTGCTCTTCGTTATATTGCTGCTGGATCGAACGGCGGCGGTTGGTCTCGACGATGGTATTCTTCATCGAGTCGGTCACGCTGTCGGCGTACATGATGACCATGCCGTCGGCGTTTCTCGCGGCTCTGCCGACCGTCTGAATCAGCGAGCGTTCGGATCTTAAGAAGCCTTCTTTATCAGCGTCGAGAATCGCAACCAGCGATACCTCGGGAATATCCAGACCTTCTCTGAGAAGATTGATACCGACCAGCACGTCAAACTTGCCCAGACGCAGATCTCTGACGATCTCCATACGCTTGACGGTGTCAATATCGTGGTGCATATAGCGCACCTTGATGTCCATGCCTTCGAGGTACTCGGTAAGGTCCTCCGCCATCTTCTTGGTCAGCGTAGTGATCAGCACGCGCTGTTCTTTTGCAACCCTCGTGTTGATCTCGGAGATCAGATCGTCAAGCTGTCCCTCTACGGGACGCACGGAGATCTCGGGATCCAAGAGTCCTGTCGGACGAATGATCTGTTCGGCGACGGTCGCCGACCTCTCCAATTCAAAATCACCGGGCGTGGCGCTGACGAACACCGCCTGGTTGACGCGTTCATAAAACTCGTCGAAGTTGAGCGGACGGTTGTCATATGCCGACGGGAGACGGAACCCGTAATCGATCAGCGAGGTCTTTCTCGCTCTGTCGCCGGCGTACATGCCTCTGACCTGAGGCAGGGTCACGTGGGACTCGTCGACAAACAGCAAAAAGTCTTTCGGGAAGTAATCTAACAATGTATATGGCGCGCTTCCGGGCGCTCTGCCCGACAATACTCTGGAATAATTTTCCACACCGGGACAGATACCGATCTCCTGCAGCATCTCCATATCATAGTGAGTACGCTGCTCGATGCGCTGGGCTTCCAAGAGCTTTCCTTTGGAACGGAAATACTCGAGTCTTTCCTGCAGCTCTCTTTCAAGCTCCTCCAGCGCGCGCGTCATCTTCATCCCGTCGACGATGTAGTGAGACGCGGGATAGATTGCGGCGTGA
>CAZPOG010000055.1:0-11379 GCA_964588105.1 uncultured Ruminococcus sp. | reverse complement strand
GGATCTGATCGCCGCAACACCACAGTGTCAGGGCATTGTCACGGTTCAGATCGCGAGGTATTTTTCATCATCGATACCGCCTTTTTCTGCACTTATTTTACCACAAAACAGCGTGATTATCAAGAAAAGCCCTCAGCCGATCCAATAACAGCTAAGGGCTTTATATATCAGTAAAAAGAAGGGGATTGCCACGGCTCCTTAAGGAGCCTCGCAATGACATTTCCTTCATCCGCTTTGCGGATCACTCCCACTCCACCGTTGCCGGAGGTTTGGAAGTGATATCATAAGTCACGCGGGAGACGCCTTGAACTTCATTGGTGATGCGCGAGGAGGCACGCTCTAAAACGTCGAAGGGGATGCGGCTCCAGTCGGCGGTCATGAAGTCGTCGGTGGTGACGGCTCGAAGCACCAGCGTTCTGCCGTAGGTTCGCGCGTCGCCCATCACGCCTACCGAGCGGGTGTCGGTGAGTACCGCGAAGTACTGGCTGACGTCTCTCATCAGACCGGCGTTCTTGATCTCTTCTCTGAAGATCGCGTCGGCGTCGCGCAGGACGTCGAGCTTCTCCTTGGTGATATCGCCGATCACGCGGATCGCGAGTCCCGGACCGGGGAAGGGCTGGCGCCAGACAAGGTCGTCGGGGATACCGAGCGTCGTGCCGACCTTGCGTACTTCGTCCTTAAAGAGGTCTCTAAGCGGCTCGATGATCTCGTCGAAGTCTACCACGGACGGCAGACCGCCGACGTTGTGGTGACTCTTGATGGTGGAGGCGTCGCCCGCGCCGGATTCGACGACGTCGGGATAGATAGTGCCCTGCACCAGATAATGCACCTTGCCGATCTTCTTCGCCTCGTCCTCAAAGACGCGGATGAATTCTTCTCCGATGATCTTGCGCTTCTTTTCGGGTTCGGTCACGCCGCTGAGTCTTGTGAGGAATCTTTCCTCCGCGTCAACGCGGATCAGGTTCATCGAGAAGGTATCACGGAAGATATGTTCTACGGAATCCGCCTCGCCTTTTCGAAGCAGTCCGTGATCGACGAAGACGCAGATCAGGTTGTCGCCGACCGCCTTGTGCAGCAGTACCGCGGCGACGGAGGAGTCCACGCCGCCCGAAAGCGCGCAGAGGACCTTCTTGCCCTGTAATCTCTCTTTGTATTCCGCGATCTTGTTCTCGACAAAGCGATCCATTCGCCAGTCGCCCGCGCAGCCGCAGATGTGATACAGGAAGTTGTACAGGATCTTCTGTCCGTAGGCGGTGTGGGTGACCTCGGGGTGGAACTGTACGCCATAGAGTTTGCGGCTGTCGTCCGCCATCGCGGCGACGGGACACATATCGGTGTAGGCGATTGTCTCAAATCCTGCGGGAGCTTCGCTGATGTAGTCGCGGTGACTCATCCAGCAGACGGAGGTCTCGGGGATATCGGTGAACAAGGGGCTGTCCTTGACGTTTAGAGTGATCTTGCCGTATTCGCTGATATTCTCGGCGGAGACGACCTTGCCCTTTGCCATGTACGCCATGAGCTGACATCCGTAGCAGATGCCTAAGATCGGGATGCCTGCATTCAAAATAGCTTCGTCATAGTGGGGAGAGGCGGGATCATAGACGCTGTTGGGGCCTCCGGTGAAGATCACGCCCTTGTATCCCTCGCTTTGGATCTCTTCCACAGTGATCTTGTTGTACGGTTTGATCTGAGCGTAGATATGATGTTCGCGGACGCGTCGGGCGATCAGTTGATTATACTGCCCGCCGAAGTCCAGTACCAGTATTTTTTCCATATGGGTTCTCCTATGTGTCATTGCGAGGCTCCCAAAGGAGCCGTGGCAATCCCCTTGTCGTTAATATAGTTCCTTGTTCCCAGTTTTTGGTTTTCAGTTAATCGGGTGCTTCGCACGATTGAAACTGGTGCTTATCAATCATCACAACTGACAACCGACAACCGGGAACTGACAACTCATATCGGGGGATTCCTACGGGGCTAAAGCCCCTCTGAATGACGATCTATATATCTATCTCCGCGTTCTCTCTTTCTGCGTCCTTTATCAGCGGTCTTGTTTTGTCGACCAGCGCCTGGGTCTGTATCGCAGAGATGCCGGTGTAGTCGGCGGGGTTAAGTACACTGTTCATTTCTTTTAGTGTCAGGGGAAAGTCGGGATGATCTGCGAGCTGTTCTAAGAGATCACAGCCTTCTCCGTTGTCCATTCTCTCGATCGCTTTCATCGAGCACTGACGGATGATCTCGTGGAGCTCCTGACGGCTCTTGCCGCGCTTGACGCCCTCCATCATCAGGTTCTCTGTCGCGATAAAGGGGAGATATTCTCTGACGGTCTTTTCGATCACGGGAGTGTTGACGAAGATACCCGCGGTGACCTTCTGGAGCAGTCTGAGTACCGCGTCACAGCAGAGGAAGCCCTCGGGGAGGGAGATTCTTCTGTTGGCGGAGTCGTCAAGGGTACGCTCCATCCACTGCACGGAGATCGTCATCGGCGCGTTGAGCGCGTCCGCCATCAGATAGCGGGAGAGCGAGCAGATACGCTCGCACATCATCGGGTTGCGCTTGTAGGGCATCGCGGAAGAGCCGACCTGTGTCTTGCCGAAGGGCTCAAAGAGCTGTCTGTCGTGCTGTAAGAGACGCATATCGGTCGCGAACTTGTGCGCCGACTGCGCGATGGAGGAGAGCGCGTTGAGGATTCTTGAATCCACCTTTCTCGGATAGGTCTGACCCTGTACGTCAAAGATCTCGTCAAAGCCGAAGGACGCTGCGATCTTTTGGTTAAGCTGATCGATCTTCTCGGTATCGCCCTCAAAGAGCTCCTTGAACGAAGCGGCGGTGCCGGTGGTGCCGCGGCAGCCTAAGAACTTGATGTTCTTCAAAGCAAAGTCGACTTCTTCCAGATCGGAGACGAAGTCCTGCAGCCACAAGGCGGCGCGTTTGCCGACGGTGACCAGCTGGGCGGGCTGATAGTGGGTATAGCCCAAGGTGGGCATGTCCTTATATTCTTGCGCGAAATCACAGAGGTTCGCGATGACCTTTAACAGCTCCTTGCGGATATATAGAAGAGCGTCTCTGTACAGTACCAGATCCGCGTTGTCGGTGACATAGCAGGAGGTAGCGCCGAGGTGGATGATGCCGGCGGCGTCGGGTGCGACCTTGCCGTAGGCGTGGATGTGCGCCATGACGTCGTGCTTGAACTCCTTCTCCTTTTCTGCGGCATATGCAAAGTCGATGTCGTCTATGTGTTCTTCAAGCTCGGTCAGCTGTACCTTGGTGATCGGCAGTCCCAGTTCATGCTCCGCCTGCGCGAGCGCAAGCCATAACTTTCTCCAAGTTTTGATCCTCGTCTCAGATGAGAAGAGATCGGACAGATAGCTTGATGCGTAGCGGGACGAAAAGGGTGATACGTAGTTACTCATATTTTCCTCCAAAAAATTCTGTCATTGCGAGGAGGGCGCCGCCCGACGCGGCAATCCCCTTGTCATTACGATCGACTGCAAGAGGAAGGGGATTCTCACATCGTGTTGTCGTCACGGACTTCGCTTAGTGGGAGCGGTCAGGTGTGACCTCTCCCGTATCGCTCCGTCGCTCCTCCTCTCCCCACCGCGCAGGGGCGCGTTGGGGACCCCGTGTGCCAACTCCTCAGAATGACATTTTCTTATCTGATAATGATCGCGTCGCGTTCTGCGCCGACGGAGACGTATTTGATAAAGCAGCCTACCTGCTTTTCAATATACTCGATATAGTCTCTGGCTTCTTTGGGGAGCTTGTCATATTCTCTGACGCCGGAGATGTCGCATTTCCATCCCTTGAGATACTCGGTGACAGGCTCTGCCTTGTCGAGATCGGATGGGAAGGGGAAGCGGTCGGTCTCTTTTCCGCCCACAAGATATTTGGAGCAGACGGGGATCTCGTCCATGTAGCTTAGGATATCCATCTTGGTGACGGCGAGCTCCGTCGCGCCTTGCTTCTCTACGCCGTAGCGGGTGGCGACGATGTCGAGAGGACCGACTCTTCTGGGTCTGCCGGTCTTCGCGCCGAACTCAAAGCCTTCTTCTCTGAGACGCTCCGCCTTGTCTCCGAACCACTCGCAGACGAAGGGACCTTCACCCACACAGGTGGAATAGGCTTTGACAACGCCCAAGACTCTGTCGAGCTTCATCGCGGGAGCGCCCGCGCCGATGGGAGCGTAGGCAGCGATGGTGTAGGAGGAGGTGGTGTAGGGCACGATGCCGAAGTCGATATCTCTGAGCGCGCCGAGCTGGGCTTCAAAGAGAACGCTCTTGCCGGTTTCTTTTGCCGTGTCAAAAAAGGCGTCGGTGTCGGTAATGTAGGGGATGAGCTTTTTGCAGTAGGTGTCGTACCATTCCTTAAGCTTTTCATAGGTGAACGGCTGTGCGCCGTAGACCTTCTCGAGGGTCAGGTTCTTCCACTCCATGATCGGAGTGACGCGCTCAAAGAACTTCTCTTCGTCGAGCAGCTCTCCCGCGAGCATGGTTTTCTTCTGGAACTTGTCCGAGTAGAAGGGCGCGATACCCTGCTTGGTCGAGCCGTACGCCTTGTCCTTAAGCCTTTGTTCCTCTAAGCAGTCGAGCTCTTTGTGCCACGGCATCAGAAGCGACGCGCGCGAGCTGACCTTGAGGTTCTCGGGAGAGAGCGAGACGCCCTTGTTTTGGACATATTCGATCTCGGTCATCAGGCTTTCGGGATCTAAGGCGACGCCGTTGCCGATCACGCTGACAACATTCTTGTGGAAGATGCCCGAGGGCAGCAGGTGGAGAGCGAACTTTCCGTATTCGTTGATGACGGTGTGACCGGCGTTTCCGCCGCCTTGATAGCGGACGACGACGTCATAATCCGAGCAGATCAGGTCTACCATTCTGCCCTTGCCTTCGTCGCCCCAGTTGATTCCGACAATCGCGCAATTTGACATATTTACCTCCCAAAATAACATATCTTGTATTTGAAATCATTTATCCACATAAACTATACCATATTTGCCGTTTTAACGCAATGAAGCGAATTGAAAAATGATAGAGAAAATCGACAAAATTTTTGTTGAAATTATAAAAATAGTATAGTATACTTATTGTGTATATGAATACCCTTTGGGGAGGAGAACACATGGTAAAGAAAATCACGGCGGTGATTCTCAGCATATTGCTGGTGATTGCGCTTACAACGGTTGCGGCGTTTGCGGCGGATCCGCCATCAAAATCTCCCGTTATTTTCATCGACACCAACGCTACGGCATGGAACAATGCTGACCAGATTTACTGTCATATCTATGAATACGGCGGACCGGAGTTTTATCAGTGGCAGACCAAAAAGGAGAAGTGCTCCGATGAGGACGGCGACGGTATCTGGAGCTACGACCTTGAAGAGAAGGAAATCACCTTGGAAGACGGCAAGATGTACTGTGTGATTTTCTCCACCGGGGAAGGATCTGAGACCTACAGCCTTCTGATGGACAAAGCCTGCTATGAAGATACGGTATTCATCAGCGACGAGCAGGTGGAAAACCCCACAAACTCCCTCAAGCGTTCGTTTATCGCTTCATGGAAAAAGAGCGACGATACGATCTACGGTCCTGTGCTGATGATCACCTCTATCGGCAATGTCGTCGGATCCGTATGTCCTCCCGGAGTGACCCCTCAGGATATATTCAAGGACTTTCTGACTAACGATCTGGATAACGCCAGAACCTATACGGAACAAAGCGATCAGGAACTGATCGATCACATTATCGAGGATCTTCCGCTGACTGCCGATCAGGCTGTCGCGGCGATTGAAGAGAGCGGTATAGAGGTTGAATGGGAGCCTTCTTCTCCCGCAACGCCCGACCAGCCGACGCTTACCCCGACAGAGCCTCCCACAGAAGAGCCGACCCTTCCTCCCTCGACGGGAATTATCGGCGATGTGGACTGTGACGGTGTTGTTACCGTGCTCGACGCGGCGCTGATCCAGAAGTACAAGGCGCATATGATCGGTGAAGACCGCCTTGATCTGAGCGTCGCCGATGTAGACGGAGACGGCGTCGTGACCATTCTCGACGCGAACCGTATCCAGAAGTTCAAAGCCGGTCTGTGCGATATGGACGGCTATATGACCAAAAGCGAGAACGCGATCTACTTTGATCCCGCTTCCGCAGGATGGAAGAACTTTACTTCTGTCGGATTCCATATCGTCTCGTCAAGCGGCGAGGATCTGACCGAGCTCGGATCAAGCGAGGAAGTCGCGGAGAAGAATCCCGACGGTACCTATCGCTTGGACAGAGACGCGATCGCGACCGAAATCACAGAAGGCGAACAGTATATCATCACCTTCTATAACAATAAAGATGATTCTACCTATGACCTGGTGTTTGACTCAAGCTGTTTCGGCGACATCGCAAGAGGAACGGGCAAAACCGTTCTCGACAAAGCCGAGACGGTGTGGAGAGAAAAAGACAAGACCGTCTGCGGACCGAAGCTGATCATCTCTTCCACCGGTACGGTACTGGGCAGCTGTATGCTCAACACGCAGACGCCCTATACCGTCTTGTATGATTTCTTTAAGGACGGATATGCCGAAGCGCTGCCGAGATCCGGCAAGTCTTCTCAGGCGCTGGTCGACGGTATTGCCCAGCAGATCGGTATCCGCTATCAGTATGAGATCAACGTGGCGATCCTGGAATCCGGCAGAAGCGTCAGCTGGAAGCCGGCGTCCTGTCCTCTTCCGGTGAGAGGATAAAAACAGTGCACAGTGCAGTGTGCATAGTTTATGAAATATGAAAAATGAAATATGAAATGTGATGGGAGGGCGCTGCCCTCACCTGAATATAATAATTGTAGGGGAGGGCTTTCACGCCCTCCCTTAGCTTTGCAATAATAGAAAACTTCAGGGCGGAGAAAAAACTCCGCCCCTACATTTATTATTTCTTCACTCTTTCAAGGAACTCTTCTACGATTTGGATATAGCGTTCTCTGTCTACCATATAGCTCAGACCGTGGTCGGCGCCCTCGATGGTGTGGCGTTCGATCAGCTCGGGATTTGCCTTTGCGACTTCCTCGCTCATAGAGGCGGGAACAAAGGTATCGTCCGCTCCGTGGATGATCAAAATCGGCAGAGAAGTGTTCTTCACTTCGTTCGCGGCGCAAAAGTGCGGAGGGATCCTCAGCCCGCCGTAGACGACGCCCGACAGCCAGATCAGCGGATAGACAAGATTCACGGGCAGCTTCATCCCGCGGACAACGGACTTGATGATCTTTTTCGGAGAGGAGTAGGGACAGTCGGCGAGGATCGCCCTGACGTTCTTCGGCAGCTTGAGCGATGAGGTCATCAGCACGGTCGCCGCGCCCATCGAGATACCGTAGAGGTAGATATCGGTTTCATCGCCGAACATCTCGGCGACTTTATACGCCCACTTCTGTACGTCGCGGCGTTCTCTGATGCCGTAGCAGATGGTTCTGCCGCCCGAGTAGCCGTGCGCTCTGTGGTCGATCAGGATCACGTTGTCGCCTTTTTCGATCAGGTATTTACCCATCGCGCAGTAGTCGCGTACGCCGAGTCCCCGATAGCCGTGACAGCAGATGTCTACGGGTGCGCCTGCTTTTCCTCTGTAGAGCTTTGCCCTGAGACGTTTGCCGTCGTAGGACTTGATCAGGATCTCCTCGAACGGACGTCTTTTCATCTCATCGGTAAGATCATGTATTTCTTTGTCAAATCTTCCGTCGCCGAAGGTGCCGCCGGGGATACTCTCCCCTTGGATACCTCTGAACACCATTCCGTAGATCGCGTAAAGTCCGATAGAAAACCCCGCGATCACGGCGGCAATAATAATCAATATGATCCACAACATAATATCACCATATAGCTGCCAGCAGAACGGTAGTGCCGTCCGGCTTCTTCATGCAGTATTCTGTCTTGTCTTCGTTTTGATGACGATAGATCCGGAGCTCTTCCGACTCATAGGCGGGAGCGACAAAGCGAACGTCCACGCCGTGTATCTCCATC
This sequence comes from uncultured Ruminococcus sp., assembly GCA_964588105.1. Classification (GTDB taxonomy): domain Bacteria; phylum Bacillota; class Clostridia; order Oscillospirales; family Acutalibacteraceae; genus Ruminococcoides. Next base: position 3,393 of record CAZPOG010000055.1, on the reverse strand, counting down.
GCCTTTCTCTCCTTCGTGGAGAACACCGAGAACAGCGCTCTGAGATAAGCGGAGTTGTTCATGTGTCCGCCGAGGTCGATATCGGTGGAGAGGACGGTATAGGAGGCAAATCTCTGTGATTCATCAAAGTTGTCTTTTACCCGCTCAAAGGGGTCGTCAAAGACCGACTCAGGCTCAAAGATCAGCCCTTCGGGATAGACGTCCTCGCCCTTGACCAGACGGTTGGTACAGGTGTTGAGGATCGCCCATTCGGTCTTGCCCTTGACCAGACGTTCGCCGTCTTTCTCTATCAGATAACAGCGGTTGTTTCTGAGTCTTTGAGGCGCTTCGGGCCATGTGGAGAGGGTGACTTTCTCTTCTATTTTCGGACGTCTGAGAAAGTGAACTCTCGTCCTGACCGCCAGCCAGAAGAGGTTTTGCTTTGAGATCGCGCTGATGCCGAGATCGATCGACTGCGCGTGCTCTGTCGCGAGATCCATCATCAAAGAGAAGGTCTCGGGTACGCCCAAGAGTCCTTCAAAGTCACACCGGCTGATCGGTATGATCGCTTCTTTTGTCAGCTTTTCTGTCATTGTTTCACCTATTTTTCATGGACACGCTTGCCGGTCATATGCTCAACGCTAAGTTCGATACAAGCGACTCTGTGTCCGTCTTTTTTGATTTCCTCTTCGGCTTCTTCTGCAGAAGGATAATATTTGAGCGCCAGAAGCCGGCACTTCTCGATGATCTCTTCTCTGTCACTAAGCAATCTTGCTCTGCCGAAGACGATCACGCTTTTGACATAGTACGCCCAGTCGCCGGCGGGCTTTTCTTCCTGCCGGTATACGCAGAAGCTGACCTTGTCGCAGGCGTTGATCGCGTCGATCTTGTGTCCTTCACCGGCGCAGTGGAAGTAGATTTTTCCGTTGTCATAAACGAAGTTGAGCGGCACGGCATAAGGGTATCCGCCGTCTCCCATAAGCGCAAGTACACCGCGCTTTTCTTCTTTGAGGATTTTGATACATTCTTCGCTGTCCAATTGTTGTTTAAAGCGGCGCATCGGTCTGAAATTCATTCGTCGTCATCCTTTGTATCTGTGTTGTAGGTATAGCGGGGAAGCTCCCAGTAAGAGGGGAAGTCGTAGCCCGAGGTGTCGAGCATGATCATCGAGAACTGTCCCATCTCGTCATAGATATTTTCGATCGTGCTTTTTGAGACCGTGACGATCCCTCTGACGGGGTCGGCAAGTCGAACGGTGTTGTCTTCCAAGTCATAGCCGCACAGCACAACACAGTGTTCGTTGCGATACCACTGGTATACGATGCCGTCGCGCACCTCGGCGCCTCCCTCGGGGATCGGATAGGCGTCATAGTAGGTCGACCACAGCACAACAGGGTATCCCGCCTGAATGAAGAGGAAAAGATCTTCAAGCTCCACCTCTGTGGTGTCGATCGGATAGAGCTTCGCGTTCGTATCTTCCACAAAGTTCCACACCGTGTTGACCAATCCGGGGGGATAGACGCCCGCGCCGTTGAGGAACACATGCGGATCTCCGACGTAGGAGTCGACGAAACTGTCGCCGTACACCATCCAGTTGTCGGCGATATCGGTCTTGTCAAGATCATACCCGTAGCTGTTGATCGCCATCGTTAGTGAGACTGCCTCACATCCCGCTGGCAGCTCGGGGAACTGATCAATGGGATCGATATCGATCTCTTTCTCCTGTACGGTAAGCTCTGAGGAGAGGATCTTCTCATATTCTTCCATCGCCTGCTGTACCATGTCGGGCTCTGTCGGCGCCGGCATATCGGGCGTCGCTTCATCCGCAGACGCTTCGTCGCGGGTGGCTTCGTTATCGGTGGCGGGATCACCCGCGGACATACAGCCCGAGAGAAGCAGCGCGATGATCAGTATCAGTAAAAGGATTCTTTTCATATACATTTGCATTCGGTTCCCTAAAGTTTATGATACTATTTTAGCATATCTTGTCGGATTTTGAAATACAAATCAAAGAATTAATCAAAAAAAATGCCTTCCGCCGCTATGACGGAAGGCGATTTTGTTGATCAATCAATTTTATCCCGTGATCTTTTTGAGCAGTTCTTCTCTGGAGAGAGAGGAGTTTCTCGAGATCTCGTCGTTGGGGATCACACGAAGAACGATACCGTTGTAGCGTGAGACGAGCACGCTCGCCTTTTTGCCGTCGATCTCCACGAACTCTTCGGTGTAGGTCTCGTCGAGCGGTACCTGCTTCTTTAAGGTGGACTTCTCTGTCAGCGCGCCGGTGGGGCACAGACTGACGCACAGACCGCAGTTGTTGCAGTTGGTTTCATTCAGCGGCAGGCTGAACGCGGTAGAGACGTCGGTCGTGAAGCCTCTGCCCTGCAGAGCGATCGAGGAGAGGTTCATCACCTCGCGGCAGGAGCGTACGCACAAGCCGCAGAGGATACACTTCGCGGTGTTTCTCTCGATGAACGCGTTCTCGTCGCGGGTGTACTTCTGGGGCATGACGCCCTTGAAGCGCTCGGGATGGATATCGTAGCGCTGCGCTACGTTTAAGAGCTTACACTTATAATACTCGCGGCAGCCGCACTCGAGACAGCGGGAGGCTTCCGCCTGCGCTTCATCTTCGGTAAAGCCTAAGGATACCTCGTCGAAGCTCTTGTTTCTGACGTCGGCGGGAAGCACCTTGGGGGTGATGCGGGATGCTTTCTCTCTGTCGGAATAGTCGATGGTCGTTTCGTCGCGCTCAGAGATATACGGCACGCGGGTGTCGAGTGACTGACCGTTTAAGTATGCGTCGACAGCCTTCGCGCAGCGATCCGCTTCGCCGATTGCTTCGATCGCGATGGATGCGCCGCGGTTGGTAGCGTCGCCGATCGCGAACACGCCCTCGATAGAGGTGGTGAAGAAGTCGGGATCGGCTTCGATGTTGCCTCTGTCGTTGAGCTTGAGCTCCGATACGTCGCCCTGTACGAGCTTCTGACCGATCGCGAGAATCACGCTGTCGACAGCGATCTCTTCGGTCTTGCCCTCTACGGGAACGGGTCTTCTTCTGCCGGATGCGTCGGGCTCGCCGAGCTCCATGATCTGGAGGGTGATGGACTTGACCTTACCGTCTTCTCCGTTGAAGGAGAGCGGATTGGTCAGGAATTTATAGATAACGCCTTCTTCTTCGGCTTCTTCGATCTCAAGAGCGTCAGCGGGCATTTCGTTGCGGGTGCGTCTGTAAACGATGTAGACTTCTTTTGCGCCGAGTCTTACCGCGGTACGGCAGGCGTCCATCGCGGTGTTGCCGCCGCCGCAGACTGCGACCTTCTCGCCGATCTCATAGGGATTGCCCTTGATGACGGAGCGGAGGAAGTCGATACCGCCGTAAACGCCGTCGAGCTCCTCGCCCGGGGTACGCATCGA
>CAZPOG010000054.1:0-11623 GCA_964588105.1 uncultured Ruminococcus sp. | reverse complement strand
TAGAGCAGACCGGACTCGGTCACGGCGTTGGAAGAGGTCAGATAGACGTCGGCAAAATACGCCTCCCGATAGAGCTTCTGCATCTCTTCTCTGGTCTCACACTTGGAGCGGTCAAGGTAGTTGTACCTGCCCGAGTTGAGCTCTTCGATCAGCCCGCATTCCTTGATGGTCTCAGATCCGCCGTGGGTCACGGTCACGCCTTCACCGGCAAGCGCCTGAAAAAGCGGGATCACATCTTCTTTCTTCTCAACGAAGTACGCCGCCATGTTGTTTTTTCTCAGGCGTTCGAGCGTATAGTTGACAACATTCATATCTAATTCTTTCATCGTTATCACCTTTTCAAAATCATTTATTTCACAGTGTTTTGACGCTGTGCTGACTTATGATTCTATTATACATAGGGGATAACCTTTTTTCAAGAAAAATCTTCTTGATCCGACATTCAAGTCTCAACAAACGGCACATCTAAAATCTGCGCAATACTCATGGCGAGGTTTCTGCCGATCCCGCCGATGTTCTCCTGGATCCATTCGGCGTCGGAGAGGTTGTCGTGGTAGGCAACTTCAGCGAGCACAGCGGGAGCTTTGGTACGTTTGATCTCCGCCAAGGTGGTGGTAGCGACGGTCCTGACCTTCTCGGGCAGCGGATAAATGGTCTTGAAGTTTTCCGCAAAGATATCGGCGGCGCGTCTGCCCTTGGTACTCGTCGGATAATAATAGAAGTCGGCGCCTCTGATCTTGCCCGCGTTCGCCTCACCGGCGGCGTTCGAATGGATCGCAAAATGCAGATCGAAGTTTCCCGCGTTGGACTTCGCGATCGCCCGGGAGAGCGTTTCGTTCGGATCGTTTCTCGCGTAGGTGATTCCCGAGGCGGTCAGGTAGGGTTCTATCGCGTCCGCGACGAGATTCATAAAGTATTCCTCCGTGCCACCGTTGACGTAAGGGTTTCTCTCCTGTGTGGAAGGGCTCAAAAATACTGACGGCATATCTGTCACTCCTAATCATTTTCTGACAGAAGCATATGCAAAAAGAATCCAAAATATTCTCCATTACTATTTACAAAACATCGCTGTTATGGTACAATTCTCTTGACCCGATATTTGTTTAAAAACCAACAAAAAGGAGGATATTATTATGACAAAATGGGTATGCCCCGTATGCGGTTATGTTCATGAGGGAGACGCTCCTCCCGAGAGATGCCCCGTATGCAAAGTTCCCGGCGAGAAGTTCAACAAGATGGACGAGGACGCTCCGTTCGCGTGCGAGCACGTAGTCGGTATCGCGAAGGACGTTGCTGAGGATATCAAGGCCGATCTGCGCTCCAACTTCGAGGGCGAGTGCTCTGAAGTAGGTATGTATCTTGCGATGGCGAGAGTCGCCGATCGTCAGGGTTATCCCGAGATCTCCGCGGCGTTCACCAAGTACGCTTTTGAAGAAGCCGAGCATGCGGCGAAGTTCGCAGAGCTCTTAGGCGAGGTGCTGACCGACTCCACCGAGAAGAACCTCAAGATGAGAGTAGAAGCCGAGACAGGCGCCTGCGCCGGTAAGTTAGACCTTGCCAAGCGCGCGAAAGCAGCCGATCTCGACGCGATCCACGACACCGTTCATGAGATGGCAAAGGACGAAGCCAGACACGGCGCCGGCTTCAAGGGTCTCCTCAAGAGATACTTCGGATAATCGCAGATGAAAATTTGTCCTAAATGCGGATTTGCTGCCAATGATAACGAGCGCTTCTGCGTCAGCTGCGGATCTGCTTTGCCCCCGGCGATCAAGAAAGAATACGCCATTGAACAAAGACGGTTTAATGAAAAGGTCTTCGGTCGCGGTACAAGAAGCATTGACAGCGTAGAAGGATTGCTGAACAAATACGCAAATGAAGGTTGGCGGCTGCATACCATGATGACTGCGCCGACAAGAGATGAAAAGACACAGCTCACCACAATGGTTTTTGAGAGAGATGTGATTGTCTCATAAAACGTATTCAGTCGGCGACAGCTTCAAAGGTCTGCTTAAAACAATTTGGTTAAAACAGCATTGTAATACAATACTGTATAATTTTAGTTACACTTGAAAGGAGTAACATTATGGAAATGCCCAGCAAAGGTAAACACACAGCCATGTTCGTATTCTCGTTTATTTTCGGAGTTCTTTGGGGACTTCTCTCCATCGGCGCCTTTAAAACGATGAACCAGCGTATCGCGGCAGGCGATGTAGAAGGCGCTAATCAGAGCGCAAAGAAGGTTCGCACCTTCTTCTGGATCGGTCTGATCGTCAACATCGTTCTCGTTGTGGCTTACATCATTCTCTTTGCAGTTGCAGGACAATAATTGACAGCACATATCCTATTAAACCACAAACCCGCCCGGGATCCCGGGCGGGTTTTGTTATGCGCATTTGTATAGCGCGCACAGCAGTTTTTCTCAGTATTTAACAGTAAGTGCAACCAACAACCCATATTTGTTCCCGGTTCCCAGATCCCGGTTGTTTTTTGTCATTCAGAGCAAAGCGAAGAATCCCCCTGTCATTCATGTCGGTTGCATAGTACGGTAGGGAAGAGTCTTGACTCTTCCGAACGTTGATATTACATCAATGTTTCGCAACAACCAATAACCGGGAACTAAAAATTTTATATATTTTTCATTTGTCCCTACTTTTGTCCCTATCTTGTCACAGTGCGTGTGATATACTCTGGTTGTCGAAAGGGAAAAACGAAATCCCAAATCAAATAATCACACCATTTACATATCAGGAGGAGACCAAAATGACTAACAAGTATATCGCAGACAGAAGAGAAGAAAGAGCAAGAATGATGAGAATCAGAAAAGAAAGACAGAGAGCCAAAGCCAAGAGAACGGCGGCTACCGTAATAGCGATCGTGCTGGTTGCAGCCTGTGTCGCCTGCACCTGTGTGATCGGCGTTACCGTCATCAACAACGTACTGCCCAGCTCCCAGTCGGCAGCAGCAACCGAAGTCAACAAACTCGGTATGATCTCTGCCGACACCGGTTTACAAACCGTGACACAGGCACCCGCGCAAGACACAGCAGCAGTTCCTCAGCCCGCTGGAAGCGGATCCGCGCTTCACTTCTCCGGTAAAGGCAGCACCACCGAGGGCTACGGATGGACCTACTCAGCAGACAACGACATCGTCAAGGTCGACTGCCGCTATGACTTCACCACCCACAGCTATGACCTCATCGTCACCGGAAAAGCCGCAGGCACCGCAAACGTGATCCTCTACTACTCCGTCGGCGACAACAATCAGGTCTCTATCCCGATCACCGTCAGCGTAGACAGCAACCTCAATATCACGCAGATATAAACCGTGTCATTCTGAGGAGGACGTAGTCCGACGTGAGAATTCCCTTGTCAATAATACCGATCGCATAGAACCGTAGGGAACAAATGAATATACATAGAAAGAACCGCCCGGAAACAGATCCGAGCGGTTTTGTTTATTCGTTTATCCTCTGTAAGGGGTTGAACCGTCGAGGTTCATCAACTGAGCCTTGTACTTCTGGATACGCGTCGCGTCTAAAACGGTAACATAACCGTCGCCGTCGGTATCCGCTGCGTCCAAGTTGATATCCTTCTCGGTCAAAAGCTGTGCCTTGAACTTCTGGATCTTGGTCGCGTCGATGACGGAAACCACACTGTCGCCGTCAACGTCACCGAAGATGTACTGCGACTCGGGAACGTAATACTTTGTTCCGACGCCGTCTTTGATATATGCGCCGAGCTCAGTTCGTCCGTTATAGGACACACAGCGCACACGGTAATTGTATACCTTACCCTCTTCGGCGGGAATGTCCTCAAAGAAAGGCATATAGAAGAAGCCGCCGGAATCTCCTGAGGAATATGAGCCGCCGGTTGTGCTTGAACCGGTAGAATAGGAAACCTCCGTGGGAGCGGGATAGGGATCGTAGGAAACGGAAGCAGGATTCTCCTTCGCCTTATGCAGGAAGGATGTGCCGTAGGTGTCGCCGATCGCCTTCCAGAAGATGCCGTCTTTGACATAGATGCGGTATCTCGCGTTGCCGCCCACTCCTTTGAAGTTGACGGTAATACCGTCAGCAGAACAGCTAAGGGAAGTGATCTTCGGCGCGCCGATATAGCGGTGGCTCACCTGCTCTCCGGGGTTGGAGGAAATATGTGCTCCTGAGGCGTCGGTCGCAACCACCGTATAGCGGTATACACAGCCTGATTGCGCTGTTGTATCAACAAAGCTCGTCTGTGTGGTTTTTCCGACAGAGACCCACTCGCCGCTGTATCGGAACACCTCGTAGCCGGACGCTCCGGCATAATCATACCAAGAGATTTTAACACCGGATACGTCATCCTGTGTCTTTTCGATCCGTACGAAATAACTGCCCGATGTTCCGCTTGAAGCGGAAGAAGAATTGCTCCACTCATTCATATAATTGAATCCGAAGTTGTATCCATCTTCTTCCGGACGGAAGAAGAAGAGCATTCCGTAGACACTCGGAACAGCTATGGACGACTCGCTCTCAACGGTAAAGCGGCGATTCTCGTTGAACCTTACTACCGAAACTCTGTCGTTCTGGTAGATGCCGACCCATGGCTTATCCTCGGTCTCGATATCATAAATGTAATAATATCCGCTGTTTTCATCGTATGTCATCTGATTGTTCTCGTTGACAACACTTTCTCCGTTCTTGTAATTGATCACCAGATAATACGCGCCGACGGTATACTGATAGCCGCTCATTCCCTCGGGGAGTGTGGATTTCTCCTTTGACCAGCCGACGTCGCCCGCGCCGATCAGGGAGAGCGCCCTCTCGACGTCATCCTGATACAGTCCGTAGGTCGCGGCAGCCTCATCGATCAGCTGTTGGTCGGACTTGTTGGGATTCTGACGTACCACCTCGGCAAACTCGTTTGAGGAGAGATATCGGCAAAACGCGGTAAACGGAGTGGTATCGGAGCCGGGATAATCTCCGCCGGTACCGCTGTCGGGAAGAGAAGATTTTGCTCTGTCCCAGCCAACTGATACTCCCGCTTCGGCGATCGCTGATTCTACATCACGAGCGCCCAATCCCAGCGCGCTCGCGGTATCGTCGAGCAGTGTCTGGTCGTCCTTACCGGAGTAGGCGCGGGCGTTATAAAGCATATTCTTCAAAAAATCAATAAACATCATATAGGGCGCAGTACTTGGCGCGCATACGGAGCCTGTAACATTACCGATCGAGGTGATCATCAATACAGGACCGTATCGGGAAGGATCGGCGTTTTTCCATACCGCTTCACAGCTGATTTTGGTGGAATCAGCGGGATTCTCGATCATATTGCCGGTAAAATACGCGGTATCGCCGCAGCAAGTGCTGTCAAGCAGCAACGGATAGGTACTTCTGGTATCCCAATCAGCGGAAAAAATCACATAGTAGGAGCCACCCTCATCAAGAGAGATCCCATTCTCGTCCAAATCTAAGGACCAGATACCGTTTCCCTCATCGGTACAGTAACCCTTTTTAGATCCCCATACGATGATCTCGCCTTCATCGAGATCAAAAAGAAAACAGCAGATACGCTGATAATCTCTCCATCCGATATTTGCTGTGTCAAAGTAGATCTTACTTGACGATCCCGAGGGAGCGATCTCTTTCGCTGACGCGGGGATCGCCGCTATTACCATTCCGAAAAGAATCGCCAGACAGCATAACATACATAAAAACTTTTTCATCCTTGTGTCCTCCTGAAAAAGATTTTTCAAAGCAGTCTTATTATAGCACAAACATGAAGCCCATACAAGCAAATATAAGAAAAACCGCCGACTTTTCAGCCGACGGTGTAAGTTGAAATAACAGTAGGGAAAGGTCTTGACCTTTCCGAAAGTTGCTGACAAATCGATGTTTCGTTATGCGGAGCGGTCAAGACCGCTCCCTACAGTATTTCTTATGATTTTTGATAGAACTTGTTGCTCTGGTACTGAGGCTCGGTGGTGAGCTTGACGCCGAGCTTCTTGAGCGTCAAGGCGTCGGTCTGGGAAAGGATGACCGTCACATGCGCTTCGCAATCTTTGAGCTTCTCAAGCTGCTGCATCGCAAGCCGCGCAGTGGGATTGGTGACCGCGGAGATGGACAGCGCGATCAGCACCTCGTCGGTGTGAAGTCTCGGGTTGGCGGAGCCGAAGTTCTCCACCTTCAGCCGCTGGATCGGCTCGATGACCGCCGGATCGATGAGATCGACCTTCTTCGGGATATCGCCGAGATACTTCAAGGCGTTCAAGAGCATCGCGGAGCACGCGCCGAGCAGGTCGGAGGTCTTGCCGGTGATGATGGTGCCGTCGGACAGCTCGATCGCCGCGGCAGGCTCGCCGGTCTCCTCTGCCCTCTTTAAAGCGGGAGCGATAACAACGCGGTCGTCTGCGGACAGCTTTGACTGCTTCATCAGCAGACCGATCTTATATACTTCTTCCTCGGAGGAATTGCCCTTCTTGAAGTTGCACATCGCGTCGTAGTAACGGCGGATGATCTCCTGGTTCGCCGCGGCGCAGACAGCATCATCGTCGATGATACAGTTGCCCGCCATGTTGACGCCCATATCGGTGGGAGACTTGTAAGGCGACTCGCCCAAGATCGTCTCGAACATCGTGTTGAGCACGGGGAAAACCTCGATGTCGCGGTTGTAGTTGACGGTAGTGACGTGGTACGCCTCAAGATGGAAGGGATCGATCATGTTCACGTCGTTTAAGTCGGCGGTAGCCGCCTCATACGCGACGTTGACGGGGTGTTTGAGGGGAAGGTTCCAGATCGGGAAGGTCTCAAACTTCGCGTAGCCCGCCTCGATATTCCTCTTATGCTCGTGATAGAGCTGGGAGAGACATACCGCCATCTTGCCCGAGCCGGGACCGGGAGCTGTGATGACAACGAGCTTGCGGGAGGTCTCGACATAGTCGTTCTTGCCGAAGCCTTCGTCGGAGACGATCAGGTCGATATCCTGCGGATAGTTGGGGATGGAAAAATGATGATAGACACGGATGCCGCCTTCCTCAAGCTTCTTCTGGAAAGCAAGCGCCGCGGGCTGTTCGTTGAAGCGGGTCAGCACAACTGATCCGACATACAGTCCTCTGCCGGAGAATACGTCGATCAGACGAAGCACGTCGAGGTCGTAGGTGATGCCGAGGTCGCCGCGTACCTTGTTCTTCTCGATATCGTCCGCGTTGATGACAATGACGATCTCCGCTTCGTCCTTCAACTGCATCAGCATCTGGAGCTTGGAGTCGGGCTTGAAGCCCGGGAGCACACGGGAAGCATGATAATCGTCAAAAAGCTTGCCGCCGAATTCGAGATAGAGCTTGCCGCCGAACTGCGAGATGCGGTCACGGATATGCTGTGACTGCATATCAAGATACTTTTGATTGTCAAAACCGATTTTCATGTTCTTCCTCCCGTATTATTTCAACATTTTCAAAAACAAATTAAATGTACCACAGTTTTCGCCGGCTATAAATACACAAAAGAAAATTACAGAATTTTAACTAACAAAAAGCGTATGGTTGGTCAGCAGTGTCATTCAGAGCAAAGCGAAGAATCCCCTTCCTCTTACTACCGTTCAGAAAAAGCGGTCTAACCAAACAGAAGAAAAAGGAAGGGGATTGCCACGGGCTGAAGCCCTCGCAATGACACACGAGATACGTCAGCCCTCATTTAATAATGGACGTAAGTACTGTCCGGTAAAGGAGTTTTCGTTCTGTGCCACCTCTTCGGGCGTGCCTTCGGCGATCACGGTGCCGCCTTCGTCGCCGCCCTCGGGACCGAGGTCAATGATATGATCGGCGGTCTTGATCAGCTCGAGGTTGTGCTCGATCACGATGACCGTGTTGCCGGTATCCACCAGCTTCTGGAGGACGTCGACCAGCTTGTGAACGTCCGCAATATGCAGACCGGTGGTCGGCTCGTCGAGGATATAGATCGTCTTGCCGGTCGGGCGCTTGGAAAGCTCGGTCGAGAGCTTCACGCGCTGCGCTTCGCCGCCCGAGAGGGTGGTGGCAGGCTGGCCGATCTTGATATAGCCCAAGCCGACGTCAAAAAGCGTCTGGAGCTTGCGCCGGATCTTGGGGATGTTCTTGAAGAACTCGAGCCCTTCCTCCACCGTCATCTCCAGCACATCGTGGATGTTCTTGCCCTTATAGCGGACTTCCAAAGTCTCACGGTTGTAGCGCTGACCCTTGCAGACCTCGCAGGGGACGTAGATATCGGGGAGAAAGTGCATCTCGATCTTGATGATACCGTCGCCCTGGCACGCCTCACAGCGTCCGCCGCGGACGTTGAAGGAATAGCGCGAGGAAGTAAAGCCCTTCATCTTCGACTCGGTGGTAGAGGCGTAGAGCTCGCGGATATCGGTGAACACGCCGGTATAGGTCGCGGGATTGGAACGCGGGGTCTTGCCGATCGGGCTCTGGTCAATGTTGATGACCTTGTCCAGATTCTCAAGCCCCCTGATCTCCTTGAACTTGCCGGGCGTGGTCTTGGCGCGGTTGAGCTCCTTCGCCAAGTGCTTGTACAGCACCTCGTTGATCAGGGAGGATTTGCCCGAACCGGACACGCCGGTCACACAGACAAATTTCCCTAAAGGAATATTAACATCAATGTTTTTCAGATTGTTCTGCGCCGCTCCCTTGATAGTGAGCTTCTTGCCGCTGCCCTTGCGGCGCTTCTCGGGAAGCGGGATGGAGCGCTTGCCGGACAAATACTGACCGGTCATGGAATCCTCGCACGCGATGATGTCTTCCACGCTGCCGGTAGCGACGATCTCGCCGCCGTGTACGCCCGCTCCGGGGCCGATATCGACAATGAAGTCCGCCGCGCGCATGGTGTCCTCGTCGTGCTCGACAACGATCACGGTGTTGCCGATGTCCCGAAGGCTTTTCAGCGTGTCGAGCAGCTTGTCGTTGTCCCTCTGGTGCAGTCCGATGGACGGCTCGTCGAGAATATACAGCACGCCCATCAGTGAAGAGCCGATCTGGGTCGCAAGGCGGATACGCTGGGCTTCTCCGCCCGAGAGGGTCGCCGCGGCGCGGGACAGGGTCAGATAGCCCAGCCCGACGCTCTTGAGGAAGTTCAGGCGGGAGATGATCTCCTTGAGCACCTCGCCCGCGATCAACCGCTCACGCTCGCTTAACTCAATATTCTCTAAATAGTCGAGGATCCTGACGACAGACATATCGCAGAGATCGGTAATATTCATCCCGCCGACAGTCACGCCGAGGGATACCTTGGAGAGTCTCTTGCCGTTGCATTCGTCGCAGGGGATCTCGGTCATATAGCTCTGGATCTCCTCACGGATCCACGCGGAGGAGGTCTCCTTGAAACGGCGTTCAAGGTTCGGGATGATACCCTCGAAATCCTTGTAAAACTCGCCCTGCTTGTAGACAGAGTTGCGGATCAGGTGAAGCTTCTCGCCGTTTGTGCCGTAGAGGATCGCGTTGACCGCTTCTTTGGGCAAATCCTTGATCGGCTTGTGGAAGGAGAAGTCGTACTTCTCCGCGATGCCTTCCAGATACATCTGGGCGATGGTGTTGCCTTCCAGCGCCCATCCGGACGCCTTGATGCCGCCCTGGGCGATGGTCTTGTTCGGATCGGGAATGATCAGCTGCGGATCGACCCTGAGAAACATTCCCAAACCCGTACACTTCGGACACGCGCCGAAGGGATTGTTGAACGAGAACATCCTCGGCGACAGCTCGGTGATGCTTACCCCGTGGTCGGGGCAGGCGTAGTTCTGGGAATAAAGGATCTCTTCCCCGTTGATCACCGAGATCAGGATCAGACCGTCGCTGAGTTTGGAAGCGGTTTCGATCGAATCCGACAGGCGAGAACGGATCGAATCTTTGATCACCAGACGGTCGACGACCACTTCGATATTGTGTTTTTTATTCTTTTCGAGAATTATTTCTTCGGTCAGGTCATAGAGGATCCCGTCGACGCGCACTCTGGCAAAACCGGACTTGCGCGCAGAATCGAAGACGGGCTTGTGCTCGCCTTTCTTCCCGCGGATCACGGGAGCAAGCACCATGATCTTGGTACCCTCATCCATAGAGAGGACGGAGTCGCAGATCTGGTCTACCGTCTGCTGGGTGATCTCTCTGCCGCAGACAGGACAGTGCGGGATACCGATCCGCGCATACAGCAGACGGAAGTAATCGTAGATCTCCGTAACGGTGCCGACGGTGGAGCGGGGATTCTTGGAGGTGGTCTTCTGGTCGATGGAGATCGCGGGAGACAGACCGTCGATCGAATCCACCTCGGGCTTTCTCATCTGACCGAGGAACATTCTCGCGTACGAGGAAAGACTCTCGACATAGCGGCGCTGACCTTCGGCGTAGATGGTGTCGAAAGCCAGAGAGGACTTGCCCGAACCGGAGAGTCCCGTCAGAACGATCAGACGGTCTCTCGGCAGTTCGAGATTGATATGTTTTAAGTTATGTTTTCTCGCGCCGCGAATGATGATCTTATCCTGCATAATAGTCCTTTTGACAGTCATTCAAAGGAGGGCAACGCCCGACGTAGGAATCCCCTGCCTCATCCTGCTGTTCGCTTAGATAATCTATAATAAAACGATATTAATAACAAGGGGATTGCCACGCCCTAAAGGGCTCGCAATGACAATCCCCTTTTTGCTGTTTATTCTTCGTCTTCGTCCTCTTCGACAGGCTCGACGTAGGTGCCTTCCATTACCTTCCGGAAGATCTCGCCGGACATCTTCTCGTGCTTGATCAGATATGCCGCGGTCTCGTGAAGCTTTGACATATGGGCGTTCAGGATATCCTCGGTCTTCTTGTAAGCGTTCGCGATGATCGCATGGATCTCCGCGTCGATCTTGGAAGCGGTCTCGTCGGAATAGTTCTTGACATGACCCATATCTCTGCCGATGAATACTTCATTGGAGCCGGAGGAGTAGTTGATCGGTCCGAGGCTCTCGGACATACCGTACTTGACGACCATATTGGTAGCGGTCTTGGTAGCCTTCTCGATATCGTTGGAAGCGCCTGTGGAGATATCACCGAGCACCAAGGCTTCGGCGACTCTGCCGCCGAGGTCTACCACGATCTCCTCAAACATCTCCGCCTTACTGCGATAGGACTTGTCCTCGGTGGGAAGCGGCATGGTATAGCCGCCCGCCAAGCCGCGGGGGATGATCGAGATCTGGTGGACGGGATCCTGGGTCTCGCAGGCGTAGAAGCAGATCGCGTGACCCGCCTCGTGATAAGCGGTGAGCTTCTTCTCCTTCTCGCTCATGACCTTACTCTTCTTCTCGGTACCGACAACCACCTTGATAGCGGCTTCTTCGATCTCTTCCTGGGTGATCGCCTTCTTGTCTTTTCTGGCGGCAAGAAGCGCGGCTTCGTTTAAGAGATTCGCGAGATCAGCGCCGGTGAATCCGGCGGTCTCCTTCGCGACGGTCTTGAGCTTGACATCGGGAGAGAGCGGCTTCTCGCGGGAGTGAACCTTGAGGATCGCTTCTCTGCCGTTGATATCGGGATATCCGACCATGACCTGACGGTCAAAACGGCCGGGTCTGAGCAGCGCGGGGTCGAGGATGTCGGGACGGTTGGTCGCGGCGATCATGATAACGCCCTCGTTGGCGCCGAAGCCGTCCATCTC
>CAZPOG010000053.1:0-11821 GCA_964588105.1 uncultured Ruminococcus sp. | reverse complement strand
ATAAAATCACCGAAGAACTGATTAAAGCCGGCGAAGGCGGGCTTTCTGCTGTTGCGTTATCTTCCGCGAACAATGAACTTACCATAGAGGTAATATAAAAAAGCAGGGGCTTACCCTGCTTTTTGACTTGAATTATTGCATCTTTTTGTGTATTTCGGAATATAAAATTATCTGAATTAGTTATTAGGTGAGAATATGCTTAAGATTCAGAATGTTTCCAAAGAGTATAAAACAGGCGATTTGATCCAGCGTGCGCTGGATGACGTCACACTGAGTTTGCGTGATAATGAATTTGTAGCCATACTCGGTCCGTCCGGATCGGGTAAGACTACTCTGCTGAATATCATCGGCGGTTTGGATCGATATGATACCGGTGATTTGATTATCAACGGGATCTCTACAAAGCGATATTCCGATCGTGACTGGGATTCTTATCGAAATCATACGATTGGATTTGTCTTTCAGAGCTATAATCTGATCCCGCATCAGACAATTCTCTCAAACGTTGAACTGGCGTTGACGATCAGCGGCGTTTCCGCTTCTGCTCGAAGAAAGAAAGCCAAAGAAGCTCTCGAGAAAGTCGGTCTCGGAGATCAGATCCATAAAAAACCTTCTCAGCTTTCCGGCGGTCAGATGCAGAGGGTTGCTATTGCACGCGCTCTTGTTAACGATCCCGATATTCTTCTTGCGGATGAACCCACCGGCGCTTTAGACAGTGAGACCAGCATCCATGTTATGGATCTTCTTAAAGAAGTTGCTAAGGATAAGCTGGTTGTTATGGTTACCCATAACCCCGATCTTGCGCGTGACTATTCTACAAGGATCGTAGAATTAAGAGATGGTCAAATCATATCCGATTCTGATCCGTTTGAAGCTGAAGATACGTCCGACGCCGTTCATAAGAATATGGGCAGATCTTCTATGTCTCCGCTAACTTCTCTGCTTCTTTCTTTTAACAATCTTTGGACAAAGAAAGCGAGAACAATCTTGGTTTCTATCGCGGGATCTATCGGTATTATCGGTATTGCGATGATACTATCAATGTCAACGGGAGCGGATAAGTATATCAAAAGCATTGAGGAAGAGAGCTTACAGAGTTATCCGCTTCAAATCAATAGTACCAGTCTGGATCTTACGTCTATGTATATGACCAGCATGGGTTCGGCGTTGGATTCCGTCAGCAACGGGGCTGAGGTCACCGAGTTAAAGACCGTAACCGGTTTTTTGTCTAATGTTCAATCTAATGATCTCAGATCGCTCAAGCGCTATTTTGAGAGCGATGAATGCGATATTTACGATTATGTTCAGGCGCTTGAATACAGCTACAGTGTCACTCCTCAGATTTATTCCGTCAGCGATGACGGCTCCTATAGAAAAATCAACCCCAACAACAGTTTCTCGTCCATGGGATTCGGTTCATCTGAGACCATCTCTAACAGTCTGCTTTCTTCATTCAGTTCTACGGATTCCTTTTATGTAATGCCGGAAAATACGGATCTGTACACTTCGACATATGAGGTGAAAGCAGGTCATTGGCCTGAGAATTATAACGAATGTGTTGTGGTTCTGACATCCAACGGAAGTATATCCGATCTGACGTTATATACCTTAGGGCTCAAAGATCCGGAGAAACTTGACAATATGGTCAAGAATTTTAACGACGGAAAGTCTACAAAAGTCGAGGAGGATCCGTCAACATATCAGTATGAAGATTTTATCGGTTTGACCTATAAACTGGTTCCGTCATGTGAGTATTATACGTATGATAAAGAGTTTAATGCATGGTCCGACCGTTCTTCGGAAGATAAATTCATGAAGTCCCTTTTGGAAAAAGCTGAAGATATTACCATTGTCGGCGTTGTTTCTTCAACAGAGGATACCAGTGCGCCGATCCTCGATTACGGCATCAATTATCCTCCTTCTTTGATCACACATTTGATTGAGATCGCCGGAAACAGCGAAATCGTCCAATCGCAGCTAAAAGATCCCGAAGTTGACGTTATCTCGGGAAAAAAGTTTTCCGAAGCATCAGACGAGAAAGATTTCGATCTGTCTTCTATGTTTAAGATTGATACCGATGGGCTGTCGGATTTATTCAATTTTGATTTAGATTCTTCGGATTTGGATCTCTCCGGTATTGATTTGTCGAGCTTGGATTTTTCCGATATGGACTTAGGCGACTCGATTTCTTTAGATGAGTTATCATCATTGATGCCCGAACTTTCAGAAGAAGATATCGAGACGATCTTTTCGAGTATTGAATTAAATGTATCGGAAGACGAGATGAAAACTCTGTTTTCAAAGCTTCTTGAAGGCTTTTCCGATTATGCAAAGTCAAAGACCTCCACTGATTACTCCAAGATCCCTGAAGCAATGCTTCAGTTCCTTGGCTCCGATGAAGCAAGGAATATCATTATTGACGACGTCAATAAGATCATCGAAGAAAACAGCAAGGAAGTCATCAACATCGAGCTTCTGACTGAAATTGCGCAGGATGTTATGTCCGGATACGCAGAATATCTCGAAAGCATTGGAGCAGAGGAGTCGACAGCTGAGTATGTCTATGATTATCTCAACACTCCCGCAGCGCAGGAGAAACTCAGCGAAGGAGTTATCAGGATACGGGATGAGATTCTTTCCCACCTGATCACATCCGAACAAGCTTCCGGTATCATAGAGGATTTGTTGACAGGATATAACACCTACGCAAATGAGAATTCTCTGCCGTCCTTTGATAATCTATTGACGGCGTTCGTTGAGTATCTCAATACCGATGATGCTCAGACACTTCTGTCGGACACAATTTCAAATGTTGTGGATACCAAACAGATGGAGGCGTTATTTTCCAAGTATATTTCAAGTATCGGAACAAGTCTTACTTCGGTGATGTCGAGTGTTATGTCTTCTGTTTCCGAAAGCCTGACGTCCTCTTTGGTACAGAGTATGAGCGGACTCACGGATTCGCTTTCCTCCACTTTATCAAGCGCTTTTTCTTTCAGTCCGGATGCATTTTCAAATTTGTTCTCCGCAAATATGGAAGTCAGCGAAATGTCAAATCTGATGATATCTCTGTTATCCAAAGATGAAAAGTCGTTTGATAATAATTTGAAGAAGCTCGGCTATGCCGACTTGAACAATCCATCCATGATCACGATCTACCCGATCGACTTCGATTCTAAACAGGAGATCAAAGCGATCATCGATCATTACAATAAGAGGATGGAATCGAACGGGGAAGAGGACAAAGTGATTTCTTACACCGATATGGTAGATAGCCTGATGAGTTCAGTCACGGATATCGTTAATGCGATCAGCTATGTTTTGATTGCTTTTGTTGCGATATCGCTGGTAGTTTCATCAATTATGATCGGCGTTATCACCTATATCAGCGTTCTGGAAAGGAAGAAGGAGATCGGTATCCTCAGAGCGCTCGGCGCTTCCAAGCACAACATATCTCAGGTATTTAACGCTGAGACGTTTATCATCGGCGCGCTTGCCGGGTTATTCGGCGTTGGGATCACTTATCTGCTGTTGATTCCCGGAAACGCGATCCTGCGCGCGCTGCTGCCCAGTCAGAATATCTACGCATTTCTTCCTCCAGGATCATCGGTGATTTTAGTGGTGTTAAGCATTATTTTGACATTGATCGGCGGTCTGATCCCGTCAAGAAAAGCGGCAAAGAAGGATCCGGTCATAGCACTGAGAACAGAATAATTTATATACAAGTTACCGGCATAGCATAACGCTGTGCCGGTTGTTATATGATAATCGCAGAGGAAATTGCCCTAAATCTTTCATGAACTGATGTAATATATTATAAAAGACTATAATTGAACTGATATAATATCATTTGACAAATCAATATTAATGTGATATGATATGTAACACAATTAAAGATGCAGATGTAGTTTAGTGGTAGAACTTCAGCCTTCCAAGCTGACCGTGTGGGTTCGATTCCCATCATCTGCTCCATTCAAATAAAGAGGGTACCCTATAACGGGTACCCTCTTTATTTGACTTGAACCGACCAGAGCAAGAAGATGGGAATCGAAGGCGACCGTGCCGTCGTCGTCGCGAGCTTCGCTCATTAGGAGCAGTCAGGATTGACTGTTCCTGTATCACTTTGCTGTTCCTCCTCTCCCCAAAAACGCAGGGGCGTTTTGGGGACCCCGTTTCCCGCGTGAAGAGCCGCCGGTAAAAATGATCCGGAGAATCATTTTTAGAGAGCGTACATCTGCGGTGTTGTGTCAGTACCCGGCAACATACAAGAAATTACACAACGTTTAGAACAAACATACATCATCTGCTCTATTTCAAATCTAATCCGTTTCTTCGAAAAAATCTCCACCTGCTATGGCAGATGGAGATAATACTAATATCAATTATTGTTCCGGATTCTTATCGAAGCGATAAATCTGCTGATTATCGATATCGATTTCTGGGATCATGATCGGCTTGATGCCGCAGTTGGCGGTAACGGTGGTAACCAGTGCCTTGGCATAAGGGAAGAGTGCTTTGAAAGTCTCCGCGTGGATCAATTCTTTTTTGGAGCCTTCAAGATAGGAGAAGATACCTACCACAACGACTCTGATTTTGAATTTATCGGGATTGTCCTTATCGTGGACTTCGATATCAAACTCGCCTCTTGCCATATTCGCGTCTTTAGCGTACTGAACGTTATAAGAATACTTATTTCCCAGTGAGATCTTGGTGCCGTTCTCGAGCAAGCTGACAAATTCGATCCTGTCGACCTTATATCCCTGTAAATTAACCATTGACATATTTTTCTCTCCTTAACTTTGATATTTGTATTATATCATATATTCATTTGTAAATAAAGTCTTTTTTAATTAAATTGATAATATGAACATATCATTGACAGATTTAAAAATACTTGGTATAATAGCACTTGCATCTTGGGAAGTAGCCAAGCGGTAAGGCAACGGACTTTGACTCCGTCATTCGTGGGTTCGAACCCCGCCTTCCCAGCTACATCTAAACAACACCGTTGATACAATCCGTGATATTCTTAACGGAAAATTCAGCGGCGGGGATACCCTGAAGGTTTTAAGTGCCTTCAGGGTATTTTTCTGTTTAGTTTTTATCTAACTGAAATGTGTATTGGATTACGATAGTGTTGCCGCAGGTGCGCGAATATCTGACTTCCTTTTCGTAGACATCTATTCGCTTGATAAAGGCGCGGAGGATTTCGGGAGTGAGTTTTTCGATGTCGATATACTCTTTTGCCTTTGCAATGAAATCCTTGACGTATTTCTCCTGTAAATCAATCTCATTGATTTTTTCGTTGAGTTCGTTCAGCTTAGTGCGAATCTGAGCTTGTTCTTCCTCGTAGCCTGATGCAAGGAAATCATAACGTTCTGGAGTGATACGTCCGATCACTCTGTCCTCGTAAAGGCAGCGAATGATGTTGTCAAGCTCGCTAATACGGGTAGTCAACTGAGATTTTTCTTTCTCTGCCGAAGCATAATACTTTTTAGCTTCAGCTTTGCCCTTCTCGGTTGCCATAGCATAAAACTCATCGCTGTGGCTGCTCGCCAACGCTATCATAGATTTTAACTGTGCGAGAACGATCGTATCAAGCACATGTTCCTTGATATTGTGGACAGTACATCTTGATTTTCCTCGCTGATAACCGCCGCATTGAAAGTAGTTTTTCTCAGTCGGCATTGTTTTCGAACGATGAAGATACATTCTTTTGCCACAGTCTCCGCAGTAAAGATAACCGGAATACTTGTCCATCTCGCCCTGTGTATCAGGACGTTTCCTGCCTTCAAAATGTTTCTGTACGAGGTCAAATGTCTTCCTGTCAACAATCGCTTCATGAGTATTTTCGAACACCCGGATATTTTCAGGCGAATTGTTTATGCGCTTTTTCAGTTTGTTTGACTTGGAATAAGTTTTGAAATTAACGGTATCTCCAACATAGAATGGGTTCGACAACATTTTCCTAACGCTGTTTTGCGACCATATATATGGATTATTTAAGTTCGGTTGACCGCTGCGACTTCCTGTTTTCTTGAAAGCATATACGCTCGGACAGATCACTTTTCGCTCCGCAAGCTGATTACAGATACTCCAGATTCCGATTCCGCTTGCGTATAAATCAAAGATTTCTTTTACAATCGGCGCGGTTTCAGGGTCGGGAATCCATTCCTTTGGATTATCGGGATTTCGCATATATCCGTAAGGAACAGTTGTACTTATCCTTTCCCCGCGCTCACCTTTTGAATGAATGACAGCTCTGATTTTCTTGCTCGTATCTCTGGCATAGAAATCATTGAAATAATTCTTGATGCCGGAGAAGTCACTCTCACCATGAAGGCTGTCAACGCCGTCGTTGATTGCGATAAACCGCACGTCATACTGTGGGAATGTAATCTCCATCAACATACCTGTCTGGAGATATTCTCTTCCGAGTCGGGATTGGTCTTTTACGATGACCGTACCGACCTTGCCCGCGTAAACGTCCTCCATCATCTGCTTGTAACCGGGACGGTTGAAATTTGCGCCGGAATAACCGTCGTCAACATAGTACTTACAGTTGTGCAGATTATTATCGTCCGCAAACTTCTTGGTAATGATTTTTTGATTGGATATGCTATTTGATTCACCCTCGCGCTCGTCCTCTTGCGAGAGACGGCAATAGAGAGCAGTGATCAATTGGTTTGAATTTGTGTTTAACAATTTGAACCTTCCTTTCCGAATGCAGCCACTCTGAAATTCAAACCGAATAGGATACGCTAACAGGATACCCTAACTCGGCTTGAATGTCCAGAGATTTTGGCTTGTTTTTTGACAATAAAACTTTTGACCCGCCGTTGCAGAACCTTAGTTTACATATCTCAGTTTTCCAAAGGCGGATTTGGATGCAACGTCACGTTGCTATTTTCCTGTGATTAAATATTTGATGGTGTCACTGACGGTGGGAGCGTCAGCGGTAGGGTTTACAGAAATAATCTCGTAAGTAGCACCGTTGACCGTCATGGTAGTGGAGCTGAAAAGATTCCTTCTGTAAAAATCTGAGGGATTATTTAGAGTAATGGTACTGAATTCTTTGTCCATAGAGTCCTTTCCTCACTGTAATAAATACAGCGAATTATTTTTATGATTTTGTTAATGTGGTAGTTGGTTTGAAAATTGAACCGAATCATATTTGACATCAATCCCTTCGTTTGATATAGTTTAGAGTGTCATGGAGAATCCTTCGTCCTCATCTTCATCCTCGCTGTCATCATAATTATCGTAGTCATAATCGTCAGCGCCGAAGATTTCGTGGAGGATTTCTTCTCTGGTTTTGCATTCTTCCTGCTCATAATCAGGCTCCTGATCGAGCATTTCACCCTGACTTTCGGCTGCTACATTGGTTATTATACCGATACCCAAGCCGAGAACCGTACCGAGAGCGGAGCCGTTTTCCTCGGCTTCAATACGCTTTCTGCGCTCGTCCGGGTCTTCGGAATCGTCGTCAACGATTTTGGATACCGCCCCGGCAAGGCTGCCGATGCCGCCGATAACGTTCGGATAGCTGTCGGCAACTCTCTGCGATTCCGCTTTTGCAAGAGCGCGTTCTCGCAGATGCTGCTCGTAAAGCTCGCGCGAATCCTCCCAGCCTGTCGGCTGCTTTTCATCCGAACCGCTGTCGGGAAACTCTCTTTGCAGGAGTTCACGCTCGATATTATCTTTGAGATATTTCTCGTCGTGGAGCTTGATGTCGCGGCAGCTTTTGCCGTTGGGACAGTGAAAGGTCAGATACTTTCTCTCATCCGTCCACGTCATTCGGTAGCCGAGAATAGACATCGAGCGTATAAATTCATCCTTGCTTCCGCTAAACTCCATCGCCTTATCGATGTCATTCGCCAGCTTTTGTTTCCAGCTTTCACCCTTCATTCTTGCTCGGTACTCTCTGGTGGACATTCTTTTGCCGCCGTCCTCGTATGGCTTGAGAACGGAAAGCCCGTGCGCAAGGCAGATTTCATCGCTGAGTTTTCGCAGCTTTTTCAACGTTGACGGCGACTGGCGCAGCTTCATTCCCGATTCAAAGCCGACGGAATTGATTACGAAATGCGAATGTATATGGTTAGCGTCGCAGTGAGTTGTTACCAGAACCTCATGACCTACCCACGCTTTCTCCGCAAATTCAAGAGCGATTTCGTGCGCCTGTTCGGGCGTAAGCTTTTCCGACAGCGAGAACGATTGCGCATAATGGTAGAAGAATATACCGTTATCTTTTCCGTAAACCTTCTTCGTCGCCATGAATTCTCGGAAGGCATTTTCGCCGTCGCAGTTGACTCCGCTGACTAATCTGCGCTTAAATTCGCTGTCAAAGGTCTTGTACTCCTGCTGACAGTAGTTGATAACCGCGCGCATGGCGGAACGATTCTGCCGACCTTCCTTGATAAAAATGACCGTTGCCATCAGCTTTCATCTCCCATCAGGCTGAGGATCGCGTCATAGATTTTTCGCTGACCTTCGATAACCGAATCGAATTTTCCGAAGAAAAACCGTTTTGAATTGATCTTTCGTGCGATCTGATTGAGGTTATTGCCAACGCGTTTCTGCTCAACAAGCACCTCTGACAAATCAGTCACCGTGATATCTGTGTCGCGAGAACATTCAATCAGGTAGTCGGTCAAGGTCATCTGCGCCTGTTCCGCTTTGGCGACGATCTCTTTCTTTTCTTCTGCTGTAAGACGAATTGATATGGTTTGATTTCATTTTCTGTTTGCCAAATAAATACCTCCGTGGTTGATATAAAAGTGGGTGCGAGCTTCTGCCCGGCTTTATGCGTACGGCGGACAGCCGGACGCTCTGCTTGCCTCAGCTGAAGCTGAGTAAAAGCGAGAAATAAATTCCCGCTTCGACAAAATCCGCTTGAATTTGATATGCGGTTTTTGTAGAATAGGGGTACTGCATTTTTCGGGGGATTAGGGGGAGAATCAAAGAAAAGCCAGATTTCATGAGGCTTTTGAGAAATCCGCTTGGGGTAGCAAAGGGGGATTTCTCACCCGAAGCTCACCCAAACAGAAAAAGGAAGAAGGCCAGTATCCATGCCGTTTCTGAACAGTTATCCCCTGTATCCCCTCTTATTCGGACAAGGCTATGAGTTGGTCGGCTTTCTCCTTGTCAATGCAGAGCAGCTTTATACTTCCCCTTCCATAGACATTGACGGATTTAACATTTTTGTCTTTGTCCGAATCCAGCAAGCCTTCCTCAGCCAGTGCCTTGATCAAGGATTTCTTGTTTAGCGTAAAGGAATCTCCCTGATCCTTACACAGCTGCACGACCGCCTTGAGTGTCATGTCCGCGTTCAGGCAGTAATGCTTTTCGTCTTCATATCCGATAAAGTTTACCGGCTTATACTCGGCCGGAAGCGTTCTGTCCAGCACAACCGCCTGTCCGCTTTCGAGAAGCGAGTAGAGCTTCTGAATGAACGTTACCACGGGATTGTCCTGCTCAATGTTGTTGCTTTGACATTTCGCTAAGTCAAATAGTATTTCACGATACTCTCGCAGGGCAGATTCCTTTTCCGACTCTTCAATGATGCTGCGCATATACAGAAATTCCAGAAAATATTTCATACCGATTGTCAGCCATGCAACCATCTCAGAAACTCTGCCGTGACTGCGACTGTCTTTTTTGATAAATTCGTCGCGGTAGGTTTCAAAGCTCTTACTCAAATCCTCAAGCAGAATTTCCTGCGCGGACTCATCGTGCAGGTAGCAGCCCTTTATCCACTCCGTATATGAAAGCAGACAACTCATCAGTGTTCCGTTTTTCGCTTCACTCTGAAAATAGCTGAGATTTTTCAAATTTACATCTCCGCGCTTTATCTCCAGCGTGAAGGTTCTGGCGGTGCCGCTCTCGCCAACATCGGGAACGGTCTCGCCTGTCACGATAGCGTTGCCCTGCGGTGGTCGGGCTTCCATCGGCGTACAGTCTGAAGTCAACCGCCCTTTACCGATGCGGTCGCCCAAGGCACGGTCAATGCCTTGGGCGATGTTGGTATCCCTTTTCTCGGCTGCCCGGGTACCGGGGTGGAAGTCGTCGATGCAGGTCAGCACATCCTTGAGCGTATTGATATTGGTGAGAATGCTGTTCAGCGTATCGCTGAATGACAACGGCAAATCCGTACCGCTGAACCTTCCGAAGAACGATAGGAACAACGCCGCCAGCGTGCTTTTGCGCGAGCCTGTTTTTCCTATCACCTGAATCCGTGAAACTCATTTTATGTAATTTCAGAAAAACCGCATTGCGTACACGTTTATCAGTGTTTTTAGCAATTTTATCTCTGCATCAATTGGGTGAAAGAAGCATGATAGGTCATAATCGCCTTTTGTCGCATAATGACTTAACTTTTTTCTTCCCAAGTGATTTGAGTTTCACGGATTCAGGTATCAGACAAAGAACAAATTTCGGCTCGTAGAATACCTGACGGAAAAACTCGTTGAGCGGCGTCAGGAAAACAAACGCGATCAGCGTCCAGATGATTGCCTTTGTCGCGATCAACCTGTCCTTCATCATCGACCACACCGTTTTCAAATTCGAATCCGACCAACGATTTGCCATCTCATAATGCCTGAGCTTTCCGAACAGCCTGACGTCGTGTTTTCCGTCATTCGGCAAAAGATATTCCCATTTTCCGTCAATCAGTTTCCAACCGGTGGTTCGGTACACGTTCTTTTTTTCAGCTTCTCCTACTGTTTTCAGAATGGCACAGCAGATGTTTTCCCTGTTGCCGTTCCCGGGCTCAATAACGCATTCGGCTCCCCAACGTTCGAGCACCCAATCCATTTTGCCGAACTCTTTGACCGTGACCTCGATCTCCGGCAGCAATCGCCCGCTTTCGTGAACGCCCGCTATGCGAAATGTTCTTGTCTGCTCTACACCGTCATCAACATTGATATCGAACTTGAGATACGGCAGAAAGTTGCAGAGCTTTCTTGTGGTTGTTCCGTTTTTGTTGGCTTTCTCCATATAGAGACAGCCGTCGACGGCACTGTACGGAAACGGATAACATACAGTACCTGTGTTTGATTTCATCAAACTAATTCCTCCTCGTATAGTTTTCCGAACACAAAACTCCCACCTTGTCAAAAGTGGGAGTAGTATTCATTTTTGCGGAAAGTTAATTCAGCCTTAAGGCGCCGTTCGGCTGAATCATCCTTCCACTCTATCAATGTCAAATATTTTAAAAAGTCCGTATTTTGATATGACAAGTCAAAAATCTTTCCGAAAAGGGCTTGTGACATTCAAACATTTGTGCTATAATATTTATCGAACGGAGGTTCTAATATGAAGTTTATTGAAAAACCAAGCGAGGGTTATCACCTCTATAACCGCTTCTCGGCAGATTATTCAGACGACATTGTTAAAATAAACAACAACGACTATCCTTTGGGGGCGGTCAGTAAAATGGTTGCGAATATTTCAAAGAATGAAATGGACGAGATTTTGGAGCTCGGCGGAAAAGCAGTAAACTGCTATCAGACAATATATCTTTTAGGGTATAACCGAAACGTCTTCCTTACTCATAAATCTGTAATTTTGGATATGTTATCATATATGAAAAAGCTTGAGATTTTTCAGTGCTTTGATTATGAGGAATCCAAAAAGCTGGTTGATGATTTGCTGTCGGAAGAATCTTTAGACCAATATGAGGATTATCTAAAATCGGATAAACCCCTCACGGAAGAAAGAGTTTTAGAACTGAAGGATATAAAAAAGCGGTATGATTACGCTATCAATTTAGGTCTGATTTACGGCTATATCGGAATTGATACCGCCAACTTTGCCACAGCTG
>CAZPOG010000052.1:0-11842 GCA_964588105.1 uncultured Ruminococcus sp. | reverse complement strand
ATTATCCCCTTCTAGGGGTTGTGCAAACCACCCGTTGAACGGGTGGTTTTGATTTCAGATAGCTTCCATCGTAAAAGACTCGGTGTCAAAGATATACTCGTTATCGTCAAAGTCTTTCATGTAGAAGCGATGTTTTTCTGTACAGGAGAAGTGGGAGATCCCTCTGAAAATCGAGAACCTCCGATCCGTACAAACGGGCGCCGGATAGCCCTCTGTGTGATATAAGTCAAAGTCGACGCCTTCCACCGACTCCGCGGTTCGCTCATCGGTGGTCTTGCCGAAGTGCATGAGCTTGGAGTAGCCTCCTTCGCTTCTGTCCCATGTGGGATCACAGAAGAAGTATTCTCCGTCATACTCGAACAGGTTCCACATGTGGCTGTCGCCTCTCGAATGGCACACGCCGTATACCGCAAAGCAGTCATATCCGTTTTGCAGCATCAGAAAGTCGAAGAGATAGGAGAAGCCGTAACACTTGGTGATCCGTGTTTTTAAGGCAAGATATACTGAGTCGTCGGGATAGCGCAGATGAGAGTCTGACAGCGGGGTGATATCGGAGGTGGTGTGATCGTAGCTCAAGAACCCCGTGACCGCATAATAGAGCTTGAGGATCCGATCGAGCTTGTTGTCGTCTTCGCTGTAGTTTTGGTTGAGCAGGGACAGGATCGTCGTATCCATAAAGCTGATGATCTCATCCTGTTCTTCCTTACCGTAAGCGTAAGAGAGAGAAAAGGCGTTGTCGCCGACCGCGATATCACTGAGCAAAAACCCGTAGGGGTTTTCCCTGAGCAGTTCCTTATAGAACTGCGCGGTTTCACTGTCGCATAAGAAAGAGAAGTTCTCTTTTCTTTCTATGACGGCGTCGACCAGCTTTTGATATTCATGCAGCTCTTCTTCGCTCAGCGCCGCTTTCTCGTCGGGCTCGACTACGGCGTGATCGATACGTAAGAAGCCGATCTGATATTCTGTTTTTTGATGATCACAGCCGCAAAAAACGAAAGTCGCCAGCATGACCGTGACAAGCAGGAAAGAAAGCTTTTTCATCATTTTCCAAACCGTTTAAAAAAAGCCCCCTCCCGGAGGCTTTTCCTATGTAGATGTTAAGATTATGCTTGTTCCGAAGCGAATACCGAAACGCCCGCGTTGAAGTTCGGGGTACCGACTACGCTCGGTGTGTTGCCTACCAAGTATTTTCTGATGCCCAGCGCGTCCTTGAGGGTCAGTCTGCCGTCGAGGTCGGTGTCGGCATGAGAGAGTTCATAAGCGTCAGAGGAGCCGGAACGGATCTTCTGGATCAGAGCGGCGTCCTTAATGGTGACGTTCCAGTCGTTGTCAACATCGCCGATGATGTACTGCGCTGCTTCGAGAGAAGTGACATAGTAGGGGTTGATCGTCGGATCCGGTACGCAGTTGTTGTAGACCTTAACGTCTGAGGTATTTACGATATACTCTATTGTCGTTGCGATGTTAGCGGTGCCGGGAGCGGTCGCCTTGAAGCGCGCCCTGAAGAATACGATGTCAGTCGAATCAAACAGAGCAACTCCGCTGGCTTTCGAGAAGTTATAAAAGATATCGCCGTCGATGTCGGGGTTGATAAACAGAGAAGCCTTTTTGATCATCGGCATCATATAGGCGTCATAGTCGACTTCTACGATATCTTTATCTTCGTCTACGTCAAAATCGCCGAAGAGGTCAACGTCCAGCTTCTCTGCCGGATATTGAAGCTTAGCCTGAGCGTTGATGATCTTATCGACAGAGCCCGCGTAGAGACCGACGGTATAGAGCACATCCTGACCGATTTGCAGGGTGACGGAGTGACCGTAGTCGTCCGTTACGGTGAGGGTGTCATCGGCTGACGCGGTGAGCGGAAATGCGCAGCACACGGAAACAACCAAGATAACGCAAATCAGAAGCGAGAGTAATTTCTTCATAAAAGACCTCCGGAATAATGTAGTCTGAGAGATTCTTAATCCATTATATTTTACATGAAAAATCATTATTTTGCAAGTGTTTTTGAAAGATTCCTGTAAAATTCACAAATATGAAAAACATTGTCGATTTGAGCACAATATCTTGTGTCCTCTCTGCTGACACATACTAACGGATTTGAAATTGGTTCCCTGTTCCCGGTTCTGAGTTGTGTCGCAGGGCACGTATAGAGTCGTAGGGCGGGGGACAAGCTCGAGCCGAGAGGTTGATATTCGCAGCCGAAAACGGAATCTGATATCAACGTTTCGGCACGATGAGGGCATCGTGCCCTACATCCCTTATCAACCGGTAGTAATGACAAGGGGATTCTTCGACTAAACGCTTCGCGTTTTGCCCGATGGGCACCGCTCAGAATGACAATTCCTCATTCCTAATTCCCTTTCACTCTTCACTCTTCACTCTTCACTCGGGATGACATGATGACAAGCTATCATAAAAACAGACGCGGAGCGAACCGCGTCTGTGGAATGGTGATAGGTTATCAGAGAATCGGAATCAGGCTTGCCAGCCACTTCTGGATCCTTGTAGCGTCCAAAACGGTGACATAGCCGTCGCCGTCGGTATCGGCAAGGCTCATCTGGAGTTCGCTTAAGGTCAGCAGAGAAGCAAGCTTCTTCTGGATCATGGTAGCGTCCAGGACCGATACGACGCCGTCAAGGTCAACGTCGCCTTTCTTGTATTCCGGGGCGCCGGACTTCTTGCCTCTGACCACGATGTAGTTGAGCGCCAGCTCGCCGCCCGAGGGCTTCTCACTGACGTCGCCGCCGGAGATGGTGGTCGTCGAGGTGGGCGTGAGCTTGAGGTAGAGCTTGTCGCCCTGCGCCTGAGCGGGGAGAGCGACCTTGTCAAGGTAGGCGGTGAGCACCTTTCTGTTCGCAGAAGTGATGGTAGCGACAGCGCCCTCGACGTTGGTGAAGGTCGCGCCGTCGGTGGAGTAGGAGAGCTGCCACGAAGCGGGACAGCGGTTGGAGCCCGCCAAGTACGCCGTGAAGGTGATATCCTCATAGTCCTTCGCGTCGACCTCGAACAGCAGATACGGAGATCCCCACAGGTTCTTGGAGCCTGCCGCCATGATCGGTACCGTCGCGGTGCCTGTTACGCCGTATTCGGGAGCGCTCCACTCGAGGGCTCTTGACTTGTCGCCGCTGACCGAGAGGGTGAAGGTGCCGCTGCCGGTGGTCGCCTTGTAGCCGTCGTCGGCGTTGCCGTACTCGGTGAGCTTGTCGCCTTCGGTTTTGCCCTCACTGTCAAATACCCACGCCGCGATCGCGTCGTTGAGGTCGATATCGACCGGGGGTTCGGTGGGAGCTTCTGTCTCGGGCTCGGTGGGAGCTTCTGTCTCGGGTTCTGTAGGAGGCTCTGAGGGCGTATAGTGATCGATGTACTGCGAGGAGATCCACGCCGCTCTGGAATTGAGCCAGTCCATCATATAGTCAAACTGACCGTCAAAAGTGTACTGGTCGTAGTTGGTGGCGTTTTTGTCGGTGCTGACGGTCACGCCGGTCACCTGATGATACTTGTTATAGGTATAGTTCGCGGTGATCTTCTTTAATGAGGAGTGATCGGCGACCCAGCTGGTGTCGGTGACCAGTTCCCAGATATCATAGTTCATATCCGCCGATCCGCTGAGATAATCGTGGTAGATATCCGCAGAGTAGAGATAGGCGGTCTCGTCTTTGCTGCCGTTGAGCTTTGCGATCGCGGGGAGGAAGTCCTCGAACCATACGCGGTAGACTTCATTCATCACGACGGATTTCTTCGCCGACTGGGCGAGGAAGTTCGGGCCGGAGTAGCCGCCCTTGAGGGTGGAGAACCATCCGGAGGGCAGGGTATAGTCGGTGATGCCCAAGTGCCTGAGATCGTTCTCGACACCGTTGGCGTTGCCCAGAGAGTTATCATAGTCCCATACGGGAGAAGCGAAGAACTTATACTTGCCGTTCTCGTCGGGCTTATAAACGAGGAAGAACGACGCCGCGCCGGAGTCCCAGTTCTTGCCCAGCTCGTTGATCAGATAGACCTTTGCCAGGGAGTTTATGTCGATGTAGTCGTTGAGGTCTGCGGCGTTAGCGGTCAGCTTGTTCCACATCGTGTTATACTTATTCTTGATATAGCCGCGCACATAGGCGATGTTGGGATCCTCCGAGGTCAGCTCCGGAGACTTGACGGTCAGGTTGACGCCGGAGTCAACAGAGAAGTGGAAGTCATCCTGTGAGGGCGAGGGGTCGATCTCTGCGACAAAGCAGTAGTCGGTCTTGGTCTTGCCTGTTTCGGGATCAAGATAGTCGTCTTCGGCGACGTCTTCGATCAGCGCGTTCTTGCCGACTTCGATCTTCTGGCACATCTGGTAGGAGCCCCAATAGACGCCGTTGACGTAAAATTCAATGAAGCGGGAGTCGGAAGCGTAGGGAACGCCTACCTGATCGCCCATATCATAGAGGATACGGTTTCTCGCGAGAGCCGCGTCCTGGAAGTTGGAGATCAAAGAGAACTTCTTGGTCTTGGGCATGCCCGCGACGGATACCGCAGACTTGAAGGTGACGTTGAAGCCCTTCTTGTCGGCGTTCCACGAGGTGTTGCCTCTGCCTTTGATCTTCTTGATATCCTGCGTCTCGATCGTGCCGTCGTGCTCGGAATACGCGCCGGTTGCCGCGGCGGAGTTCTCTTTGCTGTCGGTCAGATAGGTCATCAGATCCTTGCCGTCAAAGGACTCGGGATTGTTGACGAAGAGCGCTGCTTCGGCGGAGGAGAACTTGAATTTGACAGAAGCGGAAGAGGAGCCGACAGAGGCGGTATAGCTTTTTGTCGCCTGCGGCTTGAACTTGGCGATACCCATCGAGGGGATGATCAGGTTTTCGATGGTGACCGCCGACGGGAAGGTGTTATAGAGGGTGATCTCGTCGCCGTCCTTGACGGAAGAGGGCATAAAGAAGAGATAGACGCCGGAGTGCGGTCCGTCGACTTCGATCCACGACTCACTGTTGAGATCTCCCGCGCCCGCGAACGCGTAGAGGCTGTTTGGCTGCGCCGCGCTGAACGCGAAGGAGCCGACCGTCAGGGAAGCGATTGCGGAAGCGATACCGAGGACCTTGCCGTTGTTGTCGGTAGCGGTGACGATACCGTAGAAGCTGTACGCGCCGTTTGCTTCGGGAGTGAAGGTAGCCGTGGCGGTTTTGCTCAGCTCGGTTGTACCGTCCTGAATCGAGTATGCGAGGTTTGCGCCGTCAACGGGAGTGTCGAGCGACAGCGTGATATCAACAGCTTCGCCTACTTCAACCTTGTTTTTGCTGAGGGTGAGGGTCGCCTTGAGATCAAGATCGTATTTTGCGTTTAAGAAGCCGGCGTCTTCCCAGTCGGTGACGACAGCGGTGTTCAGACCTTTGGCGTAGTCTTCATAGCTGACGGCGACGGAGCTGTTCCACAGCTTCTCTTGGTTGCCGCGCCAGAAGCGCATCACGGTCTTGCCCGCGTCGGCTGATGTGACGGTGTACTTGTAGAGGGTGTTGTTCTCTACGGTCTGTACGCCGGTTTTGGGATCATATTTACTCTTGTCCGCGTCGGCAATGATAATGGATGTGTCGTCATTGTCCGCGCGGGAATATTCGGTGAAGTTGGCGTACAGGGTGCTGTTCTGCGCCCAGTTGGCAGGATTGGA
This sequence comes from uncultured Ruminococcus sp., assembly GCA_964588105.1. Classification (GTDB taxonomy): domain Bacteria; phylum Bacillota; class Clostridia; order Oscillospirales; family Acutalibacteraceae; genus Ruminococcoides. The sequence goes on along the minus strand of CAZPOG010000052.1, from coordinate 6,204 downwards.
AATTTGCAGATAGATGACGTCGCCGGCGGCAAAGCCATCCGCCGCGGACGCTGTGATACCGCTGACGAAAACCGCCGAGAGTATCATGATGATCGCGAGGAGCAGGGAAAGTATTTTTTTCATCGGGGTTGTCTCCTTTTTCTATATGTTTTATAAAACATATTATAGTACCTCTATTGTACTGGAAAACACGATTTTTTTCTACTGGATAATATAGCCAAATTTCTCTCCTCCTTTTTGGTGAAAAACCCCGAGAAAAATTTTCAAAAAATTCGAACAAATATTTGCGTTTTTCAAAAAGATGTGTTATAATAGTTTCGAACAAATATTCTCGGAACCATTTTGCCGAGAATTGACAATCATTTGGGAGGAATCAACTTTGAAACCGTTGTCCAAAAGCCAGAAGAAGATCTATGACTATATCGTCGACTGCTCCGGCCGCGGCAGGGTGCCGTCGATCCGCGAGCTGTGTTCTGCTACGGGGTTTAGCTCCACCTCTACCGTCGCGTATCACCTCAAGGCGCTCGAGGAGCGCGGGCTGATCGAGAGGGAAGAAGGGCTTAACCGCTGTATCCGTATCAAGAACGATACCCCTACCGCCAAGGTGCCGCTTGTGGGCCGCGTTACCGCGGGCCAGCCGATCCTTGCGGTCGAAGAGATCGAAGAGTATATCCCCGTGCCCGAGGATGTTCAAAAGGGCAGAGAGCTGTTCGCTCTGCGCGTCGTGGGCGAGAGTATGTTGGGCGCCGGTATCTTTGACGGCGATATCATTGTCGTTAACCGCACGCCCTCCGCCTTAAACGGCGAGATCGTTGTCGCAATGGTGCCTGACAAGGCGTCCGGCGAGATGAGCGCGACCGTCAAGCGCTTCTATAAGGAGAACGGTCACATCCGCCTCCAGCCCGAGAACGACGCCTTTGAGCCGATCATCGTCGACGAAGCGATCCTGCTGGGCAAGGTCGTCACCCTGATCCGCAATTACGAGTAAGGGGTTATGAAAGTAGTGCAGAGTGCAGAGTGCACAGTTTATGAAATATGAAATATGAAATATGAAGGGCGGGACACCCGCACCCGAATAGAATTAATTGTCTTTTCAAATTGTTTAACATCCGTTAATAGACAGTTAACAAATCGGATTTTCGATGCGTTATAATATAGACGTACTCAACAAGGACCGCAACTTGAAGAGTATTGTTCTACCCTCCTCGAACGGGTCAATCGGACCCGACATTGTAACCCTCATTTTATTTGGATTTATCCCCAAGAAGAGCACCGCGCCACCCCGCGGTGTTCTTTTTTTGCGTTGCAGCCTCCCCAACAGCCTTGGGGAGGTGCCGCAAAGCGGCGGAGGGGTTTGTACAGCACCGTAGTGCGATTCAATAAATGTAGGGGAGGGCTTTCACGCCCTCCCTGTTTTTATTTGCAACGTTGATACAACACCGTAGGGCGGGGGACAAGCTCGAGCCGAAACGTTGCTATTATCGCGACGATTCACGCGAAGCAAAACAAACGTCAAATATGCTTCGCAAATCACATGGATTTAATAGATGTCTCTCGGCGGGAGCAAGCCCCCGCCCTACGACTCTATGCAACCGGTAGTAATGACAAGGGGATTCTTCGGGGCTAAAGCCCCTCTGAATGACAATACTACCAATCGGGTGTCGGGCAAAGCCCGCCCACATCTATTCTCTATTCTCTCTTCTCTAAAAAAAGCCGACCCTTGCGGATCGGCGCTTTCTTTTATCAATGCTTATACGTTTTCTTTCAAATATTCCGCCCACATGTTGCACGCGGTATCGGTGAAGTGGATGCCCTGACCGTCGGAGTCGGAGCAGTATTCGCTCTTAAGATAGCCTTCGTCATCCCGGAACAGGGAGTACAGGTCAAGATACATATAGCCGTTCTCCTCGGCGAAGGTCTTGAGCAGCTTATCAAATTCACGGATGTTCTCATTGGTGAGATCGCCGATCTCACAGCCGTGCGCGATCGGGGTGGTGGACTCGATGTAGATATTGACGTCGGGGGTGAGGGCAAGGATGTTGTCGGTCAGCTCCTGAGCGGCTTTGAGCGCGCCTTCGGGGCCGTAGATCGCAACGTCGTTCATGCCCAGCAGAATGAACACCTTGGTAGCGCCGGTCTTGAGAGCGCATTCTTCGGTGAGGGTGGACTCGCCGTCATAGACGGGATGCACCGCGTTTTCGTCGTCGATATCCCACAAAGCGTTGTTATAGGAGAGGCTGCCCGCGCAGAAGAACTGTACCTTGGAGAGGACTTCGGGATGCTCGTCGCAGTAGTAGGAGAGCTTTAGGGTAATGCTGTCGCCGACGATCACCGCGTCGTCAAACCATGAGGCGTCCACGGGACCCTGCTTCTCGACGATACGCTTTCCCGAGGCGGTGGTGGCTATGACGGGAGCTTCGGTCTCATCGACGGTATTCTCTGCCGGCTTCTCCCCGCATGCAGAAAAGAGGATCGCCGCGCACAGCACGAGTGTGATAATTACAAATAGTTTTTTCATTTTCATTCCTCGTTTGATGGTTAATACACCGCTATTATATATCAGATTGCCGAAGACTTCAACAGATTCGCGCAAAATTTAACAAACTATTTATTATTCTGATACAGAATTATAATCGGTAAAACTGTACGATTTGGGCTTGTTTTCGTGAAAAATAGCGTCTTTGAAGACAGAAAATACGGTTGATTCACGGCGAAAAAGCGTGTATAATAGGGTATATCATCACAAAGAGGGATGGAAAAACATGAAAAGTATCAACAACGTTCTGATCATCGCGGCGCATTTTGACGACGCCGAACTGGGCGCGGGCGGTACAGCCGCAAAGCTTTCAGCCGCCGGCAAGAAGGTATATAAGGTCACGCTGACGGATAACGTCACGGATTTTTCGCAGAAGCATATCAGCGTCGGCTATGACTCGAGCAAGCAGCAGAGTAAAAAAGCCTGCGAGATCCTCGGGGTCACCGAGCTGGAGATCACACCGGAGCCGTGCTCCAAGCTGCAGTACTCCAAAGAGGTGATGCAGCGTTTAGAGGCGATCATCTTTGAGTATCAGATCGATACGGTGTTCATCCACTTTAACGAGGATATGAACCGCGACCATATCGAGGCGAACAACATCTCCCTGACCGCGGCAAGACACTGCGCGAATATCTTAGAGTACCAGTCAAACGGCTATATTCTGGACAACGTGTTCTATCCGACGTTTTTTGTCAACATCAGCTCTGTGATCGAGCAGAAGAAACAGGCGCTGGCGCAGTACGGCTCGGAGCATAACCGGATGAACCGGCTCTTCGATACCGTGATCGAGAGAAACCACATCTGGGGCTACGCAAACGAGGTAGAGTACGCCGAGGGCTTCCGCGTCGTGAAAATGATCGACGAAATGTGACGATTAAATGTAGGGGAGGGTCTTGACCCTCCCTTGTTTTATTTGCAACGTTGGTACAGCACCGTAGGGCACGATGCCCTCATCGTGCCGAGTGAAGAGAGAAGAGTTGCGGGAGGGCTCTGCCCTCACCCGATTGGTAGTATTGTCATTCAGAGGGGCTTTAGCCCCGAAGAATCCCCTTGTCATTACTACCGGTTGCATAGAACTGTTGGGGAGGGTCTTAACCCTCCCTGTTTTTATACGAAAACACCGTAAGAGTGATCAAATAAATGTAGGGGAGGGCTTCCACGCCCTCCCTGATTTTTATATGCAACGTTGATACAACACCGTAGGGCACGATGCCCTCATCGTGCCGAGTGAAGAGGTAAGAGTGAAGAGTTGTGGGAGGGCTTTGCCCGCCATTCACATTTCATATTTCATATTTCACAAACTCTGCACTATGCACTATGCACTGTGCACTATGCACTCTGCACTTGGGAGGGTCAAGACCCTCCCCTACAGTTAATACCAATCGGGTGTCGGGCGGAGCCCGCCCGCAACTATTCTCTCTTCTCTATTCTCTCTTCTCTCTTCAATCCTCACTCTTCCATCTGCTTGCCGAGGAAGGCTGCGGCGGACTGGGCGAGTTTGAGCTCGGTTTCTGTCGGCGTCTGAACGCGGTCGCCCTTGAGCATCACGACGGCGCCGGTGACGTCTCCCGCCGCAATGATGGGATAGATGATCGCGGCGGCGTGGTTGAGCCCTTCTACCGGCTGGACCTCGTCCACTGAATTTTGGTGCGCGCTGTAGGATCGGCGGCTTTCCATATAGTTCTCGAGCGTCGAGGTGACGCGCCGCTCAAGGTACTCGCGTTTGCTGACGCCCGCGGCGGCGATCACATGATCGCGGTCACAGACCAAGGTCGGCATCAGGCTGATGCGCGACAGCACATCCGCGTACTGCGACGCGAAGACGGAGAGCTCTCCCACCGGCGAATACTTCTTGAAGATAACCTCCCCGTCGGTCGCCGTATAGATCTCCAGCGGGTCGCCCTCGCGGATACGCAGGGTTCTTCTGATCTCCTTCGGGATAACGACGCGTCCGAGGTCGTCGATGCGTCTGACAATTCCTGTTGCTTTCATATCTGAAACTCCTCTTTTCTTGACAATTTCTTGTAAAGATAGTGTTTGCAGACGGACACAGATAATGCAAAGGAATAAATTGTCATTTTCATAATCTCAGAATCATAGGTTGAGGGCAGATCGAGGATAATATACATATTGCATAAATAAAAGCGAGGATTTTTGGATTGCGTGACATGCGGGATTATGATAGAATATAAAATGAGATAATTTATTCCGAAATTGAAGCGAAAACGCAAGAATACTCATTTCGTTTAGCGGGAAATCGTCAGCCGATCCTGTTCTAAGGATCAAGGATCCACATCGTCTGGTAAGATCAGAGGTGTTAACGATGTCAGACAGACAATTTGATTTGAAAGACCTGAACAATCCGATCATCAGAGACTTTTGTGATCAGATGCCCGGAGGCTACTTTATCTATAAGGCGGAGGGCGACGAGGAACTGCTCTACGCCAATCAGACCGTGTTTGATCTCTTCGGATGCGATAACGAAGAGGAGTTTCGCGCGCTTACGGGATACACCTTCCGCGGAATGGTGCATCCCGATGACTATCCCGATATTTCGGAGTCGATCATCCAACAGATCGCGGAACACGAAAAAAACTTCGACTATGTCGAATACCGCATCACCCGCAAAGACGGGACCGTCCGCTGGATCTACGACTACGGCCGTTATGCCGAGGACGATGAATACGGCGGCTTGTACTATGTTTTTATCTCCGATTTCACCAAGAAACATATGGAGGTTGAGAAAGAAAACAAACTGCGCAGCACGATCATCAATACGCTGACACGCTTCTACCATACCGTATGGGTAATCGACGACATCGAGACAGAGCACTGGTCGCTGTATTACGCCGACTCGAAAGACGCCGCCGAAAAAGCGCAGGCTCTCAGAAAACTGCTCAAAGAAGCGCCTTATTCCATTGCCAGAATCCCTCTACTGGAACACATGGTCGTACCCGAAGACCGTGATCGTATAGAAGAAGAGCTCTCCCTGCCGAGGATTCTGGAACAACTGGAGGACAAAGATCAGTTCTCCGTGGCGTTTCTTCGTCAATACGAGGACGGAACCTCTCCGCAGTATTTCCGCATTGACGTCGGAAAGCTGAGGCTCTCCGAAAAGCGCATGGGCGTGACGATGGGCTTTATGAATATCGACGCAGGCTACCGCGCTGTTCAAGACGCCGAACGCGCCATGCTGGAGGCTCAGCAAGCCAAGGCGGAGAACAAAAGGCTGCTTGAACAGTTTGAGACAGTCAAGGGTCTTGCCGATCTGGTCGACTCCGTAACTTCGCTGCTGTCCAATATGCCCGCCATGAGCTTCTCTAAGAATTCCGCAGGTCTGTATATCGCGTGCAACCAGGCTTTTGCGACATACGCGCACAAGTCCACGCCCGAAGAGGTGATAGGACTGAGCGACTATGACCTGTTTGACGCTGAGTCGGCAAAGCATTTTATCGAGACCGATCAGGTCGCCTTCTCCATGGATAAGCCGTATGTCTTCTTTGAGGACGTACCGATCGGCGAGAACGGCGAGATCTCCAACCTGCAGACGACAAAGGTCAAATTCAACGACAATCTCGGCAGATCCTGCATCATGGGTTTGTGTATCGATATCACCGAGATGACGCGTATCAAGACCGCCGAAGCGCACCACCATGAAATGGAGCAGC
>CAZPOG010000051.1:0-11921 GCA_964588105.1 uncultured Ruminococcus sp. | reverse complement strand
TTTTGTTTTGCTCTGCTGATTCTCCAATTTGGTCTATACTTCATTCTGTATTGCGTTTCAGTTTTTGCGGTAGTATACTATATGATGTTTTGGGAAATCCAACAAAAAATATGGAGGGTAAAACATGTCAACCAACACCATCATTATTCTGGTTGCCTTTGTCGCTTACATGGCGCTGATGATCATGATCGGCGCGTTAAACGCAAAGAGCAAGAACAACGAAGACTACTTCTTGGCAGGCAGAGGACTCGGCTCCTGGACAGCGGCGCTCTCGGCGCAGGCTTCCGATATGAGCGGATGGCTGCTGATGGGTCTTCCCGGCGCGATCTACTTTGCCGGTACAGGCGAGGTATGGATTGCGATCGGTCTTCTGATCGGTACCGTACTCAACTGGTATCTGGTCGCAAGAAGACTGAGAAAATACACCATCGTTGCGAACAACTCGCTGACGATCCCCAGCTTCTTTGAAAATCGTTTCCACGACAAGAAGGGCGCCATGAAGATCGTTTCTTCGATCATTATTATCATCTTCTTCGCGGTTTACACCGCATCGGCGTTCTCTTCGGGCGCAAAGCTCTTCGCCAACGTCTTCGGCAAAGACGGAAACGCGGATCAGATGTACCTGATCGGTCTGGTCATCGCGGCTGTCGTTATCCTGGTCTACACCTTCTTGGGCGGCTTCAAAGCGGTATGCTACACCGACTTTATCCAGGGTATGCTGATGCTCGTCGCGATCTTAGCGGTTCCGATCATCATGTATATCGGCGTGACCAACGACTACGGTTCTCTTTCCGCAGCTCTCGGCGAAAAGGGCGTTGCCGATCCCGCAGGCTATCTGAGCCTCATGAAGGATTCCGAAGGCAATCCCATCACCTTTGTTTCGGTCATCTCCAATCTCGGATGGGCGCTGGGCTACTTCGGTATGCCTCATATCCTTGTCCGCTTCATGGCGATCAAGTCCGACAAAGAAGTTAAGAAATCCAGAGTCATCGCTATCATTTGGGTTATCCTTTCCCTCGGCGCGGCGTGCTTCGTCGGTCTGCTGGCAAGAGGCTACCTGACCGAAGTGCTTGACGATACCACCAAGGAAACCGTATTCATCAAGTCTATTCTGCAGATCTTCGACGGCAACTTCGTCCTCGTCTTCATCGGCGGTATTTTCCTCTGCGGAATTATGGCGGCAGTCATGTCCACCGCGGACAGCCAGCTGCTGGTCACTGCGTCCGCTGTATCCGAAGATATGTACAAGGGTGCTATCAACAAGAAAGCCTCCGAAAAGAGCGCGCTGTGGGTCGGCAAGATCGCGGTTGTCGTCGTAGCGATCATCGCTTTCGTCATCGCACTGAACCCGAAGTCCTCTATCATGGGTCTCGTATCCGACGCATGGGCAGGCTTCGGCGCTGCGTTCGGACCTATCGTACTGCTCTCCCTGTTCTGGAAGCGCTTTAACCTTGCGGGCGCTGTTTCCGGTATGGCAGTCGGCGCTCTCACCGTTATCCTTTGGGACTACATCCCGATGATCGGCGGCGCCACCTTAGGCTCTGTCACCGGTCTGTACTCTCTGGTTGTCGGCTTCCCGCTGGCGCTGATCGTCGCGTTTATTGTCGCGCTGATCACCAAGGCTCCGGCTAAGGAGATCCAGGACGAGTTCGAAAAGGTCAAATCCGTAGAGATCTGATACTGATTCCCATATAATAGAAAGCGTCCGCAAGGGCGCTTTTCTTTTTGAAAGCGAACAATACTTAGTGTACAGTGCATAGTGCACAGTGCAGAGTGCAGAGTTTATGAAATATGAAAAATGAAATATGAAATGTGGTGGGAGGGCTCTGCCCGCACCCGGATTTGTATTTGTCATTCTGAGCGGTGCCCATAGGGCAAAACGCAAAGCGTTTAGTCGAAGAATCCCCCTGTCATCACTACCGGTCGATCAGGGTCGTAGGGAACGGTCTTGACCGTTCCGAACGTTGAAACCGGATGCCGTTTTCAACTGTATAGAAACACTGATAATAAATTGTAGGGCAAGGCGCCCTCGACTTGCCAAAACGTCGTTATTAACTCCATATCGGTTATAGGTGATGCAAGGTTATATTCTGCTCCTGTATGAAATGCTTGGTATTATGGAAGTGTTACTGCGACCGGCAAGTCGAAGGCGCCTTGCCCTACGTCTCTATACAACGCCCTGCGGCGGAACGGTCAAGACTCTTCCCTACTGTTGAACCAACAACCAACAACTAACAACCAATAACTAACCACCATCCTCCCGCCTTTTTGGGACCTTTGACACGCTCCCATATCCTCCCTATATAAAGTGTTACAAATTGGTTACACCACTATATCTTGTGGTTACAAAAAATTTCCATCAATTTTTTCGCTATAATTCTTTTAAAGATATCATTTTACTTTTTGTATTCAAAATACACGAAAAATATTTTTATTATAGTGTAATTTAACGATTGAAATTTTTTCAACAATCTGCTATAGTATGTCAGGATTTGGATACAGACACAATATATTGTGGTTTTCGCATTAACCGTTACAGGTTTGTAACAAATTGTTGTGTCTCCTACAAGAAACCGAAATCATTTGAAATTAACAGAAAACAGAACCGGGGGAAATTGTTATGATCACCAAAATTGTTAAGAGAGACGGAAGAGCCGCGGACTTCGACATGGAGAAGATCACGCAGGCGATCTACAAGGCGGCGGCTGCGATCGGCGGCAGCGACTACGAAGCGGCGAAGAGACTCGCCGAGAAGGTATGTGAGTACTTAGAGGCAGAGGGCGAGGATTCTCCCTCCGTCGAGCACGTTCAGGACACCGTCGAAAAGATCCTGATCGAGAACGGTCACGCGAGGACCGCGAAGGAATTCATCCTCTACCGCGCGGAGAGAACCAGAGTCAGAGAGATGAACACCAAGCTGATGAAGGTTTACGAGGAGCTGACCTTCAAGGCTGCGAAGGACAACGACGTCAAGCGTGAGAACGCCAACATCGACGGCGACACCGCGATGGGCACCATGCTCAAATACGGCTCCGAGGGCGCGAAGGAATTCTACCAGATGTATATCCTCAACCCCAAGCACGCCAAGGCGCACAGCGAGGGCGACATCCACATCCACGACCTCGACTTCCTCACCCTGACCACCACCTGCTGCCAGATCGATCTCTTGGAGCTCTTCAAGGGCGGTTTCTCCACCGGTCACGGCTTCATCCGTGAGCCCAACGACATCGCGACCTACGGCGCTCTTGCCTGCATCGCGATCCAGTCTAACCAGAACGACCAGCACGGCGGCCAGTCGGTCCCGAACTTCGACTACTCCATGGCGCCGGGCGTTGCCAAGACATACAGAAAGCGCTACAGAGCGAATCTCTCACGCGGCGCAGAGCTTCTTGCCGACGACGAGAACGCGGCAGAAGATATCAAGGCGCTGTGCGATCAGGCGGAAGAGCTGACCTCCTCCACCCCCAAGCTTGAACCCGACGAAGCCTATCAGGCGAAGGAGCATGAGCTGCTCTCAGAAAAATACGGCGAGAAGATCGCGGGCAAGATCCAGCGCTTTGCGGCAAAGCACGCGGCAGAGGAAACCGACCGCGCTACCTTCCAGTCGATGGAAGCCGTCGTACACAACCTCAACACCATGCACTCCCGCGCGGGCGCGCAGGTTCCCTTCTCCTCCATCAACTACGGCACCGACACCACCCCCGAGGGCAGAATGGTCATCAAGAACATCCTGCTGGCTACCGAGGCGGGCATGGGCAACGGCGAGACCCCCATCTTCCCCGTACACATCTTCAAGGTCAAGGAAGGCATCAACTACAATCCCGAAGATCCCAACTATGACCTCTTCAAGCTCTCCTTCCGTGTTTCCGCAAAGAGACTGTTCCCGAACTACGCGTTCATCGACGCGCCGTTCAACATCTCCTACTACAAGCCCGGTCATCCCGAGACCGAGATCGCATACATGGGCTGCCGTACCAGAGTCATCGGCAACGTCCATGACCGTTCCAGAGAGATCACCTTTGGCAGAGGCAACTTAAGCTTCACCTCCATGAACCTGCCCAGACTCGCGATCCTCTCCAACAAGAACATCGACTTCTTCTTTGAACAGCTCGACAGACTGATCGACCTGTGTATCGACCAGCTGCTCGAACGCTTTGAGATCCAGTGCCAGAAGTGCGTCAGAAACTACCCCTTCCTGATGGGTCAGGGCGTATGGATCGACTCTAAGAAGCTCTCCATCGACGACGAGGTCAGAGAAGTCTTAAAGCACGGCACCCTCTCCTTAGGCTTCATCGGTCTGGCGGAGACCTTAGTCGCCCTGATCGGCAAGCATCACGGCGAGAGTGAAGAAGCCCAGAGACTCGGTCTCGAGATCGTCTCCTTCATCCGCAAGAGACTCGACAAGGCTTCTCAGGAGCATCAGCTCAACTTCACCTGTCTGGCTACTCCCGCAGAGGGTCTCTCCGGCAGATTCGTCAGAATCGACAGAGAGCGCTTCGGTATCATCAAGGGCGTGACCGACAGAGATTACTATACCAACTCCTTCCATATTCCCGTCTACTTCCCGATCTCCGCATGGGATAAGATCAAGCTGGAAGCGCCGTATCACGCGCTGACCAACGCGGGTCACATCTCCTATGTCGAGCTCGACGGCGATCCCTCCGAGAACCTCGACGCGTTCGAGCAGATCGTCAGATGCATGAAGGAAGAGGGCATCGGCTACGGCTCGATCAACCATCCCGTTGACCGCGACCCCGTATGCGGCTACACCGGCATCATCGGCGACTACTGCCCCAAGTGCGGCAGAAAGATCAACGACGGCGAGGGCGTTGAGAGGATCAGACGTATCACCGGCTACTTAGTCGGCACGCTCGACCGCTTCAACAACGCCAAGCGCGCGGAAGTCGAAGACAGAGTCAAGCATACTCTCGCCTGCGAATGTGAGATGTCCGAGGCGGTATGAGCACCACTATCAGACTCGCGGGCGTCATCAGAGAGTCCATCGTAGACGGTCCGGGCATCCGGATGACCGTGTTCTGTCAGGGATGTCCGCACCACTGCAAGGGCTGCCACAACGAGCAGACATGGGACTTTGACGGCGGCTATGAATCCACCGTCGAGCGGATCATCGAGGAAGCGAAGAAGGATAAGCTCATCAAGGGGCTGACCCTCTCGGGCGGCGAGCCCTTCTGTCAGGCACCTGCGATGGCAGAGCTTGCGCGTCAGGCGAAGGCTCAAGGCTACGACATCTTCTGCTATACCGGCTTTACCTTCGAGAAGCTGTATTCAGACTTTGAGAAGCATCCTGAGTATAAGGAGCTATTAGAGCTGTGCGACTGGCTGGTGGACGGACCGTTCATCCTGGAAGAAAAAAGCCTGATGCTGCATTTTCGCGGCAGCAAAAACCAGCGGATATTGGATGTCAAGAAGTCCCTTGAACAGGGAAAAGCCGTTTTGTCGGAGTATCACTGAGAATAGTTCCCGGTTCCCGGTTATTAGTTGTCGGTTCAACCGTAGGGGAGGGTCTTGACCCTCCCGCCGTAGGGCACGATGCCCACATCGTGCCGCCGCATGGCGTTTAATTCATATCAAACGTTTCATACAGGAGCAGGAACTAACCTTTATTTTCTATAACCAATATGGATATAATAGCAACGTTTCGGCAAGTCGAGGGCGCCTTGCCCTACGGTTAAAACTGTTCGCAGCCGAAAACGGGATATGCTTGCGGCGTTTCGGAACGATGTGGGCATCGTTCCCTACGGTTTATTATCATCGGTTTCCGACAGCGGAAAACGGCATTTGATATCAACGTTCGGAAGGGTCAAGACCCTTCCCTACTGTTAAAACGAAAACAGAAACTTGATGATAGAAGAAGCCTTGGGTGCCACGCCCGGGCTTCTTCCTTTTTATGATTATTTTCTCTATTCGAAATATCCTCTCTCTGTCCCAAACAGTTAGCCGCTGCTAACCTAAAATGTCAAAAAAACCCGCATTTTTTCTACTTTTACACATATGGAAATTACAAAAAGCTTATAGACATTTCACAAAAATTATGCTATATTATAGGTGTCTGTATGTGTGATTTTTCGGAAACGTAAACAGACTCACTGTTTACAAAAATTTGCACAACAAATTCACTATCAGGGAGGACATAAGATGCAAAAGAAAATCAGCAGCATCCCCTTTCAGGGAACACCTGAGCAGGAAGCGAAGCTTAAAGTTGCGATCGCAAATCACCGTGACGATCCCGGCGCTGTGATGCCTGTTTTGCAGGAAGCTCAGGAAATCTACGGTTATCTGCCTTTGGAGGTTCAGACCATGATTGCGGACGGCTTGAACGTGCCGCTCGACGAGGTCTACGGCGTATCCACCTTCTACAGCCAGTTTGCGCTGTCACCCAAGGGCAAGTATCACATCAGCGTATGCTTAGGCACCGCCTGCTACGTCAAGGGCTCGGGAGACGTCTTGAACAAGCTCAGCGAAGAGCTTGGCATCGAGGCAGAGGAGTGTTCGGCTGACGGCCAGTTCTCACTCACCGCCTGCCGCTGCATCGGCGCCTGCGGTCTCGCCCCCGTCATCACGATCAACGACGACGTATACGGCAGACTGACCACCGACGAGGTTCCCGGTATTCTCAAGAGATACAAGGAAGCGTAATGAGAGAGCTATCCCTCAACGTCATGGACGTAGCGCAGAACTCCGTGAGAGCTCAGGCGAGCTTGGTACACATCACCGTAGAGGAGAGCGACAAGGAAGACTTTTTGACCATCAACATCTCCGACAACGGCTGCGGTATGACCGACGAACAGGTACAGCAGGTCATCGATCCGTTTTTTACCACGCGCACCACGCGTAAGGTCGGCTTGGGCGTTCCGCTGTTCAAGCTCTCCGCCGAACAGACAGGAGGCAGCTTTGAGATAAAGTCAAAGTTAGGGGAAGGTACATCCACCACCGCCTCTTATGTCAAATCGAGTGTGGACATGACCCCTCTGGGCGATATCAACTCGACGGTGAAGATCCTGATCCAGTGTAATCCCGACATCGACTTTGTCTTCACCCACTCTACCGACCTCGGCGGCTTTACCCTCGACACCAGAGAACTTCGAGAAGTGTTAGAGGGCGTCAGCTTAGACACGCCGGATGTGCTCGAATGGATCGGACAGTTTTTAGAAGAAAATACTCAAAATATATATGGAGGTGCAGAAAATGAAATCATTAGCTGAATTACAAGCTATCAGGGACAGAGCCAAGGCTCAGCTCGACCTCAGGAAAGAGAATCCCAACGCCGCCAGAGTGCTGGTCGGTATGGCTACCTGCGGTATTGCTGCCGGCGCGCGTCCCGTACTCAACGCATTTACAGAAGAAATCGCCAAGAGGAGTCTGACCGACAGCGTTACCGTGACCCAGACAGGCTGCATCGGCATCTGTCAGTATGAGCCGGTCGTCGAGATCGAGATCCCCGGCGAGGAGAAGGTCACCTACGTCAAAGTGGCTCCCGAGATGGTTCCCCGTATCGTCAACGACCATATCGTTCACCACAACGTCGTGACCGAATATACCATCGGCGCGTTAAAGTAAGGAGGTCCGTGCATGTATCGTTCTAATGTGCTGGTTTGCGGCGGTACCGGTTGTACCTCGTCACACAGCTTGCTGATTGCCGAAAAGCTCAAGGAGGAGCTCGCCTCAAGAGGACTGGATAAGGAAGTCAACGTGATCACCACAGGCTGTTTCGGTCTGTGCGCTCTCGGCCCGATCATGGTCGTATATCCCGAAGGCTCCTTCTATTCCATGGTCAAGTTAGAAGACGTTCCCGAGATCGTGGAAGAGCATCTCTTAAAGGGCAGAATCGTCACCAGACTGCTCTATCAGGAAACCGTCGAAGAAGACACCGTCAAATCCCTGAATCACACCAAGTTCTATGAGAAGCAGCAGCGTGTCGCTTTAAGAAACTGCGGCGTTATCGACCCCGAGAAGATCGACGACTATATCGCTAACGACGGTTACGCGGCGCTGGGCAAGGTCCTGACAGAGATGTCAAGAGAAGAAGTCATCCAGACCATGCTCGACTCAGGACTTCGCGGCAGAGGCGGCGCGGGCTTCCCCACCGGCTTGAAGTGGAAATTCGCTGCGGCTAACGAAGCCGACCAGAAATATGTCTGCTGTAACGCGGACGAAGGCGACCCCGGCGCGTTTATGGACCGTTCCGTCTTAGAGGGCGATCCCCACGTCGTGCTCGAAGCGATGGCTATCGCGGGCTACGCGATCGGCGCTTCCCAGGGTTACATCTATGTCAGAGCGGAGTATCCCATCGCGGTCAAGAGACTGCAGATCGCGATCGATCAGGCGCATGAATACGGCCTGCTCGGTGAGGATATCTTCGGCACCGGCTTTAACTTTGATATCGGACTCAGACTCGGCGCGGGCGCGTTCGTCTGCGGTGAGGAAACTGCGCTGATGACCTCCATCGAGGGCAAGCGCGGCGAGCCCAGACCCCGTCCCCCGTTCCCCGCGGTCAAGGGTCTGTATCAGAAGCCCACTACCTTAAACAACGTAGAAACCTACGCGAACATCCCCCAGATCATCTTAAAAGGCGCGGACTGGTTCGCTTCTATGGGTACCGAGAAGTCTAAGGGTACCAAGGTCTTCGCCTTAGGCGGCAAGATCAACAACACCGGTCTGGTGGAGGTCCCGATGGGCACCACCCTGCGCACCATCGTAGAAGAGATCGGCGGCGGCATCCCGAACGGCAAGAAGTTCAAGGCTGCTCAGACCGGCGGTCCCTCCGGCGGTTGTATCCCTGCAGAACACCTCGATGTTCCGATCGACTATGACAACCTGCTCGCCATCGGCTCGATGATGGGCTCCGGCGGTCTCATCGTTATGGATGAGGACAACTGTATGGTCGATATCGCGAAGTTCTTCTTGGAGTTCACCGTTGACGAAAGCTGCGGCAAGTGTACTCCCTGCCGTATCGGCACCAAGAGACTGCTCGAAATGCTCGAAAAGATCACGACCGGTCAGGGCACCTTAGAGATGCTCGACGAGATGGAAGAGCTGTGCAACTACATCAAAGCCAACTCCCTGTGCGGTCTCGGTCAGACGGCTCCCAACCCCGTACTCTCCACGCTGCGTTACTTCAAGGACGAGTACATCGCTCACGTTGTGGATCACAAGTGTCCCGCGGGCGTATGTAAGGATCTCTTGAAGTACGTCATCGATAAGAATGTCTGCTTCGGCTGCAGCCTGTGCGCGAAGAAGTGTCCGGTCAACGCGATCACCGTCACCGACTATGTTGCCCCCGGCAAGAAGAAGCCCGCCTTTGAGATCGACTCCGAGAAGTGTATCAAGTGCGGCGCCTGCTTCGAAGCTTGCAAATTCAAGGCTATTTATAAAGGCTAAGGGAAAGGAGAACCAGACAAATGGAAATGCTGAACATCAAAATCAACGGCAGAGACTACACCGTTGAAAAGAATACCACAATTCTGGAAGCTTGCCACAAGTTCGGTATCAAGATCCCGACCCTGTGCTATCTGAAGGATATCAACGAGATCGGCGCATGCCGTATGTGTCTGTGCGAGGTCAAGGGCGCGCGCTCACTTGCCGCTGCCTGTGTCTATCCCATCGAGAGAGAAGGCACCGAGATCTTCACCAACACTCCCGAGATCCGCAAGAACCGCAAGACCACGCTTGAGCTTCTGCTCAGCCACCACGACAAGAAGTGCTTGTCCTGTCCGCGTTCCGACAACTGTGAGCTGCAGGCTCTGTGTCTGGAGTACGGCGTAAACGAGAAGAACTTCCAGGGCGAGGATCCCAGATATGACGAGGATCACTCCACCCTACACCTGATCCGCAACAACAACAAGTGCGTTCTTTGCCGCCGCTGCGTAGCCGCTTGCAGAGAACAGTATGTATCCGTTATCGGCGCGAACAACAGAGGCTTTGACACCGAGATCAGCTGCGCGTTCGATAAGGACCTCGCCGACGTCTCCTGTGTCAGCTGCGGTCAGTGTACCGTTGTCTGCCCGACAGGCGCGCTGGTAGAGAGAGACAACACCGCAGAGGTCTTCAAGGCTCTTGCCGACCCGACCAAGCACGTTGTCGTTCACACCGCTCCGTCCATCCGCGCGACCTTAGGCGAATGCTTCGGTATGCCGGTAGGCTCTCTTGTCACCGGCAAGATGGTCACCGCGCTCAAGATGCTCGGATTCGACAAAGTATTTGACACCAACTTCGGCGCCGACCTCACCATCATGGAAGAGGGCACCGAGTTCATCGAGAGAGTCAAGAACGGCGGCACCCTGCCGATGATCACCTCCTGCTCTCCCGGCTGGATCAAGTTCTGTGAGCATTATTATCCCGACCTGATCCCCCATCTCTCCACCTGTAAATCTCCCCAGCAGATGCAGGGCGCGATGATCAAGTCCTACTACGCCGAGAAGGCGGGCATCGATCCCAAGGACATCGTAGCCGTATCGGTCATGCCCTGTGTCGCGAAGAAGTTCGAGATCCAGAGAGACGATCAGGGCAGAGACGGTATGCAGGACAACGACATCTCCATCTCCACCAGAGAGCTGGCGAAGATGATCAAGACCGCGGGTATCCAGTTTGTTGATCTTCCCGACGAAGACTTTGATCCCATCATGGCGATCGGTTCCGGCGCGGGCACCATCTTCGGCGCGACCGGCGGCGTTATGGAAGCGGCTCTGAGAACCGTTGCCGACGTCCTCACCGGCGAAGACCTCAAGCAGATCGACTACAACGAGGTCAGAGGCACCGAGCCGATCAAGGAAGCTACCTACGATATCGCGGGTATGCAGGTCAAGGTTGCCGTTACCTCCGGTCTGAAGAACGCCGCGAAGATCCTCGACAAGGTCAGAGCAGGCGAAGCGGACTATCACTTCATCGAGATCATGTGCTGTCCCGGCGGCTGTGTCAACGGCGGCGGTCAGCCCATCCAGCCCGGTCATGTGAGAAACTTCGTTGACCTCAAGGCGCTCAGAGCGAAGGCTCTCTATCAGGATGACTTAGGTCTCCCGCAGAGAAAGTCTCACGACAATCCCGAGATCAAAGCGATCTACGAGGAGTATCTCGGCAAGCCCGGCTCCCATCTGGCGCATGAGCTGCTGCACACCTCCTATGTAGAGAGAAAGAAATTCTGATTATTGATACCATATCAATGATAAAAGCCCGTACGTGAAAGCGTGCGGGCTTTTCTTTAATGAGGAATTAGGAATGAGGAATTGATATGTCATTCAGAGGGGCTTCAGCCCCGAAGAATCCCCCTGTTATTAATACCGGTTCCCAGTTGTTGGTTGCACTGTAGGGAACGGTATTGACCGTTCCGAAACGTTGATAGCAAATACCGTTTTCGGTTGCGAAGCACATCAGCCGTAGGGCAAGGTTCCTCAGCCGGAGACATAAACGTTTGCATAGAGATGTAGGGCACGATGCCCTTCATCGTGCCGTGCCTCCCCTACCGATTAGGGGAGGTGGGCAATCCGCTTGCGGATTGGTCGGAGGGGATAATTGTAATTGCTCGACCAACGGGAGTAACCTTTTTTATAAACGTTGCGGTAATATCAACCTTTCGGCACGATGAAGGGCATCGTGCCCTACGAATTACCCCTCCGCCGCTTCGCGGCACCTCCCCAAGGCGATTGGGGAGGCTTGCACAACGGTCAAGACCGTTCCCTACGGTGTTACATCAACGCCCTTCGGCGGGAGGGTCAAGACCCTCCCCTACAGTAAATACCAATCGGGTGAGGGCAGAGCCCTCCCTTTTCTATTCTCTATTCTCTATTCTCTAAAAAGAATGCCCGCACGTTTGCACGCACGGGCTTTTCTTATTCAATTAGCGTATCATAACATATCAAACGAAAATCAGTATGTCGTGATCGTGTTGATGGATTTGCAGTTAGATA
>CAZPOG010000050.1:0-12120 GCA_964588105.1 uncultured Ruminococcus sp. | reverse complement strand
CCATCTCTTTCGATATCGGTAATCTCCGCCTGTCTGAGGTCAAGGTTCTCCTGTAATTCAAGCTTGTGCTTCATGACGGCGGCATACTGACGGCGATCTATCTGGGCTCTGAGAGAATGTACCGCGGGACCTTTTCCCCGGTTAAGCATTCTCGACTGGAGGGTACACTCGTCTGCGGTCTTGCCCATCTCGCCGCCCAGAGCGTCGATCTCGCGCACAAGGTGTCCTTTTGCGGTACCGCCGATGGAGGGATTGCACGGACAGTTGCCGACCGCGTCCATATTGATGGTAAAGACAGCGGTTTTACATCCCAGACGCGCGGCGGCTAAAGCCGCTTCGATCCCCGCGTGACCCGCACCGATCACGACAACGTCATATTCACCTGCGAAATATGTACTACTCATAACTTCCTCTTTACTTTCCGACACAGAAGCTGTGGAAGACACGGTTGATCACCTCTTCTGTTACCGACTCACCTACCAGCTCGGCAAGATATGCTGCGGCTTCTTCGATCGCTACCGTTACCGCGTCGTAGGTAACGCCTGCATTCAAAGCATTCAGCGCTTCTTTGACGGCAGTTTGTGCTTTTACGGTCAGCGCGCGCTGGCGTTCGTTATATAAAAGCGCCTGTGTCGTATCAAAGTCTTTTGACAGGCAGAGCTTCTTGACTACCTTTTGCAGTTCGTCAAGACCTTGCTGCTCCTTTGCGGACATATATACTATATCTTGTATTTTTTCTTTGATAATATCTATATCCAGTGTTTGCGGCAGATCTGTCTTATTGATGATCGCGATGGTAGGGATCTGAGATACCGCGCTCAGGATCTTTTGATCTTCCTCTGTCAGCTCTTGTGAAGAGTCAAACACACACAGCACCAAAGACGCAGTCTCTAACTTCATTTTCGCTTTATCAACGCCGATCTTCTCGATCTCGTCTTCGGACTCTCTGATGCCTGCGGTGTCGCTGAGATTTAAGGTGATCTCCCCTATGTTGACGGTCTCCTCCACTACGTCGCGGGTGGTACCGGCAACGGATGTGACGATACTTTTATCGTAACCGGAAAGCAGATTCATCAGGGTGCTCTTCCCTACGTTCGGTTTTCCGATAATAACGGTATCGATACCTTCTTTGAGGATCTTTCCGTTATCATAGCCGATCAGGATTTTTTCCAATTCGTTTTCTGCCGTTGTCAACGCGGTTTTCAGTTCTGTTTCGGATACTTCGGGGATATCCTCCTCGGGATAATCCGCCCATGCGTTCAGATGAGCGGCTTTGTCGAGCAGAATCGCTTTGACCTCGCCGATCTTTTTGGAGAGAACACCTTCTTTTACCGACAATGCAGCGCGAGCGGAGGCTTTGGACTTCGCGTTGATGATATCCATGACCGCTTCCGCTTCCGTCAGGTCAAGTTTGCCGTTTAAAAACGCGCGCTTGGTGAATTCTCCCGCTTGTGCAGGGATCGCGCCTGCGGCAAATACCGCTTGCAGCGTCTTCTGTGTGACATACAAACCACCGTGACAGGAGAGCTCGACAACATTTTCACCGGTGTAACTGTGCGGCGCCAAAAACACGGTAGCGACGCACTCGTCGATCTTTTCGTCTTTGTCATATACCGCGCCGAACGCACAGGTATATCCCCTCATATCGCAGAGCTTTTTATGTGATTTGAAAACCTTATCGGCAATACCGACGGCGGTTTCTCCCGATATTCTGATAACAGAGATACCCGCCGCGCCGAGAGCGGTGGATATTGCCGCGATTGTTGTTTTTTCCATATGTTTCTCCATAAAGAAATGCCCGAATCAAACATCGGGCATTTTCTTCGGGAAAACTCCCGATATTGACTTTGATTATTTATCGATTCTGCCGTAGAGGCCCATACCTTCACCTTCGTTTAAAGGCTTGCGGTCGGGATTGGGAGCGGGTTTAGAGTTGTTCTTGTTATAGCCGCCTCTGCCGCCTCTTCCACCGTAGTTCTTTCTGCCTCTGCCGCCGCCTCTGGAATAATTGTTCTTACTCTTCGGGTCGGGACCGATAACAACATGGCGGTTAACGGATTCTCCCTCGCTCCAGGAGGTAGCGCCGTTAACTTTCTGTACGGCAGTGTGAATGATGCGTCTTTCATAAGGATTCATAGGCTCTAAGGAAGTTTTCTTTCCTGTTTTTGCCGCTTTGATCGCAAGACGTCTTCCTAAAGACTCAAGGGTCTTTTCTCTCTTCTCTCTGTAGTCGCCGGTGTTGATCACCACTCTGGAGTAGCTCTGATCTACACGGTTAGCGGCTAAGCACGCAAGATATTGCAGCGCGTCAAGAGTTTCGCCTCTTCTGCCGATAATAAAGCCTACGTCTTCGCCTTCGATATCCAAGGTGATAACGTTATCTTCGATCTTGGAGGTAACGGTGATGTTTTCAAGACCCATTTTTTCGATGATGTCTCTGATAAAATCCGCCGCTGCCTGATCAGAAGTTGCTTTGAGTGTAACTTTCACCTTTGCGGGATGTCCGCCGAACAGGCCGAGAACCTTCTTCGCCTGCATTTCGATGATCTGAAATTCAATTCTGTCGTCGTATGTTTCTACGCCTAATTCTTTACAGGCGTTTTCTTTCGCTTCTTCTACAGTCGCGCCTGTAGCGATGATTTCTTTTAACATATTTACACCTCATTCTGTGATGGTACGCGAACGTGATTATTTCTTCTTTTTCTTTCCTTTTTGATTTCGATTATCGTTAGATGGAACAACAACAGGATTATAGTCGTATTCAACTTTTGCTTCCTGTTGTTCTAACAACGCAATATGCGCGCCTTCCTTTCTCGCCGTAACCATAGCGGGCGACCAGAACTTATACATGATCATTGACTGAACAAAACCGATAATGTTGGAGAAGATCCAGTAGAAACCAACCGCACAGGGCACGGTATAAGCGATGTATGCCGTAAACAGCGGAAGCGCTAACAGCATATACTTCATGCAGCCCTGCTGTCCTGTCATGGAACCCTGCTTCTTCATCATATAGATCTGGGTACCGACGGACGTCAGAAGACACAGCACGGGAATCAGCATCGCAATGCTTAAAAAGCCTTCTGTTCTGGGAGTGGAAAGCAAGTCAAATCCTAAAAAGTTAAACCCTCCGGAAAGAGAGTGGATCTTATCCATTTCATCTCCGGTGATGGAGGATCCCAACTTATCCTGCATTATTGAAAAAGTGTTGGGGTTGTTGAACAGTCTTAAAACGTCTATTTCTTTGTAGTATGACTGTGTGCTGATAGATACTCCGGGAAATTTGTTGGCGACTTCCCAGATTGCGTCAACTTTTTCAGACGCGATATGAAGCACGTTGGAAATCGGACGCGCAACCGCTCGATAAATACCGAGCATAACAAACATCGGGAGCAGGGAAGTCAAACATCCGCCGAAGGGAGAAGCTCCTTCTTTGTTATAGAGTTTTTGTACTTCTTCGTTGTACTTTTGCTTGTCGTTCCCGTATTTCTCCTTAAGTTCCTGCTGCTTTTTCTGCAATTTGGAATTAGCCGCCATACTCTTCTGCTGTTTGACAGAAGAAGGGAAGAGGAGAATCTTAAAAATCAGAGTAAAGATGATAATTGCTACGCCGAAGTTATTAACCAGGAAAAAGGCGGCGTAGAGAAGGTAGCCGAATATGCTGCCTAAAAAATCAAATATCGCCATCATAACGGTAAATTACCTTTCTTTCTAAAGCTGACTGATGCTGTTATAATCTGTGTGGCTTTTGGGGTACCGGATCATAACCTCCCTTGGAGAACGGATTACAGCGAAGGATCCTCCATAAACCCATAAAAAATCCTCTGAAAGCGCCCCATTCTTCAATCGCTTCATAAGTGTACTGCGAACAGGTTGGAAAATACTTACACTTAGGGGAAGTGTGTACCGAGATAGAAGTCTGATAAAAACGAATCAGCTTTAACATTATTTTTTTCATAGTATGACACCTGCTTTTTTGAGGTGTTCTCTCATACAGCGCTCAATATCTGTACTTTTCAAAAATCCGGTCTTGGTGCGGGCGACAAAAACGATGTCCGCTCCGTGTATTTGTTCTTCATTGATGTTTGAGAATGCCGCTTTGATAATACGTCTGCACCGGTTGCGCTGTACGGCGGTACCTATCTTTTTTGAGGTGGTTATTCCGATTCGAAGGTTATTTTTTTTATTTTTCTGTACGTATGTGACAAGAGCGGGAGAAACAAAGGATTCTCCCTTGCTGTATAATCTCTTGAAGTCACGGTTGAGTTTCAGCGTTTGCGCTTTCATCAAACCACCCGAGGTAAAGGATTAGTCAAATAAGATAGCTTTTTAAATTAGTGATGATATTAAAAGCGGACCACTACCGAGAGTGGCCCTGACTCATCAGTAAGACAGCTGCTTTCTGCCTTTTGCTCTTCTTCTTCTGAGAACCTTGCGTCCGTTAGCGGTAGCCATTCTCTTTCTGAAGCCATGTTCTCTTTTTCTGTGTCTCTTCTTAGGCTGATATGTTCTGAGCATTTTACAAGCCTCCTTTCGGTTACATAACCTTACAAGTTAGCATTATAACTTAATTTTTGCTCTAAGTCAACAAAAATTTTTTCTTTTATTGATATATTTTACATTATAAGAAAATCAGAAAAATTCAGCCACAAGATATGGTATTTATTCAGGTTTTTGACCACAATTTATAGGTATAAAAAATACGTGATTTTATATGTATAATTATTAATGATAATAATAACATTATATATGCGAAAAATTCTTGATTTTTCCACATAGTTTTGATATAATGTTAATTAATAATGGAGTTATATGTGTCCGAGGCATTTTTTGCAAAATTTTTCATCGAACAGGAGGCATAAAATGGAATCTTTTTCTGAGGGTTGGACCATTATCTGTAACTACTTACAAAATGAAAAAAAGGTTACCGACGTCGCTTTCAAAACTTGGTTCTCCAGAATAGAACCGGTCGGAATCGACTTTGAAAAAGGCGAGATCATTCTGAGAGTGCCGAATGAGTTTCATCGTCAGACTTTAATGAGAGGATATCTCTCAAAACTATCTCAGGCATATGAAGCGGTTTTGGGATCCGATTTTACCACGGTATTCATTATTTCCGAGGAAAACGGCAAGAAAAATACAGAAACGCTTTTAGGAGCGGAAAACTCCGTTGATACCGGATATGAATTTACCTTTGATACTTTTATCGTAGGATCTTCCAATAAATTTGCTCATGCGGCTTGTCTTGCCGTCGCGCAGAATCCCGCTTCCGCGTATAATCCTCTGTTCTTATACGGTCACTCCGGACTGGGAAAAACCCATTTGCTTTACGCGATCGGCAACGATATCCGAAAAAATCATCCCGAATATAACGTGATCTATATCAAAGGTGAGGATTTTGCCAATGAAATGATCGAATCCATCAAGCTCCATACCACTGCCGATTTCAGACAAAAGTACAGAAAAGCGGATGTGCTGCTGGTGGACGACGTTCAGTTCATCGGAGGAAAAGAAAGTATCCAGGAAGAATTCTTCCATACTTTTGATACTTTGTATGACGCGAAAAAACAAATCGTTCTGACATCCGACCGACCGCCTAAGGAAATCAAGATTCTTACCGAACGACTGCGTTCCCGTTTTGAGATGGGACTTTTAGCGGACGTCCAGCCGCCGGATCTGGAAACCCGCATCGCGATCATCCAGAGAAAAGCGGAGATCATCGGTCTCGATATCAATAACGACGTATGTGAATATATTGCTACCAAGCTCAAAACTAATATTCGTCAGCTGGAAGGCGTCGTTCATAAAATGTACGCCAGATATCTGCTCAACAAAGAGATCCCTACACTTTCTACCATTAATGAAGTAATCAGTGAGATCTTAAACGACGATACGCCTCCCGAGTTGACGGTAGAAAAAATCATCGACGAGGTAGCGCGCACTTACGGTGTGGAAGCGGACGATATTCGTTCTCAGAAGTCACGCCGCGCTAATATCAATCGTCCCCGACAGATCGCAATCTATATTGTCAGAGAGCTCACCACACTTTCTATGGAAAGTATCGGTAAGGAGTTCGGAGGAAGACATTATTCTACGATCGTCTACACCGTGCAGGAAATGGAAAAGAAAATCAAATCCGACGCAATGCTCAGAGAAACCGTTGAGGATATCATCAAAAATATACGGGAAAAATAAGATAATCTTTTTCTAATTTTTCACCCACATTCTTTCCACATCTTTCCACATTTTATTTTACGTTTTCTTATTTTCTGATTCGAATCAGAAAAATTCCTCAATTCTTCTCAAGAAAATATGAAACAAAAATCAGAATTGATGAGGAATAGATAGCTTTTCCACATTTTCACGCTTTCTACTACTACTACTAAATAATAAATATATCATACCATATCATTTGATGACTGCAACGCAGTCAGGAAAGGAAATCAATATGAAATTTAACTGTATGCGTTCTGAATTAACAAAAGCAGTACTGAGTGTTTCCCGCGCAGTATCGGCGAAATCTTCTCAGCCTGCTTTGGAAGGTGTTTTAATCAAGGCTTACGACAGCGTTCTGAGTCTGACAGGATATGATCTGGAGATCGGTATCACTACCAACATCGGCGCAAGTATCGAAGAACAGGGAGAAGTTGTTGTCTCGGCAAAACTTTTCTCCGATATCATCAGAAATTTGCCCGAAGAGATCGTGAGTATTGAAACGGATGAAAGACTGATCACCACGATCAATTCCGGATCTTCCGAATATCAGATCGTCGGTATCTCCTCGGCGGAATATCCCGAGCTGCCCAGAGTCGATGAGCTGGAAAAAATCAAGATCGACGCCGCTGTCTTAAAAGATATGATCAGAGAAACGGTTTTTGCCGTGTCCGATAATATGAGCAAGCCGATTTATACCGGATCGCTGTTTGATATTGATCCCGGCGTGCTCAGGATCGTTGCGATAGACGGATTTCGAATGGCAATCAGAGAAGAACAGGTTGAATCCGAGCTGAATACCAAGTTCGTCGTGCCCTCCAAGACGCAGCAGGAAATTATCAGACTGATTTCTGATGAAGAACAGGTTGAGATGATCGTCGGTTCCCGTCATATTACCTTCAAGATCGACAATTATACGGTAATCTCCCGACTGATCGAAGGAACTTTCTTAGATTATAAAACTACCGTTCCTCAGAAATGCACAACAGAATTCAAAATCAACAAAAGATTACTTTCTTCGGCGGTAGAAAGAATGCTGCCGATGACAGGAGAAAAGATTCAGTCTCCCGTCAGAGCAAATGTAACTGCCGATGAGATCAAGCTTTCCTGTACTACAACGGTAGGAAGAGCGACAGATTCTCTGCCTGTCAGCGCGATCGGAAACGAAGTGGTGATTGGATTTAATAACCGTTATATGCTCGATGCGCTGAAAAATGCGGATACGGATGAAGTAAAGATAGAAATGTCCGGTTCGCTTTCTCCGATCATTATAAAACCCGTTGAAGGTAATAATTTCTTATATCTTGTCGTTCCGATGAGATTGAGCGCGGAATCATAATCAAATGATGAAAATAAAAATTGATGAAGAATATATCAAGCTCGACAGTTTAATGAAGTTTTCGGGTCTGTGCGCAACCGGGGGAGAGGCAAAGTATCTCATCCAGAACGGAGAAGTTCTTCTAAACGGTGAGATATGTACCCAAAGAGGAAAGAAGATCCGCTGTGGGGATCGCGTGACCTATCAAGGCAGAACAGTCGAGGTTGAATAGTAACAGAGGAATATCTTTTGATAGTCAAAAGTCTCAGTTTTGAAAATTTCAGAAACTTAAAAAATAATACGATATTTCCCTGTGAACATGTGAATGTTATCTACGGTGAAAACGCGCAGGGAAAAACCAACCTGATAGAAGCAATCTGGCTTTTTTGCGGCGGTCATTCTTTTCGCTCTTCCAAAGAGAACGAGATGACCGGCTTTGAAAAGGATTTTTTCAAGCTCAGAATGGAATTTTTCTGTGAAGACAGAGAACAAAACGCTGATATCTGGTTTGCTCAGAACAAAAAGAATATCAAAATTAACTCAGTTGAAAAGAATTCTTCCGCTTATCTGACAGAGAAGTTTTCCGCGGTGGTATTCTCACCGGAACATCTGACTCTGATCAAAAGCGGACCTCAGATCAGAAGAAAGTTTATTGACGCCGCTGTCTGTCAGCAAAAGATCCGATATGCGTCTCTGCTGTCAAAATATCAGCAAATATTAAATCAGCGCAACGCTCTCTTAAAAGATATCAATCGTCACAGAGAACTGTTGGATGTGCTTTCTATCTGGGATGATTCTTTATGTTTTTCCGGCGCGCAGATCTTAAAAGAAAGAATCGAATATATCCGACAGATCAGAGAAAAAGCAAGAGAGATTCATCTCGGTATTTCTCATGAAAAAGAAATTCTGAATATCACATATCTTTCTACCTGTGATGCGCAGGAGTCGGATGACATCAATATTCTGACTGAAAAGCTCAAAAAAGCGGTCGAAAAAAGCAGAGAAGAGGATATTCGTTTCGGTAATACCTCCTGCGGTCCGCATCGTGATGATCTGGATATCACGATCAACGATCTTTCCTGCAGACGCTACGCGTCTCAAGGTCAGCAGCGTTCGGCAGTGCTATCTTTAAAGTTGACGGAGGCAAATCTGCTGTTTGAAAAAAGAGGAGAGAGGCCGGTTATTCTTTTGGATGATGTCTTATCCGAGCTTGACAGCAAACGTCAGGACTTTCTGCTCAACAAAGTCAGCGGTTATCAGGTATTTGTTACTTGCTGCGAAGAAAGCTCCAAAGAACAGCTGCAAAACGGCAAAATATTTTATGTCGAAAACGGAGAAATCAGATGAAATATCTTCACTTAGGCTTGGATACATCTATCGAGATAAAGAATATTGTCGGGATATTTGATCTGGATACAACTTCTACCTCCAAACACACCAGAGAATTTCTCTCCTTATGTGAAAATGAGAAGAGGGTCGTCAACGTTTCTTATGAACTGCCGAAGTCATATATTCTCTATGATTTTGACGGAGAATATTCGCTGTATCTTTCGCCGCTGAATACCGCGACGCTCTTAAAAAGAATGGAAAATAAATAATATATATTATCAATACAGTGAGGAATCCTTATGAAAAACTGTAAATGTCCGTACTGCGGAAAACCGCTTTCGTATTTTCAAGCGCTCCTGATCAGAAAAAGAGGAGAGTACTTCTGCAACAAATGTAAAAAGGACAGCAATATCCATATTAAGAAAACGATATTCATTCCTTTTATCTTTGTTCTGATTTTTGCGCTTTTGGTACTGTTTGTGTATTTGTTTATGACAGACAGAGAGAATATCATGTTTGTGTTCATCATTCTCATCCCGTTTGCCATCTTCTATCTGATTACGCCGACTTTTGTGCGTTTGAAACCGAAGAAAAAACATATGGATGCGTTATACGATACACAGATGGTAGAAGCTCAGCAGAATGATCCCGATCCCACGATGGCAAAATCCTCCAAAGTGGTTCCCGCGTTCGTGGATGATATCGTGCTGGAAGATGATGATTACAAACCCAATATCAACGCGGATGTCTTCAACGCGATCAAAGAAGAGAGAAAAATTGTTTCTGACGCCGGCGGTTCTACCAAAGCGTTTGATAAGTTTGAGAACATCTCCAGCAAAGCGTCTTCCGATACGATGATGGTAAACGATATCAAAGATATAGGGAAAGCGGATGACGTCAAAGACGATTCTTACGATCTTTCTAATTTTGAGTGATTAATATGTTCAGACTGCCTGTTTGTCCGCACTGCAAGACAGTGTATCACTATCAAGATACCAAGAAAGCGCTCAAAAAAAAGCATTGTACCTGTTATCACTGCGAAAAGGATTTTAAAGCGGGTATCTTTCCGGGAATACTGGTCATCGGATGTATCATTGTCGCGCTGAGTATTCTCACCAATATGTTTTTATTAACAAGAATGAAGAGTCTGAATCTGATCATACTCTTTGTTTCTACCTTTTTGTTTTTAGGTTTGTTATATGTTTTGATTCCCTTTTTTGTGTCATTTAAAAAAGAGGACGAAAAAATGAATAAGAAAACGAATAAGAAAAGCAAGTAATTTGTACGGAGGTCTTAGTTTTGGAAAATCTGAAAAACTACTCGGAAGAAAGCGAATTCAAAAAAGAAATAGAGATCATTACCGGAAAATCGGAACAAGATGAGAAGATGACCAAAGTCGAAGGAGAGTACGGCGCCGATGAGATCCAGGTTTTAGAAGGTCTTGAAGCTGTCAGAAAGCGTCCCGGTATGTACATAGGCTCGACGGGAGAGAGAGGACTTCATCATTTGGTCTACGAGATCGTCGACAACAGTATTGACGAAGCGCTGGCGGGTTATTGTGAGAAGATAGAAGTATCCATCCTGCCCGGCAACATTATCCGCGTCAAGGACGACGGCAGAGGCATTCCGGTCGGCATTAATTCGAAGATGGGACTTCCCGCGGTCACGGTCGTATTTACCGTGCTGCACGCCGGCGGTAAGTTCGGCGGCGGCGGATACAAGGTGTCCGGCGGTCTGCACGGCGTCGGCGCTTCGGTCGTTAACGCTCTGTCCGAATGGCTCGAGGTCAGAGTATGCGACGGTGAAGATATCTACTTCCAGCGTTATGAAAGAGGAAAGATCGTTACAGAGTTGGAGAAAGTCGGTAAGTCTACGAAGAAGGGTACAGAGGTCAACTTCAAAGCGGATCCCGAGATCTTCACCGAGACAGATGTTTATACTTATGATACGCTGGCGAGAAGACTCAGAGAACAGGCATTCCTCAACGCAGGCGTCAATATTGAACTCAAAGACGAAAGAAACCCCGAGAAGATCGTTTCCAAAACCTTCTACTACAAGGGCGGTATCAAAGAATTCGTCAATTATATCCACAAGAAAAAAGGATATAATCCGATTCACGACGATATTATCTATCTGAAGACCGCGAATATCGAGAACACCTGCGAGGTGGAGATCGCGATGCAGTATAACGACAGCTATAACTATGATATCCGATCTTTTGCCAACAATATCCACACCACCGACGGCGGTACCCACGAAGAAGGTTTCAGAAGATCTCTTCCGAGAGTGATGAACAACTACGCCGCTAAATTTAATAAAATCAAAGATAAAGACAAAGATCTCAAACTCGAATTTGAAGATTACCGTGAAGGTCTGACCGCGATTATTTCCGTGAAAATAACCGAAGCCCAGTTTGAAGGACAGACGAAAGCAAAGCTCGGCAACACCATCGTCCGTTCGATGGTATCAAAGCTGATCTCCGACAAGCTCTCTGAATACCTCGAGGAGAATCCCGCTTCTGCTTCCGCGATCCTCGACAAGGCGCTTGCCTCCGCAAAGGCGAGAGAAGCGGCAAGAAAAGCGAGAGAGTCCGTCAGAAGAAAGTCGGGACTCGACTCGGCGTCTCTCCCCGGCAAGCTTGCCGACTGTCAGTCGAAAGACCGCACCGAGACAGAGATTTACATTGTAGAGGGAGACTCCGCAGGCGGCTCTGCGAAGCAGGGCAGAGACAGACGCTTCCAGGCGATCCTTCCTCTGTGGGGCAAGATGCTCAACGTGGAGAAAGCGCGCCTCGATAAGGTCTACGGCAACGACAAGCTCACTCCTGTTATCACCGCTTTAGGCGCGGGTATCGGCGACGAGTTTGATACCGAAAAACTCAGATACGACAAAATCATCATCATGGCGGATGCCGACGTCGACGGTTCTCATATCCGTACCTTGCTGCTGACATTCTTCTTCCGCTATATGCGTCCGTTGATCGAAGAAGGTCATGTGTATATCGCTCAACCGCCTCTTTACCGAATCTCCAAAGGCAAAGAGGATCACCGCTACGCTTATACCGATCAGGAGCGCGATGATATCTTAGCTTCTATCGAAGGCAAGACATCTGTTCAGCGATACAAAGGTCTCGGTGAGATGGATCCCGATCAGCTGTGGGAAACCACCATGAATCCCGAGACAAGAACCATGCTTCGAGTAGAGCTCTCCGACGCCGAAGAAGCGGACGAGACCTTCTCCATCCTGATGGGCGATCAGGT
>CAZPOG010000049.1:0-12515 GCA_964588105.1 uncultured Ruminococcus sp. | reverse complement strand
AAGCTCCGTCAGAGGAGATAAAAAGGCCGTAGCCGTAATGACCGGACTGTGGAGAATAGTCGGTGGTCATTTCGTTGACACTGTCTTCGGAAAGAACGGTGTGCTCCCGCAGGGATGTCATCCATCTATCCATATCCGCGGCGGTGGAAATAATACCTCCGTCACCAAAACACAGACCTTTCGTCTGAATATCATTTTCCTCGCCGAGATTCGGAACCAGTCTCCCGGATCCCGATAGCTCCTCGGCAACTCCTGTATCGGTCATCTGAAGAGGGATCAGAAAATTCTCTTTCAGATAATCCGAAAAGCTTTTTTGTGAGACCTGCTCGACGATCTCCGCCAACAGAAAATAATTGGAGTTGGAATATGCGTAATCGGAATCGGGCGTAAACTCGAGCTCCTGTGACAGGATAACATCCCGAGAAACCTTTCTGTTCTCTTCTTCGGACGCCGTCTTACTGAAATCATAGCGCTGTGAGGCAAGCTCCCACAGGTTTGCATCATTGACATAATCGGGAATACCGGAACACATGGTCAAAAGGTTTTTGACGGTGATATCCTTTGCGTATTGATAATCGGGATACCACTTGTCAATTGTGTCGTCAACGTTCAGCTTTCCTTCTTCTTTGAGAAGCATGATACAAGCGGCGGTAAACTGCTTGGATACGGATCCAATAGCAAACTGGCTGTCAATCGTGATCTCCTCGCTGCTATCGGGAGACAGGGTCTCGTTTGCCGCTTCGCACAAAATCACGCCGTTTTTGCTGACGCGAACTACTCCTCTGAACTTTTCTTCCTTCAAAATCTCTTCCAACTGCGTCTGAAATTCACCGACGTCAGATGAGGATAACGATTCTGATGCAGTTGTCGTTTCGACTTTTTCTTGTGAAGATGTGTTTGCGCACGCGGCAAGCGATAATACCAACACAAGAATGATAATTGCTGATAAAAAACGTTTCATTCTGATTCCTCTCTATGGCATAACTCTTTCGGATTCAGATGATATGTTACACCCTATGCAATCGGTTTTCCGATCCCTTCGGGAGCTTCGATATGCGCGAGCCACTTCTGGATATAGGTCGCGTCAAGAACGGTCACCTTTGTATCACCGTCAACATCGGCAGCGCTCTCGTTAAAATGATTTACCGAGATACTTGCCAGACGCTTCTGGATCACGGTAGCGTCGAGGACCGTGACCACACCGTCGCCGTCAGCGTCGCCGAGCAGGACCGTCTCTGCCTTTTTGATGGTGACCTCATAAGTCAGCTCATCCGTGGTCGGGTAGGGACAGTTCACCGTCAGGGTCAGCTTGCCGGGAGCGGAGCTGTCAAAGCCGCTGACCATATCCGGGGTAACGGGGTATTCTTCCTCAGAGCCGTCCATCCAGTAGATCCAGATGTAAAGATTGTCTGTGTTCAGCTCCTCGTCAACGTCGAATACGACCTGT
Source organism: uncultured Ruminococcus sp. (assembly GCA_964588105.1). Classification (GTDB taxonomy): domain Bacteria; phylum Bacillota; class Clostridia; order Oscillospirales; family Acutalibacteraceae; genus Ruminococcoides. Next base: position 11,068 of record CAZPOG010000049.1, on the reverse strand, counting down.
ACGTCTTCTTCGGCAAGAGCAACATACAGAGAGGCGCGGGAGATCTCATAAACGCGGATCTTATCCATCACAAGCGCGGTACCGTAATCACCGTCGCCGGAATAGGAGACCCAGATGTACTCGTTGTCGTCGGTCAGCGAGTCGACATCCAGTTGGTATCTGCCGTTTGTGACAGGTACGGTATAGGTTTCCGCGCCCTGGGCTTCGGGAGCGCCACTGCTGAATGTGATCGTCATCTCACCGCCGACATCGATCCGCTCATCGTTTTCGGACACTTCGCCGCTGACGGTGAAGGGTTTGCCGACGTAGCCGTGATCATCACAGAAGTCAATGCTGACGTCCGGGATCTTCTTATAATCGTAGGTCGCGCTTATCTGAACTTCCTGCGCGGGCATGACAAAGGTGTTGTTCTCGATGGTGATATTGCCGCTGATCACACGCCATCCCGTAAATCGCATACCCTGATCCGGTTCATCGGGAGTGAGGGTGATTGTCTTGCCTGCCTTTGCCTGAGCCGGATCCGCCTTGCCGGAGTATACCGTAACGGAATATACCGGCTTTTCGTTCGCCGTGAAGATCGGTCTGTAGATCAAGGCTTCGCCGTCGTCTTCGCCCTCATCCCACTCCTTAAAGGAGTAGGTGTATTCGATGTCTGCGGCCTTTGTCGCTTGTTTATCGGTTGTAGGCTCATCCTCACCTTCATAGTAGGTTTTTCTGTCGAGTTCCTCCCCATCGCCGTCCAGCCAGATCACGGTGTAGAGCGGCTTTTCTGTTTCGGTGAAGATAGGAGTGTAGGTTTTTACCATTCCTTCGATCGATGGGACGCCCCATGAATCGAAGGTATAATAATACTGTCTGTCATCCTCCTTGGCAGGGATGCGATCGGTGGTAGGTTCTTCCTCGCCTTCGTTATAATACTTTCTGTCAAGCACTGATCCGTCGCCGTCCAGCCATACGATCGAAGGCCGGTCTGTATATACTGCGGTAAAAGTAATAGTTTGAGAAAGGATAATCCAGTCGCCGGGGTAATATTCCTTCTCGCCGTCCGACCACGCTTTGAATGTTTGTCCTTCCGGCGCGATAAAATCACAATCTTTTATCTGATAAATATCAGTAGTAACCGGCTGACAGGAATAATCCAAGGGATCCGCGTTTTCCGGATAACTGCCATCTCCGGGATCGTAACCGACGCTATTATCGTATTCGCCGTTTCCTACCGCTACCGTCATCGATGCGGATACCCCATCGGCACAGGTCGCCGTAATGGTAACGACGCCGCTTTTTAAAACGGTATAGAATCCCACGCCGCTGCCGGGCACACGGTTATTCGGATAATCATAGTATCCGAATCTCAGAATACTGTTGTCGGAGCTATTCCAGTTGATCTCCTGATTATCCGCGTTTTCGGGATAGACACTGACGCTCGGCATCCACGCATCGTTCTCTGTGAAACCAAATCCGTAATTATAGTACGTCATCTGATGAAGGGGTTCTCCCCCGTTGATCACGATACGCTCAACGGGAACATACCGTATCACGCGGCAAACATTCAGCGTATACTGCGCTCTGAGATGCGCGCCTGTGTTGGGATCGTCAGCCTCTAAGAGGACTGTCATCTCGGTCGTGCCCTCTGTAAGAGAAATGGATTTTGAAAAGTATCCTTGTGTCGTCTGACTGTAACCGACAGCGGGAGCACTGACCGTGAAAGAAATTCCGTCCCCCGATTTGAGGATACGCAAATCCACCTTCTGCGCGTCTTCGTAAACCTCAAGGGTATAGGTGAGTGTGTCGGGGTCATAGGTCGCGTCGCGGCAAATCTGTCCTTCGTAAGTATAAATCGAGGGATTCTCGATGTTGATCGTCGGGAAAAGATAGCTCGCGCAGATATCAACGTCATAGTCGGGCATATCAAACTCCACGATCGGACCGGCATATCCGTCTGTGATGGTCACATTGTTGACAGGAGAGCCGTCGCTCTTTTTGGTAACGACGACACTCTTGACCGTAACGCTGTTATACGGGATCACATGCGCCGTAACATGTTCGCCGGGAGCGGCGACATAGGTATTCAGGTTGATCTGACCGCCGAGCTTGCCTTCACAAGAGGTAGTGATGCTGTGCGCGTCTTCATGCAAGCCGAAGTGCGCGTAAACGGTGATGTCCGCGTCGGGCATTGTGATGGTAAATTCCGTCTGATTCTCCGCAAAGGGGATATCGGTCTTCTCCCCTGTGTCACGGTCAACATAGTATAGGGCATTGAGGGTATAACCGGTATCCGGCTGGGCGGTGAAGGTCACGCTCTTACCGGTCTGTGCAAACTTTGCCGGCATGGTCAGCTCTCCGTGATTGGGGCTTTCTTTGTAAAAACGGTGCCAGCCGTTGGGCGCTCTGAAGAAGCCGTCAACAACCACATCCTCATGCGGCATGTTAAACGCATACACCTTAAAGCCGCTGAAGGTTCCTTCATACCATGTGTGAATGCTCTCGCCGGAAACAGTGGTACAGGTAACGTCTTCCACAACATTGTATGTATCGGTCACAGGGTTCTCTAACGGGATCGCGAGGATCCTCACCTTAGCAGTCGGAATCGCGATATCATGCCCGCTCTCTACACGCAGAAAGCCGAGATCCTCGTCTTCGGTCGTCAGCGTGATCTGCTTCTCTTCATGCGCGGGTACAAAGTTGACCCTGATATAAACGTCGTCGTCGGGCATCACAAATAAATACCGATAGAACGTGGTCCCGAGCTGTTCTTCTTTTCCGTCATAGCGATAAGGGATCACCTCGCCGCTTGTCATATCGTAGATCTCGATACTGTCCAGCAAACACGCGTCCTCGAGTACCGTACGGATGATATACCCGTAGCCCGCCTTGCCTTCGGTGAGGTTATTGCCGACCTTGGCAAAACCGTATTGATCGTTGAACTCAAGGGTGATCGCATGGGTATCGCCGTCTGCCGCAAAGGCAGTCATCGGCAGCAAACCGGCAAGCAAAATCAGCGCAATCAGTACAGCTGTCAGTCTTTTCATGATTCTTGTCATAACGTACCATCCTTTCCATGTTTCCGGTATTTGCAGAGGGTAGTTTCTCTATGATCCTATTGTACAATATTCATTGATTGCTCGTCAATAGGTTTGAAAAACCACAAATAAAACTTTACATTATTTTTTGGGGAGGTATAATAGAAACAGAATGATTTTGACTTCTGAAACCCATTTTTTCAAAAAAATAAGAGAAAATAAAAAAATCACCTTACGTAAGGGGTTGCTTATAACGTAACGTCATATGCTATGATACACTCACAGGAGGTGAAAAGCTATGTCAACCTATACAACAGGAGAGGTCGCAAAGCTCTGCGGCGTCACCGTCAGAACCGTTCAGTATTATGATACCCGCGGGATCCTGAATCCTTCACAGCTGTCCGAAGGCGGCAGAAGACTCTACTCGGAGGATGACGTTAAAAAGATGAAGGTCATCTGCTTCCTCAGAGATCTGGGATTCTCGATCGACGCCATCTCAAAACTGCTCAAAGAAGAGCATCCCGAAAATGTCATCACACTGCTCATAAAAGGTCAGGAACAGGAATTGACACAGCAGCTAAGCGAGCAGAAGGAAAAGCTTGAGAAGCTGCAGATGCTGGAAAAAGAGCTCAGATCGGTCGAAAATTTCTCCTTTGAATCCATCGGCGACATAGCGCATAATATGACGAATAAAAAAGAAATGAAGAAGATCCACATGACGATGCTGCTCACAGGAATCCCTGTCTCCCTGCTGCAAATAGCGGCGATCGTTCTGCTGATCTTCACGGGGATCTGGTGGCCGCTGATCGTATGGGCAGTTATCGCGATCCCGTGGGGGATCCTGATTTCGAAGTACTACTTCGATCATACGGCGTATATCTGCCCCGAGTGTCACGAGGTGTTTCATCCCTCGTTTAAAGAAGCGTTCTTTGCACCACATACGCCTAAGACCAGAAAGCTTACCTGTCCCAAATGCGAACACAAGGGCTACTGTGTTGAGACAGTGAATCCGGAAACAACCAAATAAAGCAATACGCTCCGTCGAAAATCCGACGGAGCGTATCATTTTATTATGGAAACCATTGCTTCAAGATAACTAAATTAATAACAAGGGGCTTGTAATAACAGTATAATCAGTTGTCTTTGTTGATGACTGCGGCGCACAGCTCGGGATAACCCTCATAGCCGCCCTCGATCGCGAGTCTTCTGAGCTTTCTCATCGCGACGGAGAATTTCTTCAGGTCAGTCAGTCTGCACTTCAGCGTCACAACGTCAAAGGGCGTCTCGCCGTAGAAGCCGACCTCGTGGCGGCGCTTGACGGAAGTAAAACGCACGCCTTCGTTTCGCATCAGGCGGCATCCCATGCCTTTGCAGTCGATGAAGGTCACCCACGCGTTGGCAAGCGAGAGGATATTCTCAAAATGCCAGATCGCCAGATCCTTCATCCGCTCAGCGAGATTATCGCGTACCGCCGCCTTCTGATCATCTTTTGACTTTCTGCGGTTGCGGATCCGCTCCAAAGATGCGGAGATCTCGGGAGAAACGACGGTGACGGTCATCACCTCACCGTTTGAGGCATTTGCGTACGCCTCTGTGTTTTTGAAATAATTGATCTTGTTTTCGCTTATCAATGTTCTTCTTTCCATATCGGACACCTCTTTCTTTTTTCTTGACAATTTCATCTTAGCACAGGACATGTCCGATAAACGGGTCTTTGAACAAATTTTCGAAGTTTTTTGAAATCAGGCGACAGGATTCTCGACGCTTTCTCCGCGCCATACAGGTTCCGTATTCTTTCGGCGCTGTTCAAGCCGGATGATCTCCCCTGCCGCTTTCTGTCCCGCAAAAGCGGCAGAGGGCAAGCCTCCGGGCGCCTGCTGCCACTGGGTAGCGAGGATCAGATTCTCCACGCCTCTAACGCGTCCGCCGATAAAACGCGGCAGCCTCCCCGACGGGAATGCAAAGCTCATATAGGAGCCTGTCGGCGAATGGGTGTAACGGGAATAGGTCGCGGGCGTCCAGCAATCTATCAGCGAAAGTGAATCCAAAAGCGAGGGGAACTGTCCGCGGATAACGTCGGAGATCCTGCCGCTCAGATATACTTTGTATCTGCGGTACTCTTCTTGATTGCTCCTTAATCGGATAAAGCGGCGGCTGACGTCCTCGTCGCAGAAGCAGATGGTCTGTAAGAGGTTTTTCCCTTCGGGAGCAAAGCTCTTTTCGTGGGAGAACTCGCGAAGCACCAGATAATCACATTGCAGTTCCTTTTGCAGATCATACGGCAGATCGACGATCAGATCTCCCGAGAAGGGCATTTCTACGTCAACGGAGAAAGCGCAGTGAACGCTCGAGAATCTTTTGAGGCTTTGATCCCGATAACGGCGCTCAATCTTCTTCGGCATCAAATCCCGATCGAGCATTCTCCCGAACGCGCAGGCGGGCTCACAGGCGAGGATCACATAGTCCGCTTCGACCGTCCTGCCGTTATGCAAAGTCACCGAGCGTGCTCTCTTGCTGTCGACTTCGATCTTTCGCACAGCACAGGAACATCTAAGCACACCGCCGAGGCTCTGATAACGCTGTACCATCCTATCCGCCATCGCGCAGGAGGATCCGGCAGGGATCCCGCCGTTGTTTGAACAGAAGGTCGCGAAAACAAACAACAGCGCGATCGCACCGAAGCTTTCTCCCAGAAGCGATCTCAGAAAACCACGAATCATCGGACTGTGAAATCGATCCGCTAATTCTGCCGCGCTTATCAGATAATAGCGCAGCAGTCTCGGCGCATACCGGATCACCTCGGATGTGGACGCTCTCTTATGATTGTCGTTTGCAGAGATACCGCTTAATGTCATTGCCGCGCGGATTGCGTTGATCAGCAAGGATATCTCCCTGTCGTCGTCTTCGGAATAAGCGCGCATATCCTGCTCTAATTTGCCGATATCCCTGATCAGAGAAAGCGTCTTTCCTCCCAGAGAGTAGGTATAGAGCGTCTCGGGCTGGTAGATATCAACCCCGCCAAGCGCGCCGAGGGTCTCCCACATCCCGTACAGATCGGTGACAGGATTGGTACCTGTGAGCCAGTGGATACAGTTGTCGATATGATACTCTCCCCTGTCCCATCCGGTGAGGTTGCCGCCCGCCTTCTGGTGCGCTTCCAAAATCTCTGTGTCAAAGCCGGTAAGCTGCGCGAAGATTCCTGCGGAGAGTCCCGCAACGCCGCCTCCGACGATTACTGCTTTTGCCATTATGTCATCTCCTTTTGAGTAGTTTTCCCGTGATCGGGAAAAACATACCAAAAAGAGTTTTTTGACAGTTACATAATTCTCCGTTTTTTCTCATATACTTTTTTTGAATCTGACTAAGGAGAGATATGATGTCAAAAGTAAAAATCTACGCACCGTCGATCCTGATACCCGTGCTGCTGGGCGCGGCGGTCGGACTGATCACGAGAAACCCGGAGGGTTTTGAAACGCTCAACAAGCCTGTGCTCTCGCCGCCCGGGTGGCTCTTTCCCGTCGCATGGACGATCCTGTATACACTGATGGGTATCTCCTACGGACGTCTTAAGGAAAAGAGACTGACCGACAGCGCCGTCAACACCATCTATTATTCCCAGCTTGTCGTCAACCTGCTGTGGCCGTTCGCCTTCTTCCTCTTGCAGTGGCGGCTGTTCGCGTTTGTCTGGCTGATCCTGCTGATCATTCTGGTCATCTCCATGACCGTAACCTTTTATAAAAAAGATCGCGTCGCAGGCATGCTGCAGATCCCCTATCTGATCTGGCTGGCCTTCGCAGGGTACCTGAATCTTGCCATCTATCTTTTGAACGGATAAATTTATTTTTACAAAAAGTGAACCGCTCACGATTGTGAGCGGTTTTCTCGTATTCACACAGATTTATGTGTTCTTATTGTCGATATGTTCTTTGATATTTTGGAAAGTCACGCCGTACTTCTCGGCGATATCCTTGGCGTAGCTCGTGCCCTGCGGCGGGGTGATAGACACCTTGAACGAGCGCTTGCCGTCGTGTACGCCTGTGACAAGGCTCTCTACCCTGCTGTCGCCCTCTGTCTCGCTGTTGAATGTGTCGAGGTCGCGGGCGAGGTCGTGCATATGGGTATTGAAGATACAGCGGCAGCCTAAGTACCGCATTGACTTGACCACATCTTTCGCAATGAACAGACCCTCGGCGACCGAGGTGGTAGCAAGGCTCTCGTTTAAAAGCAGCAGACTCTTTTCGCTCGCGATATCGAAGATCTGTGAGAGGCGCTTGCTCTCTTCTCCCAACCTACCGAGATCGACGGTGTCATTCTCGTCAGCAGGAAAATGGGTGAAGATATTGTCGCACGGAGAAAGCGCGAACGATGAAGCGGGGACATACAGTCCGAGCTGAGCGAGCAGTATGCACAGTCCTACCGCCTGGGTAAAGATAGTCTTGCCGCCGCGGTTGGGACCGGTGAGGATGAAGATACGGTGATCGTCGTTGAATTCGAGATCGTTGGTGATGATATCGATCTCATCTCCTCTGACCTTGTTGATGGCTAATTTGAGGTTATAGATATCCTTGAAGATGATCTCTCTGTTTTCGGTCGGGATGACCTTTGCCTTACACATCGGCATTCCCGTGGCGGTGATCTTGTCCGTCAACTCCGCCCAGCGGACATAAAAGAGGATCTCCGGCATCAGCGAGATCAGCGAATAGCCGCTGATGTTGACATAGCGTCTGAGCGTGGACTTGATATCGTTCACCGTACGCTTCATGATACTCGTCACGGGCTTTTTGATCGCGTTGGAAAGAGGATCGCCTCCGGTGATGTTCGAAGTCTCAATATGCACATCGTGAGTGGCGGCGCTCTGCTGATAGGTTCCTATACGGATGTTCATCGTGCTGGGATTCGCTGGATGAAAGCGCGTCTTGCCGCCGCTTCTCAAATCACAGTTAAGCTCGTCCTTCTCATGCGCAAAGTTCATAAAACGGCTCATCAGACCCGAATCGGTAAACTCGGTATCGTTTAATGATACGATACCGGCGGTCTTGGGGCGAAGCAGGCTGTCAAGATTAACGCCGATGGTAATGCTCTTCATCCGCGCGGCTTTGGCGAGTGTCTCGTCGATATCCGCCTTGAGCTCTTCAAAACCGGATTCGTTGCTGATATCGGTGACGATAGCGAGCAGACGCTTCATACCGTCGGAGCGGATGTCCAAGGACTCGAGCGTCTCTTTGATCAGATTGATACAGCTGACATAGTCGTCGATCTCTCTGAGACGGTTGATCAGCGACCACAGCACGGTCGACTCCTGATCCTTCTGGAACCGTTCGAGATCCTGCAGGTCTTTGAGCTTTTTTGTCAGATCCTCCATCCTCTCCCGAAGCAGCGGAAAACGCAGGAAGTCCTCAAACACATCACAGCGATAGCGGATGACCGCTTCGTTGTCGGTCATCGAGGTCATCATCTTGCGGATATGTTCTTTCTCATATTTGATATTCGTCAGCGCGTCGATCACAAAATCGATCGACAGATCGTTGATACATTCCGGCGTCAAAGGAGCAGTCGTCCGTTCGGTATTCTCAGGATACAGCAAGCTGAAATCCATATCGTCACCCCGTTATTTCTTACTATCATCCATTCTATCACGCAAAAGTACAGAGGTCAACATCCGACAAGCGCGGTCATAGACAAATAAAAGAAAAAAGCGGAGCACTACACTCCGCTTTGATTCGTTTGACAACTTTATACGTTATTCTCTGCTTCGATCGTGATAAACTGCTGTTTGGTTACGTCGAACAGACCCTGATCGGTGATCTTGAGGTCGGGAATCACAGGCAGCGACATAAAGCACAGCGTCACCATAGGATCGTGCTGTGGATTGACACCGAGTTCCTGTACACAGATCTTCTCGATTTCGGAGAGCTTTTCTGCGACCTCTTCGCCGCTTTTATCACTCATCAGTCCCGCTACCGGCAGAGGAAGACTGGCTAAAACCTTCCCGCTGTCACAAAGGACGATGCCGCCCTGCTGTTCGATCAGCTTTTCTACGGCAAATGCCATCTCTTCTTTGCTGACGCCTACGGTCAGGATGTTGTGAGAATCGTGACCGACCGAAAGCGCGATTGCGCCCTTGTTGATACCGTAGCCGCGGATAAAACCGTTCGCAACCTTACCGGTGTTATGATGGCGTTCGATCACGGAGATCCTCGCGACGTCAGCTTCTTTGTCAAAGATAAACTCGCCGTCATCTGTCAGCTTGATCTTAGCCGTACCGCGCTTGGTCAAAACGGTATCGGGCATGGTATCGATCACATTGACAACGTCGCTGTTCAGGTGCAGGCTGAGTCTCTCGACGGAGAAGTCTTTGACATGCATGCTGTTTGCGACAGGAGTGATGTCGGCTCTTTGGGTTTGAGGCAGATACACGCCGTCTTCGGCGATCAGCTTGCCTCCGATATATACGCGACAGGCGTTGAAATCTTCAAGGCTATCCATCAGCACGACGTCTGCTCTTCTGGCGGGAGCGATCGCGCCCCTGTCATGGAGTCGATAGCACTGAGAAGGGTTGAGCGTTGCCATCTTCACGGCAGTGATAGGATCAACGCCGTTTTGCACACATACGCGCAGCATGTCATCCACTTCGCCCTTGCGGATAAAATCCGCCGACTGTCTGTCGTCGGAACAAAGCAGACAACGCTCTGCGTTATACTCATCCAAACCTTTGAGCAGCTTCGGCAGTTCCTTGCACGCGGAACCGTAGCGCAGCTGAACATACATACCGCCGCTGAGACGCTGTTTCATCTCTTCGATCGAGCCGCATTCGTGGTCGGTACGGATCCCGGCTGCCATATATCCCATCAGGTTTTCTCCGACAAACGACGGAGCGTGACCGTCGATCACGGAATCTTCTATGCGCGCCGCAAGGATCTTGTCGATCACTTCGTCGTCACAGGAGACAACGCCGTAGCAGTTCATCATCTCGCCGATACCGCCGACGCGGTGATCATGCAGATAGGGCAGCATGTCGCGTGACGTCAGACGCGCGCCGCTGTCCTCCCATTCGGTACAGGGAACGCAGGAAGGCAGCATATAGTGTACAGACAGCGCCGTGTGCTGGGACGCTTCCAACATATACTCCAGACCTTTGACGCCGCAGACGTTGACGATCTCGTGAGGGTCGGCGATGATCGCGGTGGTGCCGTGCGGCGTCGCCAGTCTGCCGATCTCCTCGGGGGTGACAAAGGACGATTCGATGTGGATATGGCTGTCGATCAGACCGGGCAGCGCATAAAGGCCTTTCGCGTCATATTCTTCGATACCCTCATAGCTGCCGAGTCCCGCGATGTATTCGCCCGCAAAGGCGATGTCGCACTCGTCGATCGTGTGGGTGAAGACATTGACGACACGGCAGTTCTTGATCACAAAATCCGCCTTCTCCTGTTTGGAGGCAACACGGATTCTTTTTTTCAACGCGTTTTTATCAGTCATCCAATCACCCACTTTATCTGTATTTTTTTGATTATATCACAAATGATTTTGAAGCGCAACGGATATTTGTTTTATTATGAAAATAAGTTGGAAAAACCGTCGGCGTAACGCCGACGGTTAATTATATGTCATTGCGAAGCCCCAACAAGGGATCCCCGAAAAGCACCTGCTTTTGGGGGAGAGGAGGAGCCGTCACACGAGCACGAGAGTGGTCAAGCCTGATCTCTCTCAGCGAGTACGACGAATGACGACGATGTGGCAATCCCCTTGTCATTAATACTGTTTTCTGAGGTGTACCTATACAACCGGTATTGATCGGAAGGGGATTCTTCGGTCGCTTCGCTCTCTCTGAATGACGCTCATTCATCCCTGAGTGACGTTGAGGTTTGCGTCTACGTTAACGGTCACGGGTACGGGAACCATGGTGGTGTCGGATGCTGCGTAGTAGAGAGTGATGTGAGCGGTGCCCTCTGCCTTGCCGTAGATGATGAAATCGTACTGGTTGTTTGTGGTATTGTAGTTGCAGCAGATGGAGATGTTGCCGTTGTCGGTGTCATAGTCCCAGTCGT
>CAZPOG010000048.1:0-12585 GCA_964588105.1 uncultured Ruminococcus sp. | reverse complement strand
ACCGCGTCGGCTATCTCCTGGGCTGCTACGGCTGTATCGCTTGCGTCATTCGTCAGCTTCTCGAAGCTTGCTACGTACTTTGATCAGTTCAAGGGTGATATGACGTTTCTCAGATATGAAAGAACCCTTTTGCCCGAGAGCCAATGGAAAACCATTTTTAAGAGCGAAGAGCTGGGACAGGAGGTAATAGTAAAATATAGCAACGAAGCCATCTTCTATACGAATCCCGGCGCTGTTTATACAAAATATATCGCTTCTTTCTTAAAATATGCAACGGTCGTTCTCGCCGTAGCATCTGCCGTTATGACGGTGATCTCTCTGCTCAGAACAGATGATATCGAGCAGCTCCCGATCCCCGAATATATGATAGACTACAGCTCAGGCACAGAAGAAGCACATTCGATAACGTATAAGGCGGTACCGTGTAACCGCGAAGAATACTTCGGATCGGATTATAAAACGCAGAAAGGCAGTTGTGCGGACCTTCTCTGTGATGAAGGCAAGCAGTGGCTCGCGCTCTATGCGACAACGGACAAAACGACCGGAGCTCCGATCACTGCCGATATCATTGTACAGAAAAGCAAGGACGCGCCTCAGGACTATGAGAACGCGATCACTATCATCGGCGAACTTGGCGCCGTTAACCTCGCGAGCAGCGCTTTCAGGAATTATTCCGCGCTCAGTCAGACATGGCAGAGTATCACAAGCGACTACAGCGTTTATGTGTTCTATAAGACAGATAATACCGTGCTGCCCGCCGGCGAGCCTCAGGAGGGTGAAACGACTGCGACCGCGATGAGCGGCGGCATGATCGCGCTCATCGGTATCGGCGGCCTCTTGATCGGCGGCGCCCTCGGCGCAGTCATCGCCGTAATGATAAACAAAAACAAAAAGAAGAAGGAGACCGTGTAATGAAGATACTGAAAAGCATCAGAATGACCGTCGCGCTGATACTGACGCTGACGATCGCAATGATCGTTCCCCTGCAAACATCCGCAGCCGCGAGCGGCGGCAAATACGTTTCCGAAGTCTATGTCGCCTACGGAAAAAACGCAGCCGAAGCAAAAAAGACCCTCGAAGATAAGGGCTTCACCCCTGTCGAGGGCAACCTCAACGACGGCGGCAAGACCTACGCCATGATGGGCTACAAAACCACCGACGACATCCGCGAATCCATCACCGACCTTGCGGTGATGAATATGCGCGGCGACTACAGCGTGGAGGATTACAAAAAACTGCTGAAAGGTCAGAAGACCGAGATCGCGGAATTCCTCACCGAGTTCATGGCGGTCATCAAGGAATATCGCGCCAATCTCAAAGACGGCAAAGCCAAGGCGACCTATGTTCACGATCTTTTGAACAACTACATCGAGGATGATACCGGTATGAAGATGGGCGACCTGCTCAACAGTGAGACCTTACAGGATAAGGTCGGCATCGAAGAGAGCATCGAAGCGGAGAACCCCGAGAACCTGCCCAACCTGATCACGATCCTGATGCAGGGCAACGCGCAGGTCATCAAGTCGATCGAGACCCTGCTCTCGATGGCGACCGATACCTCCTTTAATACATGGATCGACCGATTTGACATGGTTGACTACGACGGCGTACTTGGTCTGGTAGAGAACGAGCGTCCCGAGCTCAACACCGAAGCAAAGCAGATACAGTATGTCGATAATGTCTACGGAGAAACCGCAGACCTGCTTGCCGTCGAATCCGCCAAACTCGGAAAACAACTGAACGACTATAGGTTCAGCGGTTACTTAATCAGTAATACGACCGATGAAGAAATCAGGAACAAGTTCGGAGACATCGACAATGATCTGAACGCAAAGACAGAATATCTGAATTGGCTCACGATCGGCACGATCTACGAGGGCTTGGATAATTTTGAGGGCGATAGATTCAAAAAAGGAGAGTTACTCTCTTTCTTCACAGATCCCGAGGATTATATCGATCCTTCCGAAGTCTATATCCCGATGGCGTATGCCCTTTCGGAAGGTCAGCGATACGGACTGCCCTTTATCAGCTTTATGCAGCTTATGACCTTCTCGTTCGTCTCTGAAGAAGGCTGGAAGAAGTACGCCGATCAGAGCGCTTCAGGCTTTGACAAAATGGCCGAGATATCTGTCTATCAGAACATCGACCGCGGTGTGTATAAGGACGACGGCTCCGTCGCCTTGACCGGCGCGGCTCAGCGCGCAAACAACACCGCCGCAGGCACCATCGGAGATCAAGAGAATCAGATGGACACCTTCTCAAAAATCACGGCGATCAGCTGGGCGGCTACCGCGGGACTCTGCGTCGCGACATTCGTGTCATTAGCCGTTATGGACTCGCGTATCAACGCATATGAAGCAAATCCTTTCTATGGCTATAAAGAAGCGGTTTTTGATTCCGATATGTACGATGACATCCTTAATAATGAATCCGTAATGAATCTGACTGAGGATATATCAATATGCCCGACCGATGACGGTCAGTATGCCCAGAAACTGGCGACGCTTAACAGCGCGCGTTTTTCGGTCGTGCTCGCCGGGATCATGATTATCGCTACGGTCGCGCTCGCGGTGATCTCCGGTGTCTTGACCATCATTGACCTGTGCCGCGATAAGAGTATCGAACAGCTCCCCATCCCGAATTACTTAGTCGATAACTATACCGACGCCGACGGCGGCAGCTACCCGCTCAACTATAAGGCGGTCGAGTGCAACCGTATGGAATACTTCGGCGACGACTACACCAAGCAGAAAGGAAACTGTGCCGACCTGATGGCGGATGAGGGCAAGCAGTGGCTCGTCCTCTACGCCTCAAAGAACTCGAAGGCGGGCAAGCCGCTCACCCCGGACTTCGTCCTGCAAAAGAGCAATCAGGCTCCCGCGGGGCATGAAGGCTTCATCCACCTGTTCGGCGAGAAGGGCGCGGTCAATGTCATCAGCTCCGCGTTCAAGAACTATTCCACCTTCAGCACCGTATGGCAGAATATCACGGGCGACTATAACACGCTGTATGTATTCAGCAAGCTCAGCAACGACGTCAAGACCTATGACGAAGCGGCAGGCAACATGACCGCCTCCGCGCTCGGCGACGGTATGTGGGCGATCTTCGGCTTCGGAGGACTCGTTATCGGCGGCGCCCTCGGCGCAGTCATCGCTATAATGATAAACAAAAACAAAAAGAAGAAGGAGACCGTAGTATGAAAATCCTGAAAAGCATTAAAATGATCGTCGCGTTGGTACTGACGCTGACGATCGCAATGATCGTTCCCCTGCAAACCTTCGCCGCAAACAACAGCGGCAAATATGTTTCCGAAGTCTATGTCGCCTACGGCAAGGACGCGGAGGAAGCGAAAAAGACTCTTACCGACAAGGGCTTCATCCCTGTCGAGGGGAACCTCAACGACGGCGGCAAGACCTACGCCATGATGGGCTATAAGACCACCGACGACATCCGCGATTCCATCACCGATCTCGCAGTGATGAATATGCACGGCGACTACAGCGTTGAGGAATACAAGAAGCTCCTGAAAGGTCAGAAGACCGAGATAGCGGAGTTCCTCACCGAGTTCATGGCTGTTATCCGCGAATACCGTGCGAATCTCAAAGCGGGTAAAACCAAGGCGACCTATGTTCACGATCTTCTCAACAACTACACCGAGGACGATACAGGCATGAAGATGGGCGACCTGCTCAACAGTGAGACCTTACAGGATAAGGTGGGTATCGAAGAGAGCGTCGAAGCGGCAAACCCCGAGAACCTGCCCAACCTCGTCACGATCCTGATGCAGGGCAACGCGCAGGTGATAAAGTCGATGGAGACCCTGCTCTCGATGGCGACCGATACCGCCGATAACACATGGCTCGACCGCTTTGCGGCGTCGGATTACGACGATCTGCTCGACAAGGTCGAGGAAGAACGCCCCGACCTGAATACAGAAAGCAAGCGTGCGGCTTATCTTGACAATGTTTACGGCGATGACGCCGCCGCGCTCGGCATGGCAGTCAACGATCTGCGCGGCAGGCTGACCGACTATGAAAATTCCGAGCTGCATATCGACACCGCGACCGAGGAGGATATCAAAAACGCCTTCGGTGATATTGAAAAAGACGCAACTGCGATGCTTCATTATCAGGAATGGATCTCGATCGGCACGATCTATGAGGGCTTGAAGAACTACGAGGGCGGCAGCTACAAAAAAGGCGAGCTGCTCGACTTCTTCCTCGAAGAGCGCGAGCCCGAGGATGCGGAGACCTTCATCCCGATGGCGGCGGCTCTCTCGGACGGTCAGCGTTACGGCTTACCCTTCGTTAACTTGGAACAGCTCCTGAAATACGCCTTTACCTCAGACGAAAGCTGGAAGAACTATGTCGAAGAGAACAAGGCGGATTTCGGCAACTTGGAGGACGTCTCGGTCTATCAGAATATCGACCGCGATCTGTATAAGGAGGACGGCTCCGTCGCCCTGACAGGCGCGGCGCAGCGTGCGAACAACACCGCCGACGGTACCACCGGCAACGAGAAGGAGCAGATGGACACCATCGCCAAGATCACCGCAATCAGCTGGGCGGCGACTGCGGGACTCGGTGCCTTGACGCTTGCAACATGGGCGGTAAGATACGGTATGGTCAGGAGCTATGCGTATTCTAAAGTTGATGGTTGGAATGAATTTGGCTTGGCGGATATCTTTGATGATGAAGCTTTTGCAAATGAATTCAAAGATCTCGAAGAGAATCCTTGGAAGCTTGAAAATTATAAAGACGCTAAAGCAACCCGTTTTGCAGTCAAGCTCTCCCGAATCTTTACGGTTATCACAATGGCTGTCGCCGTATTCTCCGCGGTCATGACTATCATCGACCTGTGCCGCGACAAGAGCATAGAACAGCTCCCGATCCCAAATTACTTAGTAAATAACTATACTGACGCGGACGGCGGCAGCTACACGCTGAACTACAAAGCGGTCGAATGTAACCGTATGGAATACTTCGGCGACAGTTACACAAAGCAGAAAGGAGACAGCGCCGACCTCCTTGCCGACGAAGGCAAGCAGTGGCTCGTGCTATATGCCAGCAAGAACTCCAAAGCGGGCAAGCCGCTCACCCCGGACTTCGTCGTACAGGAGAAGAACACAGCGCCATCAGGCTACGAAGGCTTTGTCCACCTGATCGGCGAAAAGGGCGCGGTCAACGTCGTCAGCGCCGCGTTCAAAAACTACTCGACCTTCAGCACCGTATGGCAGAACATCACCGGCGACTACTCCATGTACATTTTCAGCAAGCTCAGCAACGACATCAAAACCTTTGACGAATCCGCGGGCAATATGACCGCAAGCGCTGTAGGCGGCGGCATGATCGCGATCTGGGGCTTCGGCGGTCTTGCGCTCGGCGCGGTCCTCGGCGTCCTCGGTACGATCCTTGTAAAGAAGAAGAAGAAAACAGAAGTATAAAAATCCATACGGAGGTTCCTATGAAAAAGACCTCAATCAAAAAACATAATACAGGATCGCGGATAAGCAAACTCTTATCCGCAGTCCTCATATCGCTCATATTGCTTGCGGCGCTGCCGGTCTCTATCCCGGCGCAAGCGGCAACGATCATCACCTATAAAGTTGAAGTCACATCCGAATCCAAAGCCTCGGGCTGGAACAACGCAAGGCTGGAGCTTCATTATAAGGATCGCAGCGGAAATACATCGTCTGACTCTTGGGACATCAAGAACGATATTTCAAACGGCAACAATGTCACAAAAATCGTTCCAAGGTATGAAACAGACAAGGTTCCGTATATGATAAGGCTGTATCTCGATTTCGGCGGCGGCTTTTCCATTCGCACGCACAGCGGCAGAGTCAAATTCTCCGTGGAGGGTGAGGAGATCACCAACGAAGCGTACAGCGCAGCCTCCTATCCCTTTGTCAGCTCCAACAAAACGATGGATTTTGGTATATACGGACTTATCCCCGCCGAGGTGATCGCCGCAGACGGTTCGTCAAAATCTTACGCTACCGTTCAGCAGGCGTGGGACGAGGCGAAGAATATTGAGGGCAGCGCCGTTAAGCTCAGCCGCAACTCAACTATAAAAGGTACGCTGGAGGTCAGCAATAATATGAAGATTGACCTCAACGGCTGCCTGTTTGCCAACGCTGAGGTGGGTCCGCTCTTCCATGTCAAATCAGGCGGCAAGCTCTCAATCATTGATTCCGACCCGAACCGCGACACGGGCGAGACCTTTTTCTGTACGACGGGAATGACGAGCGAAGAGGAAGCGGAGTCCCGCACCTATCCATTGAAAGGCGGCGGCATCTATCACGGCGGCTGTGAAGAGAGCGGCGGCTTTGCCAAAGTGGAAAAGGGCGGCACGCTGTCTATGGACGGAGGCACCGTCACGGACTGTCATTCAAGCGACGGCAACGGCGGCGCGATCTACTGCGAAGGTAGTCTGAATCTGAAGGACACCGAGTTTATCTTCTGTACCGCATTGGAAGGCAACGGCGGCGCTATCTGCATTTCGGGCAAACCCGACGTCAGCTTTGAAAACCTGTCCTTTGAAAGATGCTCGGCAGAAAACGGCGGCGCGATCAGCTTTGAGAACGTTGAGACTGTCGGAAAGGTCAGCAAGTTTGATAACTGTACCTTTCATAACTGTCAGGCGGAGGATTACGGCGGAGGGTATTACAATATCGGCAGAAGCACGATCACAGCCGACGGGCTGACGTTCAGTAATTGCCGAGCCGAGTGCGGCGGCGGTCTGTATATCGAGTCCGGCGGCAGTCAGTTTGACTCCGTCGTGTATCCTAACACGATCAGCAATTCCAAGTTTGAAAACTGCTCCGCAGAAGATTTTGGCGGAGGCGTAGGCTATCATAACGCCGCGGAGCTGACGCTCGATCATGTCGAATTCAACGAATGTAAAAGCGAAGACGACGGCGGCGCGATCCACTTGGTCACCATCGTAGCCAATGGCCGCAACGATTACGGTCAGCATGATATTCGCATCAGCGACTGCGA
This sequence comes from uncultured Ruminococcus sp., assembly GCA_964588105.1. Taxonomy (GTDB): domain Bacteria; phylum Bacillota; class Clostridia; order Oscillospirales; family Acutalibacteraceae; genus Ruminococcoides. The sequence goes on along the minus strand of CAZPOG010000048.1, from coordinate 5,584 downwards.
TATCCATCACTGTACCGCCAAAGACGAGGGCGGCGGGATATGCATCGATGATGAACGCAGCCCTGAAGTGAACAATGCTACGATGCTGTATCACACTTCCGTTCACGATAATACCGCCAAAACAGGCGGCGGCGTCTATGTTGTATCCAATTACGTCTATCTGGTCGGTTCAACCGTTACGGATAATACGGCGACAGGCAAAAACGGCGGCGGTGTTTACGTTGATTCCATGGACGATATCGAGGTTGCGGAAACAGTGGTGATCCGAGATAACACCGCCAACGGAGAAAAGAATAATCTCTGTCTGCAAAACGGAACCTTTTCTTCCGCAAAGCTGTACAGCGGCGGCTTGTACGACGGCTCCTATATCGGGATCAGCTCGACCGGCAACGGTAAGGCGACCGTAGGAAAGAACATCAGCCAATATCAGGCGTATAAATATCTGCACGCAGACGATCCTGCGCGCGGCATCTCGATGACAGACACAAAAGAGGTCTCGACGCCGCTGTTTGCGTCTGTGATCACGGATAATATATCGCTGATCATCATTATCGGCGGTGTGATCATTATCGCGGGCATAATATTGATCTTGTATTTCAGAAAACGGAGAAAGGAGGGCAAGAAAGATGAAGCAAAAGATGAACAGACTGACACAAGCGCTGATGAAGAAAACGAATAAGGTTCTCTTCGCGTCTCTTGCCGTCGCGCTTGCCCTTATCATTGGTCTTTTGTCGCATTTTCAGATGTTCGGATTCCTTGTCAGAGCCGAAGAAGCCAAGGCGCTGTACGTCGGCGAGGTGCGTGTCTATCAGGGTAAGACCGCAGAAGCCGCGGCAGACGCTTGTAAGAAGGACGGCTTCACCCCCATAGAGGGCAACCTGAATGAAGGTACGGATGAAGACGCTGTCGTCCTCGGTTATATCACCACCGAGAATCAGGACGAGGCGATCACCGACATCCGTATGATGCAGATGACCTCGGGCTTTAGCACGATCAACTATAAGGATCTGGTCGCGCGGCAGTATCCCGGTCTGGATTCCGTGATCGACGAACAATACGACATTATCAAGGAATTCAAAAGCAAGGTCGAGAGCGGCAGCTATAACGCAAAGACGGCGCTGAGCTTCCTCAATTTGTATGAGATCCCCGAACTCAACATGAAGCTCGGCGATTATTACCTGAGTGATTCGCTCAATAAAGAAATGCTGCAAAAGCTGCTGCTCCAAACGGCTGCCACAGTCAGCACGACCGTTTATAATCAGCTCGCGCTCGGCGTATCGGATTGCTCCGAGGATAACTGGGCGAGCCGCGTGTATCAGAACAAGGATATCCTCGAATTTCCCGAAAATGAGGATGGCGTCGAGGCGGGCGCCGATCCTTACGCACAGCTCGACAGGGATTACCTGTCAAGCGCGGAACGGTTGGTTGACGTGATCCATGATTTCTCGACCAAATATCAGACAGGTATCGCGCGGGTGAACGCGAACGACGGCAAGATGCCCGATCCCGACCCCGAAGAAACGTCACCCGAAGAACTCAGCGAGATCGGCTCCGAATCGCTCGCGCTGACCTCATACGGCGTACTCAATCTATACAAATATGACGACAATACGCTGCTCGGTGACTGGCTCGTGGAAATGGGTAATCTGACGCTCAGCAATAAGGCGGAGCTGAGAAACCTCTATCCGCTGATCGCTTCCATGACCCACGGTCAGATCGTCACGACGCAGATGGTCGGATTGCCGGTCAGTACATTTTATCTGAACGACCTTTCGGGTGCTGAAAAAGATATTGCTGATTCGATCAACGAAGCAAAAAAAGAGTGTCGTGATTTTGACAACGCCGAAACGATCTCCGTTTGGACGGGCGTGGATCAAAAGCTATTTGATCAGGAATGTGCCGTCACCGGCGACGCGCAGCGCTATACGAACCTCAAGGATACGGCAGAGAACCTTTTAAAGCGCAACAAGTTTATCGCGACGCTCGAAGCCATATCCTCCTGGTGTTCCACCACAACCTCGCTCGCCGGCATCACGGCGCTTGGCATGCTCCCGAATATGATGGTCGGTTGGTTTGCCAAGGACGCGGCGATATGGGCGGCAAATCATACGACCTTAGCATGGATCTTCGGCGGACTCGCCAAGGGCGCCGCGTATGTGAGCGCGGGATGCACTCTCATCACCCTTGCTATCCTGCTCATTATGGTCATTGTGTTCCTGTACGATTGCCTCAAGCCCGAATGTGACGATCTTAGCTATACGGATATCCCGACGGTAACGATGGATCTGAGCGCTGACGTCAATGACTCTGACAACAGAGGAATGCTGCGGTATGACCTCATCCAAAGCCCCGATGGCAAAGCCGATCTGAACGCCTACGAGGGCAAGCAGTGGAACGCGCTTTACGCCTCACAGAATACGCAGGCAGGTAAGCCGATCGTTGTACCGGATAACGGTGCGCCGTTTATCGTAAAGACAAACGACGCCGAGAATCCGGCGGGATATAAGGCGGTCAGGAACTTTGACGAGATCTACGCCGCCAACCTCAACGCAAATGTCAAAGAGGAGGACGCTCCCGCGGTATATCTGTTCTATTCCTATCCGGGCGAGTCGGCAAATACCACAGAGGTAAAGGATGAGGATCAGCCCGAAGAAGCGCAGGACGAAGATTCTCAGGGCGAAGAAGCTCAGGAGGCGACCGCTCCCGCAGAGGAACAGTCTGCTTCCACTGAAAAGAAGCAGTATATCGCATCGCTCTATCTTTCCTGCGAGGGAAGCGAGACCATAGCCAAAAGCAAGCTGACCCAGCAGGGATATAAGGTGATCGACGTCAACCTGACGCCGGAGCTAAGAGCGACGAAACAATCTTATTCCTATCTCGGCTATACGGTCACCACTAATGAGAAAGCGGCTGTCACCGATATCAGGATGGCAAAGATCAAATCGACCTCACAGGCAGTGATGTACGGCACGGTCAAGTACACGGCGGCAGGCTTTGACGGACACGGCAACTCCATCTGCTATACAAAGGATACGAGCGTCGGTTCGCCGATCCTCGCCGATGATATCCAGATCGCGGATAAACTCACCGACGGCAAAAAAGGCTATGTACCCGTTTGCTATTTCGGCAGCGCGGCATATAACTTCAACGCCTGCGAGAGCCACACAAAATGGGATAATGCAAAATATATCTTTTTCTCACCATCCGAAAAATTCACCTCGGGTACCGAGTATATTTCAGGCTTGTATTTCGTCAGCGGCGCAAACGCTGAGGAAACAGGCTGGTCGCTTACCGAATACGCTGAAAAGCTCGGCGGCAAGCTGCTCGGAGAAGAGAATTTCACTAAGGGAAGACAATGGCATAAGAAGGTCATGGGACCGGAATACGGTATGAATTGTTACGTCAAGGATATGCAGACTTATCTCTGCTATACCACGACCTATAATCCGAAGCGCGCTCTCTATGACGTTCAATTTTACGCGGGTACCCCGAGAATGCAGAACGTTCTGACGATGATGACTGCGTATACGGGAAACAATGATGCTAACTACGCCTCGACAGGCTACGGCGTTGTGAATGTGTTTATGCAGAGCTCAAAGTCAACGCCTGAATATCAGAGCGCCACTGCGGAGATGGAATATCTTTCGCATTTTGAGGTCAATAACTACGATGACTTTACCGTGAACATGAGAGAGCCTTTTGAATTTGACCAAAAAGAGGTTGATAATATTATCCCGGGCGTAAAGTGGCAGACTGTTATCAATCAGCCCCGGGTGCTCTACGCCTGCGGATACAAGCAGGGGTACCGGGCGTTGGTACCGGGCGATCTGGTGCTCAGCGGCAGCAGCGAGGTACCCGCAGGATTTGCGTCCGTTCAGGATGTGAAATTCCCCTTTGAAAAAGAGCCGCTCAACCTTGCATATTACTATCACGAGAAAAGCGACGAATGTTCTCCGGCATATCTGTATATCCGCCGTGCCGCTCCCGTGAGAGGCAAGTATATCGCCTCCGTTAAGGTCGCGACATATAACCCCGATCCAGAATGGGAAGAAGAAGAGCGCAAGGCAAACGACGATTTCTCCAACGATCTGTGCTTTTATTCTTTGGCAAGCGTTTCTTCAGAATTGCTCCTCCAGAATCTGCGCCAGTATTCCGTGAATACCTGGTATTACAAATCCGACAAGGGAGGAGAATGGGCTGCCACAGACTATGAAGAAGCAGCGGCATATCTGGGTGTGACCTATACCGATAACCCCGCAAAAGCGATTCACGGCTTACTGCGAATGAAAGCAAAGCTTAACGAAACGCCGACAGAGACCCTGACGGTGAACGGCGCCAAGTATTCGCTTGTCCAGAACGTCACTAACAAGGAGCCCACGCCGATCGTTTCTGCCAACGGTGAAATGTATTATCTGTACGCTACCACCAGCTCTGGCGGAAGCTCTACCGGCGACGCGCTGACCGAGATCAAAGTCTCCGAAAATGTCTTTGAGCCCGGAATGTCCACCGTGCTGACGGTCGACCACGGCGATATCCCGGCGAAGAAGGACTTCTACGGTAACGTCACGGCTCCGGCAGAGTACGCGATCCCGTACGGCGATACAGAAGACGTTCTGTATATCCATCAAAAGACAAATACGGATCTGACCGGTATCGACAGCTTCTTTGTCGGCGTAGGCGATACAGAGGCTGAGGCGATGAAAGACCTGCTCACGCAGGGCGCCACTAACTGCCTGCCCTTGAATATGAACAAGGGTTCATCATCCGACGCGAGTGTCTTCATCGGCTACCATTATTACAATCCCGATTACGTCAACACAAAAAGGACGAAGTATTATATGGAAAGCGCGGTCAAGGATCTGTATGTTTATGTCGGTGAAAACCCCGAGAAGCGTCTGACGATCGATAAGCGCAAGTACACGCTCTGCGGCAACCGTAATCTCAATTACGGAACAGGCGGCATGCCGATGTATCTCTACCAGACGACAGCGCTTATCAACAGTAAGGATAAGAACGACGCGTCCTATATCACATTCATTGCCGCGGCGCAGTACGACAGAGTGCCGGCAGATATTGCCGAGAACAGGTGGGAAAACCTCTTGACGACAGAGAACAAACGCATTAATATGAATGAAGGCTTAAATGCGGGCGTGAGGGGTTATGACCGGTCTGACAACAAACAGCACCTTGTTGATTCCAGAATCTTTGTGTTCGTTCACCGAAACGATAACTACGTCAAGCCCGAAGCGGTCATCACCGGCGGATATTTTACGGAAACCACAACCTTCGGCGATGTTGTTCTAAGCAAAAAGTAAAGGCAATACCGCATAATTTGGGTATGCGGATTGTCGAGATATATTTTTCGTCAGATTGGACAAATAATCAGTTCGCATACTGACGTATGGGTGCTGATTTTTGGGCAATATGGCGAAACAATTAGCCGGCAAGACGCGTGCATCAAATTGTGCGGTGTTGCCTAAAGGAGTATTGAATAATATGACTATCAATAAGACTATTCAAAACGGCGTTTTGACATTTGAGTTGGAAGGACGGTTGGACTCCGTAACAGCTCCCGAGCTTGAGG
>CAZPOG010000047.1:0-12714 GCA_964588105.1 uncultured Ruminococcus sp. | reverse complement strand
ATCTCGAGCATTTTCTCGTTTTCTTTCCTTTCCATAATAACCTCCTACAAAGACTGTCGGTTGGATGCAGAAGGCACTAATAGAAGGCAAAATTTTAATAAAGGCGACAGACGCCGAATATATGATAGGGTAATCGGGGTTTGCCGTCGTTCATACTTCGCCCTCCGGCAGCGCCGCTTGTACTTCCAGCGTCCATTCTTTTCGCCTCTCTTTCTCAGAAAAATGAAACGTTGATCGCTCAACGTCTATAGCCTAACAGTAGGAATCCGAACCGTGGTTTTGACGGGCAGAGTCACCCCTGCTCTTTGTTACAATCCTCGCGGATCCATAAAGGATTAGCTGTGATTTAGCCGCGATAAGTCAAAACTCTGTTCCGGCAAGACTCCGAAGGACTGAAAATGAGCAAGATTTCGAGCAAGTTTCGGTGCAGAAAGTGCAGGCAGGCGCCTGACAAGATTGATAAGCCGAAAAATGCCGAAAGATTGCCATTATCAGCAGATTCGGATTCCTACTGTTAGGCTTTTATTTTACTCCCTGAAAAGATAGATGTCAACCGAAAACTTGTCCAAAGTTTTCATAAAAATGAATTTATGAACTATTTTTCTTTTATAGCCTTGATTTTGTGAAATAGATATCTTATAATAGGATTTGGTAACAAAAATTTAACCTTTTTCAGATATATCAGAAACCAAACAGGAGATGTCATCTAACATGGAAGATAAGTTTGAGAAAAAAATCAAAGCGTTTTTGCCGTATATCATCATCATCGGCGTGATCTATCTGTTATTGCCGCTGACGCTGTTGAAGAGTACAAATATGACCTTTAACAATATCATTTATATCGGCGTGTTCCCGCTGACGACGCTTTTGTGCTGCGGCTTCTATTCTTATAAAAAGAATATGGATATCTTCCTCGCGCTGGTCGCGCCCGCGTTCTATATCCCCAGCATGTTTCTCTACGGCAACTTCAAGTACAATCCCGTCACTTCCATCATCTATCTTGTCGCGTACTTCGTCTGCGGCTTCTTAGGACTTCTGATCGGCGATATCCTCTCTCCGAGGAATCAAAAATCCAAGTCAAAATCACGCAGAAGCGACTCTTCCGTAGATATCGATATCGAAGAACCTGCCGAGAGACCTCACCGCAGGACTCCCCGCAAGGTCAACACCAAAGCGGCGCGCAAGGGTCGTCACGCTCACGAGGATATGCCCAAGCACATCCAGACCGAGGACCCCTATGAAGACGAAAGCCTCGATACCTCTACCACCGCAAACGATATCGACGCGATCCTGAACGAAATCCAGAACCGCAGAAGCGGTCAATAAAGAATCATTCCATAGTAAAACCTCTGCAAACGAATTTGCAGAGGTTTTTGTTATGTGTATCTTAGTTTGAATCAATGTTTGAGTAAGAGGAAGCTCCTCGGGTGGATCGTAACCGTGTTGTCGCCGATATCGAAGCCGCCGATCGAATATTTGACAAAGGCGCCGTTCGCCGCGTACTCTAACGTTTTAAAGTCGTTGCTCGGGTTGACAAAGACGGTGAAGCTGCCCCTGCGATAGACAAAGGGATATTCGTTGTGTCTTGCGTAGACGATCTCAAACTGTGAATCGTTAGAAAGCTCGGGATTTTCTTTTCTGATATAGATCAGAGAGCGCAGGTTCTCATAGACGCTGCCTTCTCTGCCCTTCTGATCTTCCACCGTCGGCGCGTATTCGCTGTTGTCGACAGGCAGATAGAGCATATCTTCGTCCGCGTCGGAGAAGCCGTGGTTCTTCTCAGAGTTCCACTGCATCGGAGTACGCGAGCCGGTGCGGGAATAGCCGCCCTCCTTACAGATCAGATCGGTGCGGTAGCGCATCGCGATCTCATCGCCGTAATAGACGAAGGGCACGCCCGGCATCGTCATCATAAAGGCGTGGGAGAGCTTGATGATGTCGTCGCTCATATAGAAAGGCGCTCGGGGCATATCGTGGTTGTTGGTCATAAAGCAGATATAGCCCTGATCCTTGGAGCAGGTATAACCGGGGATATAGTCGGCGAGGAACTCCTCAATATCGCCGTGCGCGTTATCGGCAAAGAAACTCTTGTTGTCGTCGCCGTTCTTACAGCGGAAGAGGTAGTTGTAGCCGTTGTTCTGATGGTCAAGATAGAAGTCCGCGTGAAAACCGGAATTCACGATCGCACGCAGCGGATCGGACCATTCGGAGATCAGCACCGCGTCGGGATAACACTCGTCCATCATCTGTCTGACATTGCGCCAGATCTTGGCGGTAGCGATCTTCTCGTCGTCGTTCTTGACCAGAGAATCCGCCATATCGACCCGAAATCCGTCGATACCCTTGTCAAGCCAGAAGCGCATAACGTCTTTGAGCGCTTCTACGGTCGCCCACGCCTCCGGGGAATCCGAACTCTTCTGCCACTGAGGATAGTTGACATGATAGAAGCCGTAGTTGAGCGCGGGCTGGGAGGAGAAATAGTTGACCATATAGTTTCCGTCGCGCTCTGTCAGACCGCACATCATGCGATACTGTGACGGCGCGTCCCAGACACATTCGGTGAAGATATAGCGATCGGAGAACTCGTTCCTCTGGGCTTTCTTTGCCGCTTTGAACCATTCGTGGGTATCGCTGGTGTGTCCCGGGACAAGATCGAGAAGGATCTTCATATCCCTCTTGTGCGCCTCGTCGAGCAGATGCTCAAAATCTTCCATGGTGCCGTAGCGCGGCGCGATCTTCTTGTAATCTCTGACGTCATATCCCGCGTCGAGAAACGGAGAATCGAAGATCGGATTGATCCAAATCGCGTTGCAGCCCAGATCTTTGATATAGTTGAGCTTGACCGTGATACCCATCAGATCGCCGATACCGTCGGCGTTGGTATCCAGAAAGCTCTGCGGATAAACCTGATAAAATACGGAATTTCTCAGCCAGTCAGTCATAAAAGCCTCCTCCAATCCTTTTCATTTTCCATAAAAATCCTTGTATGTAAATTCTACATCATCAAGGATAGGAATGTCAATCGGTATGTCCGCAACATAGTATAAAATACCAAATTTTTTATCTTTTTCCATCCAGTAATCCTCACTTGAAAGTGAGCGCCGCAGAGATTAAGATAAAAACAGACGCACAGATGAGGTTACGGCTATGACATTTGAGAAACTCGGTGAGGACAGGGTGCTGATCACCCTCAGACAAGACGATATCAAAACGCTGGGACTGGAGATAGAAAAGCTGTCTGTCAGCAATCCGGAACATGAGAAAAAGCTGAGAAAGCTGTTGCTGCTCGCCTGTTTTGATACAGGCATCGACGCTAAAGGCAAGCGGTTCCTCTTGGAAGCCCTGCCGTGTAAAACAGGATATCTGCTGCTGCTTTACGCCCAGAGAGTACATAGCGGCAAAAGATACCGTGTCAAAACGCCGAAGACACTGCCCGCCTGCGTGTTTTACAGTCATGATCATATGCTCGACGGGCTGCGCGCGTTATCGGTCGTGATCTCTTCTATCCCTTCCAACACGCTGTACGAATACCAAGGCCTCTGTGTGCTGGTGTTCTCCTATCCCATGCTCCCGAAACAGGCGGAGCGTATTCTATCCGAATACGGCAGTATCAAAGAGCTGTCCGCGCTGCAGATCGCGCATATCGGAGAACACGGAAAAGTCCTGATACGAAATAACGCCGTCGCCGCCTTTCGCGCCTCTTTATAAACGACTCATTGTTCATCGTTCATCAGGATCAGATAGCTTACCATGCTGTGAGAGTCGGCAACACTGGATCTCTCAAAGCTGCCTGAAAACAGCAGCTCCTCCATGTCCACGCCCTGCATAAAGAACATTGATACGTCCGAGAAGGGAGAGTCCATCGACTCGATCAGGATATCTCCGTCATCCTCGGTCTGTTCTTCACACAAAAACTTTGCCGCGATGTTCATATACTCATAGACGGACAGGCTGTATTCACCGACGGTATACTTCTTTTCGTAATAATCCTTAACGGTAGGAGCGAGCTGATAGGCGTTTGTCAGAAAACTTTTTGTGTCTTCGCTGCTCTCGAAGCCGCGAAAGTCGTCTCCCGTGATCTCTTGAAACACCTGCCGCACCTGTGCGGGCTCTTTATCACTTTCCTCTAAGACGATATCCGTTCCGTATCGGTGATAGCCCCAGCTGCTCAGCGGCATACCGGTGAACACATCGTCTGACTTGACGATGTTGAATATCGAGCTGTACCTTTCATCGTTTTCCAGCGTGGTCGTGTTCGGCGTCGCAAAGGTATACGCCTGTACCCTCTCGCCGGAGTATGCGTCGATCAGTCTTTTGGAGAGGATGTTCGCGGCAGCCGCGCCTCTGGAATAGCCGGTGATCAGAAACCGCGCCTTGTCGCTGTCGATCATATAGTTCGTCATATACAGATCGAGCTTGTTAAAGAGAAAATCCGCGCATCCGGAAAAGCCTTTGTGCTCGGGCTCAAAGCCTACGTCGAAGTTGGAATACCACTCTTTTCCCTGTGTGCCGCGCGCGACAACAAAAATCAGCGTCTCACCCGCGATATTCTTTGACGCCGCTATGACACCGACCTTGTCTTCTTCATAACCTTTATCATAAGAGAACTTAGCGATATGAGAAAAGCCCAGTTCGTGGAAGTTCTCCTGCGGGATCGCGCCGGAAAACGCGGAAGCGGACATCACCGCGCAGAGCTTTGCCACGCCCGCGTTATACTCACCGGACTGATCGATCAGATCCGCCTCGCTGAAATCAAGAGCTGTGCTGACAACCATATTCTCTCCGCTTTGCGGAGGATAGCTCAAATCAACGGTTTTGGTCTCTTTCGCACAGGCTGTCATGATCATACTTCCTCCCATCAGTAACGACAAAATAAGGTTCATTCGCTTTGACTTTGACATAATCCTTCTCCGTACACTAAAAATTTACAAAATTATTGTTGACACAATTACAAATCATGATATAATTGGTAATGTGGTACAATATGTAAGAAAGCAGGAGGGCCGAACCATGAGAAAATCTACGGCGCTTATTTTAATATTTGTATTGCTGGTATCAGTGGTCGTGCCGCTGACCGCTTGTAAGAAAGCTCAAGAGCAGGTTACGATTCCCGAGGGTCTCACCGCGTACAGCACGGACTCCAACGGCAACCCCACCAGTTACTTCAAGAATGACTACGACGAGAACGGCAACTGTATCCGCAACACCAACTACGACGCTAAGGGTAATATCCTCGGTTCAACCGAGTACGAATATGACGAGAACGGCAACGAGATCAGATTCATCGTCTATAATGCCGACGGCGAAGTCATGAGCCAGGGTAAGAAAGAATATGACGATCAGGGCAGGATCATCAAGTTCACCGACATTGACGCCGACGGTCAGATCGTCAGCTATATCGTCAGAGAATATAACGACATGGGTTACGAAAGCTGTATCAAAAACTATAACGGCGACGGTACCCTGAAGTATTATGACGAATACGAATATGACGACACCGGCTATCTCACCAAGATGACCAAGTATGAGGGCGACGGCTCGATCCGCTACTACATCGAGTATGAGATAGGCGCTGACGGAAAAGAGATCTCCCGCCGCTATGACGCTGACGACAATCTTGTCGAAGAAAGCTGATCAACCAAAAATAAAACAAGCAGGATGTATGACACATCCTGCTTTTTATTTTGTCAGTATTTTCGAAAATTATACAAGTGATATCGCCGAATGGTTATCGGCAGATCTCTTTCATCCGATCGATCGCGTCTTTGGCGTCATCCGCGCCGAAGACCGCGGTGCCTGCCACACAGACGTCGACGCCTGCGTCATAGGCTACTTTGATCGTATCAGCGCCGATACCGCCGTCGACCTGTATCAGGGTCGAAAGACCCCTGCGGTCGATCTCTTCTCTGAGTCTTTTGACCTTGTCCATCATGTCCGCCATAAAGCTCTGACCGCCGAATCCGGGCTCAACGGTCATCACCAGCACCATGTACAGCCGATCCAGATACGGAAGGATCGCTTCAATATCGGTCTTGGGCTTGACGGCAAGAGCGGGCTTGACGCCTCTTTCTTCGATCAGCCTTAATGTCAGATCGATATCCGAATCCGACTCGGTATGGAAGGAAATGATATCGGCTCCCGCCTTGCAGAAATCGTCAATATAGCGGTGGGGCTCAGAGATCATCAGATGTACGTCAAAAGGCTTCGTCGTATGAGGTCTGAGCTTTTTGATTACGGGCGCGCCGAAGGTAAGATTCGGCACAAAGTGGGCGTCCATCACATCAAGGTGCATCCAGTCGGCTCCCGCCTTGTCCACTCTTTCTATCTCTTCTTTGAATCTTGAAAAGTCGCATGATAGCAGCGACGGCGCAATCAACATAAAACTTCTCCTATCGGGATGGTCCCTGATTACTTTGCACTTTGCACTGTGCACTATGCACTTATTTACGGTCTTCTGACGAGTTCGGCGATAAAGGTTGCCGCAAGCCAGAACAGGATGTAGAGGATCATCTCTACGATCGACAGACGCGCGACAGTCGCGTACAGCACCATTGTCGCGCACAGAAGCACTCCTAAGAACAAGCCGAACATCGATACAACAATACCCATCGTCATGTTCGAACGCAGTCCGATACAGCCCGCGATTGCCCTGACCATAGAGGAGACCTTTCCTCTGGTGGCGAGATAAGCGCGCGAGGTATCTTCTTTCTTTTCGGTCGCCTTATCGATCTCGGCGGCGTATCCGGACGGCACGATCTTCACACAGCGGTAGAACATACGGAACTCCTTTGCGATCAGATCCGCGGTGACGTTCGCGTCGGTCGTGCCGACGATGATCGACATACCGTTTTGCTGGGCTTTTTCGAGCGCCAAAACAATCTGAGGATTCGCCTTGTAGGTTACCATAGCGACACAGACCAGCTGTCCCGATACGGCAAAATAGGTCGGTATCGCATCATCTGAGGAAGCGCGCTGCGCCTTCTCGGGAACGGAGATGTGATAGCGATCCATCAGCTTCATGTTGCCGATCAGGATCCTCTCTCCGCCGACCCATCCGACCAGACCGCTCTTGTCCTCATACATCACGGACTCTACCTTCGGCAGCAGACCGCTGTATTCTTCCACCAGATCGTCAAAAACAGGAGCAAGGGGAGAATCGGCTTCTTTGAGCACCATGGCGGCGGCGACAAGGCTTTCCTCTACACGGTATTCCCTGGTGGCGTTGAGCGCCTTGAGCCTGACGGATCCCTTGGGGAAGAGTCCGGACGCCTTGATCATGAACGCGTCGGTATCACAGAACTGTCTGATCGACGGATAACCCGCAACCATCGCGCCGAAGCCCTTCATCTTTCTGGAGAACAGCAGCATCGGCAGGTTTCCCGACAACAGCGCCGAGAACGGGATGCTGATACACAGCATAACGCACAGCGCCGAGAATACACCCGCGACATTCTTGAAAATAAACGCGTAGGCGATCGCGACGAACACCGAGCTGACAATCGTGATCGGGGTGATCTTGCCCGCAATCTCCTCAAAGGGATCGGGAGCGTAAGATATCTTCAAAAAGTCGGAGAGGAAGGAGGTGGGATGCTGATAGGCGATCACGCCCTTGGAAGCGGTGGTGCCGCTGATCATCCTTCTCGCGGTCTCCGAATCGTTATAAATCTTTGCGGCGTAGGCGGGCGTCTTGGACGAAATGAAACTGAAGTTGTCTTTGACCCTGAACGCCATCATCAGTCTGCCTGTCAGATTCAGGCTCAGACCGAGCAGCGGGATAAAGCTGTAGAGGTGGTTGTCCCCTCCGGCGAAGGAATCCGCCGTAAAGAGCGCGACCATATTCTGGACGACACAGGCGCAGTAAGCAAGCGCCATGGCGGTATCGCAGTTGCCTTTGAATCGGGCGAGCGGTTTGAGGCCGTTGAAGAGATAGCTCCTCAAAGCAATACCCGCGCCGAGCAAAAGCAGCAGGTTGAATATCACATACGACAGCGGTCCCTGTTCAAAGAAGCCGGTAAAGATCAGTTCTTTGTCGATCCTCTCGATCACGGCAAGCCAGAACAGCAGTACGGTGAACACCAGCGAGAGGATGAGGCCTGTCCGCAGTTTCTTGATATTATCTTTGATCTGATCCTCGACATATTTCAGGTCTTCGCGGCTTTCAAAGTCCGTGGGGGACTCGGGAACGTTCTTCGCGGAGGAAATGAAGTTCTGACCGATCACGGCAAAAAGCACGCGGAAGAACTTTATCACGGCGTTCTCTTTTTTTGCCGGTCTTTCTTCGACCTCGTCGTAGTTTTCGACGGCTTCCTGATTCTGGGGCGCCGCCTGCTCCGCTTTCTTCTGTTCTTCTCTTTCCTTTTGTTCTTCCTTATGCTTCTGCGCCATCTGGCTCAATGTCAGCAGCAGGCTCTGTCGGGGCTTGATCTGCTTGTACATCGCGTGGTAGTTCTTGGAGATGGTCGGATCGGAAGATCTCAGATACTCGTCGTATTCGCTTTCAACAACATCGGTAAAGCGTCCCGCCTTGACGGGGATCTTGTTGACGTCGGCTTCACGCGTGTAAACGGGAACGCGCGAGACGACCTTTCCGGAAAAGTAGGAAACTTCGGGAGAGACGGATCCCGCGGTCCTTCTCAGGTTGTAGCGTTTTTTGTCGGACGCTTTCTTCTCGTATTTTTTGACGCTTTCGGAAGGATCGAGGCTGATATCGATATCGTCGATATCCTGCACATAGATGCCGCGGAGGTTCTTGAGTTCTCTGACGTCCTCGATGATCTCTTCGGAAACGACTGTGTCGGGAGAGAGCTCCGCCTCCAGCTCCACCTCGGGCAGATCGGGCTTCTCGTCGTCGGGAGCAAACTCCATCTTGCCGTCGATCAGATCCTTTTTGGCTTCGTTCTTTCTCTTCTGCGCCGCTTCTTCCTCTATGGGAGCGAGCTTTTTATATTTAACATGTTTATCTTTGGTGGAGTAGATCTCCTCCATTTTTTCAGGCTTTTCCGAAGGAGCGGATGAATCTGAGCTTTCATCTGCCGCATCGGAAATATCGGTATATTCTTCTTCGTTTTGCCGGAAAATCTTGATCAGATTATCTCGGGTATTCATCTCATCATCATGGGATGCCGCGCTCATTTCATCAACTCCTCTCATCGTAATCTTCTGCCGGTGTGGCAGAGTTCTTATCTATCGTTGTTCTGCAATTTTATACATCAATACGCCTGCCGCGACGGAAGCGTTGAGCGAATTGATATGTCCTCTCAGGGGAAGAGATACGATCTGATCGCACTTTTCTCTGACCAGTCGGGAGATCCCTTTTCCCTCGTTGCCGACGACCAGCGCGACGGCTCCTTTGAAATCACATTCTCTGTAGTCGGTACCGTTCATATCCGCGCCGTAGACCCAGATGTTCTGTTTTTTCAGCTCTTCGATGGTATCGGCGATATTGGTAACCCGCGCGACAGGGACATACTCCAGCGCGCCAGCCGCCGCCTTGTAGGCAGAGAAGCTCAGCCCTGCGCCGTGGCGTTTTCTGATGATCACTCCGTGAGCGCCCGCGCACTCCGCCGAGCGGACGATTGCGCCGAGGTTGTGCGGATCTTCGATCCCGTCAAGGATGATCACAAAGGGAGTCTCCCCTCTCTCTTCTGCCAGCGCGAGGATGTCCTCCACGCGGGCGTAGTCCGCGGCAGCGCATACGGCAACAACCCCTTGGTGTACCGCGCCCGCAGTCATATAGTCGAGCTTTTTGGGGTCGACCTCGACCACCGGGATCCCTTTGGCTTTCGCTTTTTTGATGATCTCGGCGGCGGAAGACTTGTGAGCGCCCTTTGCCGTCATGATCTTGATGATGGAACGGTCGGTGTTGATCGCTTCGATGATCGGATTTCTGCCGACTAAGATCTCATCTTTTTCGTTTTTCTCTTTATTCATAGTGTTAACCGCAAACTACCACATTATATTGTATGCTCATACAGTGATATTGTACCATATGTGGTTTATCGCTTTGGTTGCACAATAGAATTATATTGAATTTTTTTCTTGTCGTTTTTGGTCGGATCGATAGGAAATCGACGATTTACTGTACGGGGATCCCGTATCCGCCGCTTACGGGATCCCGAAACAGATCCGTCTTCGGCGGAAAGATGGTGAAGGAAAAGAACATCAGAAAATACAGCATCAACAGCATCGCCGCCTCGTGAAAGAATCGCGCGGTGTCCTTTGACGTCACCGTCAGCCGGAAGGAGAGCGCCTGCGCACCGCAGACAAAGACAAGCGACGAGATAATATCGATCCAAAAGATGTTTCTTCCGGCGATCAGGGTATACAGGTAATGAAAGCCGATCATCATCACAGAGAGCAGATACAGCGAAAACACCTTCGCTACCAAGAACTTTCTAAACGGCAGCTTGTTCCACAGCAGCTCAAGCGCCGCCCACAGAACATATCCCGCCGCAAAGATCTTGACGTGCTCCCACACGCTCTCGTTGACAGAGCCGAACAGGATCGACAAAGCGGTTCCTCCGCTGAGCGCGTACACAAAATGCAGCAGCGTCGCGATACAGTAGATCACCGGCGCGCCGATTAACTCCGACCATAAGAAAAGCTTGCCTTTCATCTTCTTCACCAAAAAAGTATATGCCGCCCTTATGCGGATATTTCCTCTTATTATTTGAAAGAAGAATATTTTTAAAGAATATATACAGTTTGTATTATTCTCTCTTTTCATTAAAAATGTGGATAACTCTGTGGAAAACTACAATAACTTTTGTCGCAACAGCGGAAAACGGCTGAGAAAAAACCGTTTCAACATCCTCTTCGTATTTTTCCATAATTTTTTTATTAGAATTTTTCTATCTTCTTTTTCTGAAAAAAGAGAAACATATTATACAAATTGTAATATTTGCAGTGTCAATACCTAAAAAGAATTAATCGGAAAAATTTTTTCAAAATACAGCGTTAAAACGTAATTCCATTATTTTCTAAAAATTCTTGAAGTTTTTATTATTTTATGTTATGATAATAATGTATAATTAGGTAAGTCTGTGTGCTTGTCTATTAAGTGAAAGGAGTTTTGCTGTATGTGCGGTATCTGCGGATTTACAGGCGAACTGGAACAAAGAGAAGACATCCTGAAAAAGATGACCGATGTCATTACCCACAGAGGTCCCGACTCGGACGGTTACTTTACGGATGACTATATCGCTATGGGTTTTCGCCGCCTGTCTATCATCGATCTCGAGAAAGGCGACCAGCCGATCGAGAGCGAAAAAGGCAACTTAGTCATCACCTACAACGGCGAAATATACAACTACAAAGAGCTCAAAAAGGAACTTGAGGGTCTCGGTCACAGCTTTAAGACCAATTCGGACACCGAGGTTCTGCTTGTCGCCTTTGACGAGTGGGGCGAGGATATGCTCGAGAAGCTCAGAGGTATGTTCGCGTTCGCGATCTACAACAAGGATACCAAGGCGCTCTTCCTTGCGCGCGACTTCTTCGGCATCAAGCCGCTGCACTATACCCAGATCGGCGACGACCTTGTCTACGCTTCGGAGATCAAGAGCATCTTGGAGCACCCGAAATTTGTCAAAGAGTTTAACGACAAGGCGCTCGACGCTTACCTTTCCTTCCAGTACTGTCCCCAACCGATGACGTTCTTCAAGAACGTCTACTGTCTGCTGCCCGGACACTTCCTGTGGTACAGAGACGGCGTTGTGGAAACACAGAAATACTTTGAAGCGAAGTTCAAGCCCGACAACGAGATGAGCGAACAGCAGGCGGTGGATAAGATCGCCTCCGTCTTTGAAGACTCCATCAACGCGCACAAGATCGCGGACGTTGAGGTCGGATGCTTCCTCTCCTCCGGTGTAGATTCTTCTTTGGTATCCACCTACTTTGAGGGTCAGAAGACCTTTACCGTCGGCTTTGACTTCGGCGAAAAATATAACGAGATCACCTGGGCACAGGCGCTGTCCGAGAAAATCGGCGTAGAGCATCACGCTAAGCTTATTTCCTCCGAGGAGTTCTGGGCTGCCGTGCCGAAGGTACAGTATCATATGGATCAGCCCCTCGCCGATCCCTCCTGCATCGCGCTGTATTTTGTCGCGAAGCTCGCCAGCGAATATGTCAAGGTCGTGCTTTCGGGAGAGGGCGCGGACGAGCTGTTCGGCGGCTATACCATCTATAATGACCCGAGAGTCTTCAAGTGGTACCAGAAGATCGTGCCGTATTTCCTCAGAAAAGGCATCTGCGCAATCGCGAAGAAGCTTCCCGACATCAAGGGCAGAGACTACCTGATCAGAGCGACCCATCCGTTGGAGAAGCGCTTTATCGGCAACGCCTATATGTATGACAAAAAGCAGAAGCAGCAGATCCTGAAGAACCCTGCTATCGCTTCAGACCCCTCCAAGCTGTGCAGAAGACTCTACACCAGAGCGCGCCGCTATGACGACGTTACCAAGATGCAGTATCTGGATATCAACATGTGGATGGTCGGCGATATCCTCTTAAAGGCGGACAGGATGAGTATGGCAAACTCTCTCGAGCTGAGAGTACCCTTCCTCGATAAGGAAGTGTTTAAGGTAGCCTCCACCATCCCCACCGATCTGAGAGTCAACAAGTTCAACACCAAGTACGCGATGAGAAAGGCTGCCGCGCGCAGACTTCCCGACGAGGTCGCCGAGAAGGAGAAGCTGGGCTTCCCCGTTCCCACCCGCG
>CAZPOG010000046.1:0-12782 GCA_964588105.1 uncultured Ruminococcus sp. | reverse complement strand
ATATCTTGAGAATTTACAGACCGGATATTTTGAGGCTTTTGGAATTAGTGACCCAGAGCCGATTTATGTTGATATCATTGGCAAAAACGGAGAGAAATTCTCTCCGATAAAAGAATAACAGAAAGGAAATGTTTTATGACTTGGTTAATCATTCTTATTATTGCAGTTATAGTTGTAATCGGAATAGCTGTCGGCGTTTCAAATGCTAAGAAAACCGATCAAATGGCAAGAGAAGGAAAAATTATTCAGAGACAAATGAGCTTTTGGGAAAGTGCAGAATATTTCACCACAACCGCTACATATGAACAAGTCAAAGCGGCTATAAAAAATAACAGCTTTTCTGACAGCTCAGTAGAGATTTACTACAACAATGGCGGCAAGCAGGCGATCGTGTTTAAATCCAGCCACTCTTGGAACGCAGAGCTCGATTGCTTGGAAACACAAGGCGACAAAAACAAATTCAAGCTCTATTTCCCTGTTTGGAAAACACATAGAGGAATGCCGTATGACGTAAACTCTATGAACGCGTTCGTTACAACCCTCGAGAAGATTTTTTTATCGCTCGATCCCGCAACGACTGTGGAAAACAGAAAAATGGAAGTCAGTACAAAAACAAAATTCTTTTAATCAGGAGGTCAATTATGAATCCGACTTTAACGATTATTCTTATTTCAATCGGTTTGGTAGTGGTTATCTTTTTGATAAGATTTCTTGTCAATTTAGGCGCTAACAAAGCCGAGGACGCTATCAGAAACGCTAAGAAAAGGTCAGACGAACAAAAGAATCCTCCAAAGCAGGAGAATCTTGCCGATCGTTATAAATAATCATACGGTATATCAGATAAATAGAGCGTCGTTTTCACGGCGCTCTTTCGTTTGGGAATATGACGGAATTGTCATTGTTTTGCTATTGTGGAATTGTTCGATTTATGGTATAATAAACTGAAACTGAACACAAGAGGTAGTATTATGTCAAAATCTCTGATGGCTCGTCTGACCGCCTTTTATCTCAAGCATTTTTGGAGAAAGCCTTCCTCGTCACAGATGCGTTCTCAGCTTGAGAAAATGAAAGATACACAAGAGCCTGAGTACAGAATCGACCGAAGATACCATTTCAAAAATAATATCAAGACCTATTCGATGGGGAATATGAAGTATTATGTCCTCAACGAACACAGCGAATCAAAGAAGACCGTGATCTATATTCACGGCGGCGCGTATGTCTCCCAGATCCTTTCTTTTCACTGGAAGTTTATCTCGAAGCTCGCTGAGGCGACGGGATATCGAGTAGTTGTACCTATTTATCCTTTAATTCCATACGGGAATTATAAAATCGTCTATCGTCTGCTGACTGAGCTGTATAAGAAGTTCATCAAGGATGATGTGATCCTGATGGGAGACTCCGCGGGCGGCGCCTTGTGTCTGGGTCTGTATCTCTACTGGCACAAGCTCGAATATTCCCTGCCTTATCGGGTGGTCGCCTTTTCTCCGTGGGTGGATATCGCTCTGAAGAATCCCGAGATCGAAAACTACCGCAAGAAGGATCCTTTCCTCAACATCCCGCGGCTGATGGTCTGCGCGGAATACTGGGCGGACGGTACCGAGTATAAGGACTTCCGCCTGAGTCCGCTTTTCGGAGATACGTCCTGTCTGCGGAATGTGACGGTGTTCACCGGTACCGACGAGATCCTCTATCCCGATCTGCAGGATTTTTACAGCCTGATAGAGTTGAATCCCGGCTGTAAGATGATTGTCGGTGAGGGCATGAACCATGTTTATCCCTTGTTCCCGATCCCCGAAGCGAAAAAAGCGTTCAAGCAGGTGCTTGAAGCGATTAAATAAAAAGTTATTGCGAGGGGCTTTAGCCCCGTGGCAATTCCTTTCTTGACACTACCGTTTGTTTGGATGATCCATTCAGACGGTATTTCTTTTTGGGGGATTGCCGCGGTCGCTGTGCTCCCTCGCAATGACAATTCTTTTTTATATACTGTTTTCTTCCCAGATGATAAGCTGTTCCTCCAATGCAGCTTGCAGTTCTTCGAGCTTTGCAGTCAGTGCGATGAGCTTCTCATAGTCCGAGACGGTCTCGTCCTTCGAGAGCTCCTCCTGTGTGATCGCGATCTCATTTTCCAGACGCTCGATCTCGTCTTCCGCGCGTTTGAGACGCGTCTGACGCTTGCGCTCGTTGGAGGCGGCTTCTTTTCTGAGCTGATATTCATTTTTCGGCTTCTCCTTTTTCTCCTTGGTGACAGAAGAGGGAGAGGCTTCTTCTATATGCTCGACATAGTAGTCGTAGTTCCCTAAGTATTCTTTCACGCCCGTCTCGCTCATCATCAGCACGCGAGAAGCTAATTTGTTGATGAAGTAGCGATCGTGGCTGATGATCAGCAGGGTACCTTCATAGTTTAGCAGCGTATCCTCCAGCGCTTCGCGCGAAGCGGCGTCAAGGTGGTTGGTCGGCTCGTCGAGGAGCAGCAGGTTGGCGCCTTTGAGCATCAGCTTAAGAAGTGAGATCCGCGCCCGTTCACCGCCGGAGCATTCGTACAGAGGCTTATAAACCTCGTCTCCTTTGAAGAGGAAGGCGGCGAGCGCCGAGCGGATCGTGGTCTCCGACTTTCTCGGATAGGCGTTCCACACTTCATCAAGAGCGGTATTGTTCAGATCAAGGTTCTCTTGCATCTGGTCGAAGTACCCGATCTCCACACCTGTACCGAAGGTCACTTCTCCGGCGTCGGCGCGATGCACGCGGGTGAGGATCTTGAACAGCGTGGTTTTGCCGCAGCCGTTTTCTCCTAAGATAAATACTCTCTCGCCCTTTTGCAGGTGAAAACTGAGCGTGGAGAACAGATGATTGCTTCCGAAAGACTTGGAGAGATTAACACAGTCGAGTACCTCGTTGCCGCTTTCGTGTTCGACTTCAAACCGGAATCGGATAGAAGACAGCTCGGAGTCGGGCTTAACGAGCTGGGCGACGATCCTGTCGCGCTCTTTCTCTTTTGAATGAGCGGTGACGAGATTTTTCTCGCGGTTCCAGCGCTTTTGCTGTTCGATAATGCCTTCGATACGTTTGATCTCACGCATATCGTTCTCGTATTTATTTCGTTGAGCTTCCAAGATCGCCTGTTTTTTCTTTTTGAATTCAGTGTAGTTGCCTTTGTAGCACATCACCTTGCCGTGCTCGAGCTCAATTGTCTTGTTGGTGACAGCGTCAAGGAAGTAGCGGTCATGGCTGATGATGATTATTGCGCCTTTGTAGTCTTTTAAGAAGCCTTCCAACCATGATACCGATGCGATGTCGAGATGGTTGGTAGGTTCGTCAAGCAGCAGCAGACTGCTTTTTGACAGCAGGAGTTTCGCCAGACTCAGCTTGGAACGCTGACCGCCCGAAAGCGCCGAGACACAGAGGGAAAAATCCTCTTTGGCAAAGCCGAGACCCAAGAGCGCGGATCTTGTCCTGCTTTGATAGGTCAGCCCGCCTTCACGCTCAAACTCATCGATCAGCCTTGTCTGCTGTTCCACAAGCGTATGCAGATCGCCTTTGCCTTCGTCGATCGCGTGGGTGACTGCGGCGATTTCTTCTTCCATCTTCATCAGATCACAGAAGACCAAAAGCAGCTCCTCATAAATGTTTCTCTCCATATGGGTACAGGCGTGCTGTTCCATATAGCCTACCTTCAGATTTTTCTCTGTGGCGACATTGCCCGAAGCGGGGGATAGCTCTGAGCAGAGAATACGAAAAAGAGTGGTTTTGCCGACGCCGTTGTTGCCGATAAAGCCGATCTTGTCTCTTGTTTCGACCTCAAAGCTCACATCGGAGAACAGCTCTCTTTCACCGAACGACATCGAGAGCTTCTGTACGGATACGATGGACATATTACCACTCCTTTCATATAAATTGATTGTCATTGCGAGGAGCGTCAGCAACGCGACAATCCCCCTCTTTTTGATGACGGTAGTAATGACATGGGGATTCTCACGGCTCCTGCAGAGCCTCAGAATGACAAATGTATTATTTCCTCGCGACGCCGGATTTTCTTGCCGCCTCTTTGACCGCTTCGGCGACGACGGCGGCGATATTTTTGTTCAGCGGGGAAGGAATGATATTCTCCTCGGATAGTTCATCCTCGGGAATCAGTGAACTAAGCGCCAATGACGCCGCGACCTTCATCTCTTCGTTGATACAGGTTGCTCTGCTGTCGAGCGCACCGCGGAAGATTCCGGGGAAGGCGAGGACGTTGTTAATCTGGTTAGCAAAGTCCGAACGTCCGGTGCCGACCACTTTCGCGCCCGCCGCTTTTGCCTTGTCGGGCATGATCTCGGGAGTGGGATTTGCCATCGGAAAGACGATGGGATCACTGTTCATCGAGCGGATCATTTCTTCGTCTACCATGTTCGGAGCGGACACGCCGATGAAGACGTCCGCGCCGTTGAGCGCGTCCTTGAGCGTGCCGGTGCGGTGTTCTTTGTTGGTGATGGCGGCGATCTCCTGTTTTGCTTTGTTAAGCCTATCATCACCCTCGCACAGGATTCCTTTGCTGTCGCAGATGATAAAATGTTTTGCGCCCATATGCATCAGATGACGGCAGATCGCAAGACCCGCCGATCCCGCGCCGCTGATGACGATGTTGACATCTTCTATGCTTTTGTTGACCAGCTTCAAAGCGTTGGTCAGAGCGGCGGCTACGACCACCGCCGTGCCGTGCTGATCGTCGTGGAATACGGGGATATCGCAGATCTCTTTGAGTTTTTGTTCGATCTCAAAGCACCTCGGCGCGCTGATGTCCTCAAGGTTGATTCCGCCGAAGGAGCCCGACAGCAGATAGATGGTGCGTACCAGTTCGTCGGTATCCTTGGAACGGATACACAGCGGAAACGCGTCGATGTCCGCGAACTCCTTGAACAGCGCGCACTTGCCCTCCATTACGGGCATACCCGCCTCGGGACCGATATCGCCGAGTCCCAGCACCGCAGTGCCGTCGGTGATGACCGCAACGAGATTAGAGCGTCTTGTCAGCTCAAAAGACTTGTCATAGTCCTTTTCTATCTCCAGACAAGGCTGCGCGACGCCCGGTGTATAGGCGAGGGAGAGATCTTCCTTGGTTTCGATTTTTGCGCGTGAAATGACTTCGATTTTTCCCTGCCATTCGTAGTGCTTTTGTAATGATTTTTCTCTGATATCCATAGATGTTCCTTTTGTGTTATTTATTGTCATTGCGAGCCCCTTTAGGGGCGCGGCAATCCCCTTGTCAACGAAACCGGTCGCATAAGGAAGGGGATTCTTCGGTCGCCTTTTCGCTCCCTCTGAATGACATTTAGTTTATACTAATTCTTCCGGATGAAAAACCTTGTCAAATTCCTCTTCGGTCAGAAAGCCGAGCGCTAAGCACGCTTCTTTGAGAGACAGGTTTTCGTGATATGCTTTCTTTGCGACTTTTGCCGCGTTCTCATAGCCGATGTAGGGATTAAGAGCGGTGACCAGCATCAAAGAGCGGTGGAGGTTTTCGTTCATCTTCTCTTCGTTTGCCTTGATCCCGCTGACACAGCGTTCTTCAAAGGACAGCAGGCTGTCTGTGAGCAGACGCGCCGACTGCAGGAAGTTATACGCCGTTACGGGCAGAAAGACGTTGAGCTGGAAGTTGCCCTGGGAAGCGGCAAAGCCGATCGCCGCGTCGTTTCCCATCACCTGTACGGCGACCATCGTCACCGATTCACACTGGGTGGGATTGACCTTGCCGGGCATGATCGACGAGCCGGGCTCGTTCTCGGGGATCGTGATCTCCGAAAGGCCGCAGCGCGGACCGGACGCGAGCCATCTGACATCGTTTGCGATCTTCATCATATCGGATGCGAGCGCCTTAAGAGCGCCGTGCGCAAACGCGATCCTGTCCAGAGAGGACAGCGCGTGGAATTTGTTTGATGCACTTTCAAAGGGCATACCGGTGAAGTCACAGAGCTTCTTTGCGACCATATCACCAAAGCCCTCGGGAGCGTTGAGCCCTGTGCCTACCGCTGTGCCGCCGATCGCGAGCTGATATAATCCGGATAAGGTCTTTTCGATCTGTTCTCTGTCGCTTTCAAGCATTCCGCGCCAGCCGGATATCTCCTGTGAAAAGGAGATCGGCACTGCGTCCTGCAGATGAGTCCTGCCGGATTTGACGATTCCGGAGTTTTCTTCTTCCAGCCTTTTGAGGGTGGAGATCATCTTATCCAGAGCAGGAAGGAGCTCTGTCTTCACAGCGATCGCCGATGCGATATGCATTGCGGTGGGGAAGGTGTCGTTGGAGCTCTGCGACATATTGACGTCGTCGTTGGGATGAACGGAGGACTCTCCTATCATCTGATTTGCTCTGTTGGCGATCACCTCGTTGAGGTTCATATTCGTCTGGGTACCAGAGCCTGTCTGCCATACGGAAAGGGGAAATTCACCCGAACATTGTCCTTTGAAGATCTCGTCACAAGCGCCTGCGATGGCACGGCTCTTTGACTCTGTCATCTTCTGAGGATTGAGTTCTGCGTTGACCTTAGCCGCTGCCTTTTTCAGCAGGGCGAATGCCTTGATGATGCTTTCGGGCATTTTCTCCCAACCCACGGGGAAGTTCATCAGACTCCTTTGCGTCTGCGCTCCCCAGAGGTGTTCTTTGGGAACGCGGACTTCTCCCATTGAGTCATGTTCGATTCTGTATTCGTTCATCTTGTACCTCCGCGATTGTTAAAAAAACAATGGTTTCTTAAACATTATATTAAGAATTCAAAATGATGTCAACGTTCAAAAGACACAGAAAAACCCTCAACAATCGATTGATTTCTCCAATATTGTCAAAAGCCTTGCATTTCTGTGAGAAAATGGTATAATAAAATGGTATATATGTGAACAGAAAGCAAAACGCAAAGGGGTAAAATGCTTTGGTTTATGTCAGAAATATTGAATGGGAAAGAATACATTTGTATATCGATCTGGAAGCGGACGATGATCTGTTATCGGATGAAGGGCTGAGATTTTTCTTAGTCAATCAGTTCGGTGAGGTCAAGGTCGAGCTCAGGAGAGTGTCATATGCTCAGGGTATCCTCAGATTGACCTTGAATATCACCAACAACGGTATCAACCGCTGTATCGGCAACGGTACCTATAAGATCTTTGTTTGCAACGGCGAGGAACTCCTTACCAAGCCGATTTATGAGGGAACCACCGAGGTGCTTGCCGCATGGGGAAGAAACTTCAACTACCTGACCAACAAGGGTGTCTATACCGCGGGCTTTATGGTAGACGAATACAGCGATTTGCCGGAGTTACAGCTGCTTTTCTATAACTCCAGAATCTGTACCTATTCCGATAAGCCTCCCGTGGACGAGGTAGTGCCGAAGCCTCCCTTCAAAGAGAGGATGGCAAAGAAGTACAAGCCGAAGATCCAGCGTCATATCACCAGAATGTACGGGATCACGTATCGCTTCTTCCGCTTCTTCAACAAGCACAGAAAGACAATCCTCTTCCTGTCCGAAAAGGATGAGAAGCTGGCGCTGAACATGGCGGCAGTCTACAACAGGATCAAACAGAGAGGACTCGACAAAGAATACCACGTGGAGCTTTCTCTGAGAAACACCGAGAACATTGAGTATTCCAAGTGGAGTTCCGCCAAGATGATCGCGAAGATCGCCAAAGCGAGCGTGATCATCGTTGACGATCATATTCCGTTTTTCGACAACTTCCTTCTGGACCGCGACGTCGTGATGATCCAGATCTGGCACGCGGGCGCCGGCTTCAAGGGCGTCGGCTACAGCCGCTGGGGACACTATGGCTGTCCGGGTATCTTCAGCTGTCACAGACAGTACACTTACTGTATTTCTCCCTCCAAGGCGATCTGCCACTTCTTCTCGGAGCAGTTCGGTATCCTCGACGAGCAGATCATCCCGACCGGTATGGCGAGAATGGACAGCTATATGGATCCCAAGGTCAGAGAAGAGACCACCGAGCGTATCTATCGCGACTATCCCGCGCTCAAGGATAAGAAGGTCGTTTTGTTTGCGCCTACCTACAGAGGTCAGAACCGCAAGACCGCTAACTATCCCTATGAGCTGATTGATTTTGAGGGACTCTATCGGTACGCGCAGAAGAATGACGCTGTTGTGCTGTTCAAGATGCATCCGTGGGTTCCCGGCGACGTTCCGATCGAAGAGAAATACGCCGATCGCTTCTTCTCGATGAACACCTACCCGAATATCAACGAGCTGTTCTATGTGACCGATCTTCTGATCACCGACTACTCCTCGAGTATGTATGAGTTCCTGCTGATGGAGAAGCCGATGCTGTTCTTCCCGTTTGATAAGAACCAGTATTCCGTCTCGAGAGGTTTCCACCGCGACTATGACTCCAACGTTCCCGGCAAGATCTGCTACACCTTTGACGAGTTGCTGACTGCGATGAACGAAGAAGATTACGAGTTTGAGAAAGTCCAAGAAATGCTCCATAAGTATTTTGACAACGTCGATACTCATAACTGTGACCGTATCATCGACTGGCTGGTGCTGGGTAATCTTCCCGAAGAGTACAGAGTTGCTTTGCAAAAGAAGAAGGAACAGATCAAAAAGGTCAGAAGTATCCGCTTTGAGGTGGAGACTCCCGATATCTTAAAAGACTGAGAAAAGGATATAGAGAAAGCAGGAGAGTTTATGTATATTACTTGTTTGGATTTAGAGGGCGTTCTGGTTCCCGAGATCTGGATCGCGTTTTCTGAGGCGTCGGGTATCCCCGAGCTTAAGCGCACCACCCGCGATGAGCCTGATTATGACAAGCTGATGCAGTACCGTCTGGCGATACTCAAGGAGCACGGTCTGGGACTCAAGGAGATCCAGGAGACGATCGCAAAGATCGATCCCATGCCCGGTGCGAAGGAGTTTCTTGACGCGCTGAGAAGCGAGACACAGGCGATCATCCTTTCCGATACCTTCTCGCAGTTTGCAAAGCCTTTGATGGAAAAGCTCGGCTGGCCCGCGATTTTCTGCAACGAGCTGATCGTCGCTGAAGACGGCGCGATTACCGGCTACAAGCTCAGATGTGAGAAGACCAAGCTGACCACCGTCAGAGCCCTGCAATCCTGCGGCTTTGAGACGATTGCTTCGGGCGACAGCTTTAACGACTTGGCTATGATCCAGGCATCCAAAGCGGGATTCTTGTTCAGAGCTCCCGAGAGCATCAAGAACGACTATCCCGATATCCCCGCGTGCGACAGCTATGATGAGCTGCTCGCCTTGATCAGAGGCGCAATGAAATAAAAGTTTTCCGGTTATACCGAAACCCAATATGGAGAGGACAGCAGATTCGTCTGCTGTCCTTTTCGCTGTAAATAACGAAAAAGTATTGACAAACGCGGGAGAAGGTGCTATGATAAAGCTAAAGTTAGTTGTAGCTAACTTTATTTTTTGATGAAAGGTTAGTTTTGGCTAACTGCTTCTTTAAGCCGGTTGGTTAGTTTTTGCTAACCGTTAAAATGAAAGGACGGTGGATCATATGCCGTTAACCTTGGCTGTCATCGGTGAGGAAAATATCATCAAAAGGATCGGCGGGAACACTGATGTACGGGCTCATCTGCAGAATCTGGGCTTTGTCTGCGGCGCTGTCGTCACGGTTGTCAGCTCTATGGGCGGCAATCTGATTGTCAATGTTAAGAATGCGCGCATTGCCATCAGTAAGGAAATGGCGCAGAAGATATATATATAAATTGTTATTAAATTGTCATTGCGAGGGCTTTAGCCCGTGGCAATCCCACAAAGAGAGAATGAATCTTTCTGTTAACAGTATTAATGAAAAGGGGATTCCCACGGTCGTTCAACACGCGTGTTGGCTCCCTCGGAATGACAGAATCACACAAGGAGGATAGAATATGAAAACATTACGAGAGGTCGCGATCGGCAGTTCCTGCACGGTTAAAAAACTCCACGGTGAGGGCGCTGTCAAGCGCCGTATCATGGATATGGGGATCACCAAAGGCGTCGAGATCAAAGTGCAGAAGGTCGCTCCTTTGGGCGATCCGATGGAGGTCACCGTTCGCGGTTATCAGCTCTCGATCCGTAAGGCTGACGCCGAGATGGTTGAAGTTGAGTAAATCAGCTTTTTATGTCCAAGGGTTAGCATGTGCTAATTGAACGATCACAAAGAAATGAGGTATTGATATGAAAATCACGATTGCCTTGGCGGGCAACCCGAACAGCGGTAAGACAACGCTGTTCAATGCTCTGACAGGCGCGAATCAGTTCGTCGGCAACTGGCCCGGCGTTACTGTAGAGAAAAAGGAAGGTAAACTCAAAAAGCACTCAGACGTTACGATCACCGACTTACCCGGTATCTACTCGCTCTCTCCGTACACAATGGAGGAAGTTGTCGCGCGTAACTATCTGGTCGACGAGCGTCCCGACGCGATCCTGAACATCGTAGACGGCACCAACTTAGAGCGCAACCTGTACCTGACCACTCAGCTCTGCGAACTCGGTATCCCGGTCGTCATTGCCATCAATATGATGGACGTTGTAGAGAAATCCGGCGTGAAGATCAACACAGCTGAACTCAGTCGTCAGCTGGGCTGCAAGGTTGTTGAGATCTCCGCACTAAAAGGCAAGGGAATAGGGGAATCTGCCGAGGCTGCCATCAAAGCGGCTGAAGAAAAGAATCCCGTCCCGAAGCATCCCTTTGAAGGCTCAGTAGAGCACGCGATCGCGCATATCGAAGAAGCGTGCGTCCATGATCTGCCGGAAGAACAGCAGCGTTGGTACGCGGTCAAGATTTTCGAGCGTGACGAGAAGGTCATCGAAAAGCTGGGGCTCAGCGAAGCGACACTTGCTCATATTGAAAAAGACATCAAAGCTGTTGAAGAAGAATTTGACGACGATGCGGAATCGATCATCACCAACGAGCGTTACGTTTACATCGGTAAGATCATCAACAGCGTATATAAGAATAAACAGAAGAACCAGCTCTCGACCTCCGACAAGATCGATAAGGTCGTTACCAACCGCTGGCTCGGTCTGCCGATCTTCATGGTCGTGATGTTCCTTGTTTATTATATTTCGATGGTTACCGTCGGCACAGCGGCGACCGACTGGGCGAATGACGGCTTGTTCGGCGACGGTTATCACCTGTTCGGCATCGGTACCGCACAGGCGGAAGAACAAGCTGACGCAATCAGCGTATTGAACGGTGCCGGAGGAGCTGCTGGAAACGAAGAACTGTTAGCTGCGCTTGATTTTGAAAGCGAAGATTATAACGCCGAGGCGGCTGTCAAAGCAGTAAATGATTTCGCGGCAAGTGTTAAAGATACCGATGAGTTCACCTATGAGGTTGAAGACGAAGATACCCTTGAGGTATCCGAAGAAACCGTCACCGGCGAAGATGTGAAGTCTGCTGCCGAAACTTTTGAGAAGAACGAAGGAAAACCAAACGATCCCGCTGAGTTCGGCGTATGGGTTCCCGGTATTCCTGCGATTGTCGGCGACTGGCTGGAAGCGGCGAACGCTCCCGAATGGCTGTCCGGTCTGATCCTCGATGGTATTATCGGCGGCGTCGGCGCGGTACTCGGATTCGTACCGCAGATGCTCGTTCTGTTCCTGCTGTTAGCTTTCTTGGAGGCCTGCGGCTACATGGCGCGTATCGCCTTTGTCCTTGACCGTATCTTCCGCAGATTCGGTCTTTCGGGTAAATCCTTTATCCCGATCCTCATCGGCACCGGCTGCGGCATCCCCGGAATCATGGCTTCCCGCACCATCGAGAACGAGCGTGACCGCCGTATGACGATCATGACCACCACATTTATCCCCTGCGGAGCGAAGATACCGTTCATTTCGATGATAGCGGGTGCGATCTTCGGCGGCTCACCGTGGGTGGCGACAGGCGCGTACTTCATTGGGATGGCGGCGATCATCGTATCCGGTATCATGCTAAAGAAGACCAAGCCCTTCGCGGGCGAGCCTGCTCCGTTCGTGATGGAGCTTCCGGCTTACCATTGGCCTACGATCGGTAACGTACTCCGTTCGATGTGGGAGCGCGGCTGGTCGTTTATCAAGAAGGCGGGTACCATCATCCTGCTCTCCACTATTGTGCTGTGGTTCCTCTCCCGCTTCGGCTTTGTCGATGGCGCGTTTACTATGCTCGGCGAAGAAGAGATCGGCAGCAGTATTTTAGCGGTTATCGGAAATGCGATTGCGTGGATCTTCGCACCTTTAGGCTGGGGCAACTGGCAGGCAACTGTCGCTTCCATCACCGGTCTTATCGCCAAGGAAAACATCGTCGGAACGATGGGTGTTCTCTACGGCGGCGGCGAACTCAGTACATGGGCGACGCTCGCAAGCGTATTTACAGGCGTCACCGGCTTCTCGTTCCTCGCATACAACCTGCTGTGCGCTCCGTGCTTCGCTGCGATGGGCGCGATCAAGAGAGAAATGAACTCTGCCAAGTGGACGGCGTTCGCGATCGCTTATCAGTGCGGATTTGCCTATGTGATAGCTCTGTGCGTCAACCAGATCGGCGGCGCGTTCACCGGAAATCTGAATATCATCGGTCTGATCATTTCTATCCTCCTGATCGTCGGTATGCTGTTCATGCTCTTCAAGCCGTATAAGGAAGCGAATAAGCTGACCAAAAAGGTTAAGATAAAATAATAACCGAGTCATTGCGAAGCCATATAATGGGGACCCCGAAAAGCCCCTGCTTTTTGGGGAGAGGACGAACGGCGACGCAAGGTCAGGGCATACCAACCGGATATGCCTACCGAGCAAAGCCGATGAGGACGAGTGGCAATC
>CAZPOG010000045.1:0-12906 GCA_964588105.1 uncultured Ruminococcus sp. | reverse complement strand
AGAATAGTATCAAAGAAATTGAAGAGAAACAAAAGTCTGCCGATAACGCAGCATTATTGAATGAGTTATATAAAACCAATCAAGACGCTGCAACAAGAGTAATAATTGAAAAAATGAGAAATATCAAAACAATTTCAAATGATAAGCTATTATCGTTGGTAGAAATTGAAAGGCGTTTTTCAAGCGTTTATTACTTGCATAACAGTGCCTATTCATATGATTCAGGATTGTTGCAAGAAGCTGCTGACGGAATATCTTTGGCAAAAAAGCTTCTTAAGGAAGAATTAGAGGATTTCATTCAACATTACTTATTGTATCGAATTGCAGAGTTCAATTTTTACAGTGGTTACTGCTGTGAGCTATCCAAAAGAAAACAATACTTTGATGATGCTATAAAAAACTATTTAGAAGTATACAAAAGCTTTGGTTCTCTTTTACCTCAATTTGAAAGCTTCAATAAGTATTCAGATATCGAGTATAAAAAGTGCGACAAAGAGGTTTCAGAGATATCTGCATATTTTTGTAATTCTATAGGTGAATCATATAGCAAAACAATACAAATAAAAAGCATTTTGCTCTGCACAAAAGAAGAAATCATAAAGATGGAACAACAAGCGATCTTTTACTGTGGATACGCGGCAAACTGGGGAAATCGTGAGGTTTATTGGCGAAATTACGGCTGTGCGATAGAGAGAACCTACGGAATAACGAAAGATACTCCATATGATGATTTGGTTGCAATATATAATAGAGCCTTTGAATTACAAGCCACAAAGAAATCCTTTAAAACTTTACTATCTATCTTACAAAAATATCTTGCATTTGGATTTGATATTGGAAATGCTGATCCGAATAAAGGCAGAAAAATACCTTTAAACGATATCAAATATTTTGATTGCTATTCTATCAGCACTTCCGTAGATAAAGGGAAAATGGATGATATGTTGATAGTGCTTTGCGATTATTCAAGCAAGGCAAAAACGATTTATCCATCTGATATCGTAGGCTATGTTTATAGCTGTTTTTATCACATATATATGTGTATTGTCAATTGGAACGACAAAGCTGAGATAGATAAGCACAAAGCACTTGGAAATGAAGATTTGCAGATACTCAAAATCTTAGCTCCCAATGCTGCACTGACAAAGATCTTTGAAAAAGACTTAAGCGTATTTTAAAAAATTCTATCCGCTTTGCAGAGGACAGAGCAAGAAGCTTACGACTTCTAACGGCTGTATTAAGAATGATAAAGAAACAAATAGTATAAAAGGAATAAAGGAGAAAGACTACGTAAAAAAAGAAACTGATATTATAAGGTCGTAAGCGCCAAAAAACTCGCTGTTATTTAGCGTTATTTAATGCGTTGCCGTCAACTTTGTTGGCGATCTCAGGGGGCTGGGGAGCTGATCATCAGCAAGCACATTTGCAAAAGTAATATTACTTTGCATTGCTTGCGAGTTGTGAATCCTGCTGTTTTGTATCGTCAATAGCAAACGAATTTGATGTGTTTAGTAATCCATTCCCCTTGATATAATTTGTCCGCAAGCGTTAAAACACTTGCGGACATTTTCAGCGTTCTATGAACGCGCAGCCGTTAACAAAGTTGACGATCTTGGGGGTTGGGGATTTGTCACCGGCAAGCATTTTTGCGAATGGAGTTATGTGAACATTCTGCTAAAAATCGCCTTTATGCGCATAAAGGCATTGCTTGCGAGTTGCAATATTTGTGTTTTAGGCATGGTTTGAATCGGCAATTTAATCTTGTGAAGACAACTTTACTTCGTCAATCACATTAATCCTAATCAATTCTTTTGCCGGATAACAGTTTTCTCGCTTCTTTAAGATTCATCTCTGCGTTGAGCTTTCGGATATTTTGGTTATTGACCATCAGCGGCGTGCAGCGTTCAAGAATGCGATTATAGATCCGCATATGTGCCAAATCAGCATGATTCATTTCATCTATTGTCAGATTCGTCGTGATGATCATTGGTTTCTTACAACGATAGCGACTGTCAATAACGCTGAAAACCTGTTCCAACGCGAATTCGGAATTTCGCTCGATACCGAGATCGTCAATGATCAGCAGGCTGTAATGATTGAGGCTGTCAATAAAAGCGTTACGGTCTCCGTTATACATAGGCGACAGCGTATTCAGTATTTTTGAAAAGTTGGTCATCAAAACCGATACACCTTGTTCGATCAGCGCATTTGCGATACAAGCGGCAATATACGTCTTGCCTGTACCGACATTTCCCCATAGCAGCAAACCTCGGTTTTCCGATTCCATTCTGTCCCATTCGGTTACATACCGATGGGCTTTTTTGATTTCCTCCGGATTGTAACCCTTATCGTTCTCAAAAGTGTAGTCGTGCAAATTTCTGTCTTGTAAACCGTTCGCTTTCAGACGCTCTATCTGTATGAGGCGCTGGCGCTTTTGAAAATCTGCTTCTTTCTGTTCATCAGCTTCTCGCTGACATTTACATAGGATTGGTAGCGTAATGATTTTATCGTTATGCTCAATTTTACATTGCCGCGGTGTGCGGCACTTTGAACAGTAGATCAGCTTGTCCGTTTCATTCAGATATTCGTCGCTCTGTAGCGGTCGGGTTTGAAACAGATCATTTATACTCTCTTTGACTGAGTTCATAGACTCTCATTCTCCTTGCGTATGTATTTTCGTTCGGGTGGTGTTGGATTATCTTTCAGATACCACTTTTGAATTGTGGAGGCATGATCGGCATAGTGTTTTCCTTTAGAATGCATATACTCCGATAAGCGTTCAATGTATTCCCGATAGGTCGGAACAGTCTGCTGTAATAATGTGAGATCACTATCCGAGAGAAATACATTTTGATATTTACCGTATGCTTTTCTCTTTCTTTTTTCTGATTCATTATTTCTCTTTTCTTTATTACTTCCGGACAGGTATCTTTCCTCGTGACAGACAGTTTCCATTCCGCTACACGGGCAATTTTCTGTCTGTCTCACGGACGGTTTTCTTTCTACCGGGATCTTGACAAAAATACGATTCGCTTTACCGACACCTTGATGCTGTCGATCAATCAGCTTGTCCTTTTCCAGAGCGGATAAAGCGGTCTTGACCGACATTTCGCTTTTATGGATAGTGTCGGCTATATCTTTGATGGGATAGTAGATGAAGATGTGACCGCGTTCATCAGTCCAACCATCATTCTTTTGTGACAGTCTGGCTCGGTTCAGAAGAATCATGTAGACGATTTTTGCTGTTTCGCTCAGGCTTGTCCTCTCTAAGAGAAATTTAGGAAAAGCCAAATACTCAGGGATCCTGCTGTCCGAAAGAAGATAATGCGCCAATGATTTCACCACCTGCGATAATTCTACCGCAATTGTGAGAAAAGGTCATTGAGCGCAAATTGACTGAAAATTGACTAAACAGGAAAACCGACAAGTGGTAAAAGCTTGACTGCAAATTCCTTAATCAGCTGAACATCTGTCTTTGGAATGAGAAGCCGATTCTATTAAAATCTTCTTTGATCTCCAGATAGATAGCTTCCATTTTCACCGAGTCATCTTCATAGATTGCTTCGTAAATGGTTACTGCATTTTTATAATGCGTATGTGCTTGCAAAACATCTCCGAGCGCTAAGGAGATAGCTCCCAGCTTCATATGAATCAAAGCCTGATCCATTGTATTTTTCATTGATCGGTGCTGTAGTTCTTTGCTTAATGTCAACAGCATGGAATATGCTCGCTGATTCTCTCCTGTATCAGATAGGAGAGTAGCAAAATTAATGAACTGTGCAATAATACTATGATTCCAAGTGCAGTTGTATTCTTGAATGATTTGAATAGATTTTTCTATATTGCTTTTTGCCTTTTCCAAATTTCCACTGTATTTATAATGGGTACTGAGATTTCCGTAAAGATTAGCGGCCAGCTGTGCATTATCACTTGTTATCTCAGATATTATAGAGACAGCTTTTTCTCCAAGTTCGATCATCTTTTGAGGATCCGTTTCTAAAGCAGTATGACAATCTAACAGTATTGCACGATTTCGTTCTGTAGCTAAGGCTTTGTCATTAAGTAAATTTGACATTTCTGAAAGCACTATCCTCATCTCTTCAATATATACATATCTTTGTAAATGTGAAAACACACTCTGCAAGAAAACCATATAGTTTTCTTTATCGTCCTTCTGTATCAATTTGATAACGGACATGATCATGCCGATCAGCTGATGATTAAAAGGAAAATCATAGCCTTCACACAGGCAAATGAATTCTAAGCTGCGTACAAGTGATCTGCAATTTGTAAAGGTTGGCTCTGTTTCTTTCAAGGCGACTTCTTGGATCATGGGATGGAGTGCAATGATACGGCCTGTATGCAACTGCACAAAGCCCTTTTCAATTAAGTCGTTGATGTCGTTCATGTTTTTCAGATTCAGCCAAGTTGCAAATAGTTTTGAGGGTATTCCAGTTAGAGGGGCTAATGAGAGATTTCTCATTACATACGTTTCACTTACCGAGAGCTTATACAACGCAAACAAGGTATGGATATGATCGTAATAGGTGGCTTTTGCGTTCTTCCCATCCTTCATCACGCCGATGGTATTATCATCATCAATACCGACCTTTTCCTCGCGGAGCTTATCTAATAAGTCTTGAGGCTCTAAGATTCCGGTCTCCAGTAATCGTGCAGATAGTTCAACTGCAAAGGTATGACGGTGTACCGTCTGAATGATCTCCATCAGAATGCTTTGATACTTCGCTGTCTCTGAATAATATTCACCCATCAATCCAAGTAAGGATTCATCGGACAATTCCTCTATGGTATATGAATGATACTCGTCGAATCTGCTTCGTGTAGTGAATATAACATGACAGCGATATTGAAGAACGACGCTCAGGACATCTTCGTCAATGGCAACGGTATTGAAGTTGTCAATGATAATCAGTGTGTCCTCCTTCAAACTGCGCAAAAAGCGGTTGTGCTTTCGAAAACGATCATCAATCGTTGCGGTATCATCAAAGTCATCTGCAAAATCCAGATCAGCGATATCATTCTTCAAGCTACCGGAGTATGAGATATACATAGCGTTGGTATAATCCTTTCGGTATTGTTTAGCGTATGCTTTCGCGACCTCGCTTTTACCGATACCGGGAATTCCTTGTACAAACAGCTTGCCGTGTTTATTGAGAGATCTGCGGATTTCCTTTATTTCAGTTTTTCTTCCGCAAAAATGGATACAAGGTTCCGGAACTTCGCTGTTAAACACATACTCTCTGACGATCGGAGACAACGAGCCGGATGTGAGAAGTCTCTTTGTGTTGGCGTCGCGTTTAACAAAGTTTCGTTCCATCGCAAAGATAAGGATTACGCTGATATAGTTTGCTCTTTCACAGTCGTCTTTACATGGATAGCCTTTCGCAAATATTTCTTTGATTTCATCAGATATAGTTGGATCCTGTACCAGCAAATCATGGATCTCTTTGATCACCATTGCGCTGTCATACAATATCGGAAGAATATTAAACTCAATGTCACCTAATAACAGATGTCTGTTTTCCAAATAATATCTTGTGATATGAGGGCTGATCTTCGCGAGTCCTTTGAACCAGCGGCATACCAGTCCGTTATCGAAACAGAAAAACACATTATCATCGTCATTCATAAAGCTTTCAAACAACTCGTACATCAAATCTACCTGATTGATTTCTTGTCCCTCGCTGATATACTTTTTGATAATCGCCATAACTGAACAGAAATCGCAGCGTTCCATATATTTTTCCTCCAAGACAGTAATTGTCATTGCTGATTTTAGCAGTTATGATATAATGAATTCAGACTGATATTGTCTGCTTTTTTATTGTATCACACCCTATTTGTCGAAAACGGCAGTATTATATATAAGGAGGAACTTATGGGACAAATCGATGAAGAAGTCGCAATGGAAAGGTGTGCGGACTTTTTGGCAAGAATGATTGAAAAATATTGCGATAAACTTCTCAAGGAGATAGAAGAAAAGCATTCTAAGTGATGATTAAACAAGAAAATAAAGCTTTTTTTCTTATTAAGCGAGTATTTCTATTAATAATTGTATTTATATTGCATACATATTCTAAATCTGTTATAATACTTGAAACATACTTTTACATATAATTATACTTTACTTGTTGTTATAATTAGATTATATATAAATTATTGTTTAATATAGAGCTAGCAAAACGTATATTTAATATCGAAAAAAGGAAAGAAAATGACAATAATAAGGCCCAGATTAATAGATTATTACAATGTTCCAATAACACAAGAAGAGGTGGATTTTGCAATACCATTTTTAGATGAGGATATACCTTTATACTTGGATCCTTTCTTATTATGGAAATCTCCATCTCAACAGGATAATGCATTGCATTTAATATTGCTTAACTCCTTTAATAAAATGGGGAAAATGTATTTAAGTAATAAAGAGCAGAGGACTTTTTTGGCAGAAAGATTAGCTGAATTATCTGAGTGTAGTGAAGCAGGATTAGGATCTGGGAAAACAAAAAAGGGATTAAAAATATCCTTAGAAAAAGCTAAAGAAATATTAGAATTGTTTAGTTTAGTGCCGCAATATAAGTTTGGTGGTTTTTCTCATTTTGAGGAGATACAATTATATGTTAATAGTATTTCCAAAGATAGGATTAGTGATTTTGCTTGCAACTTTTTAAAGTCTTTTCTTATTGATTTCACGCAGGATAATTGTAATAAATACAGTATCCCAATGAAATACTTTGAAGACATCAAAGTGTTTAATCCAAAAACCTGTTGTATTGAAGAAGAAAGGTTATCCTTGCCATATAATCCTGAAAATGACGCCCCTATCATTTTTGTTCCCAAGAGATGGTTACGTCATACACCATGGATTAACTACGAGGATTATTTTACAAACGCTTTCGTTAAAGAAGGGGAAGAAGAAAAGATTGAAAAGCCTTCAGTATTAGAATACAATAGATATAATTATGGAATAGTTTCAGCATATATAGCAGCTAAGGAACGAACACAAGACGATTGTAAAAACGATCCTCTCTTCAAGCAAATACCGATTATCTCTGCAAAAAAGAGCTTGAACCAATTGATAAAACTACCAACAGGAAAAACAGAGAACTCTGATAAAAAGTTCGAAAGGATTTGCGCAAGATTATTTGCTTCCTTACTCTATCCGCACTTGGATTTTGCTCAAGAACAAAGCAGAGTGGATTCTGGAGCTCAGATAAGAGATTTGATATTTTATAACAATTGTTCATTTCCTTTGTTAAGAGAATTGTATGATAAATATGATAGTAGACAAATTGTTTTTGAGATGAAAAATGTTGCTGAGGTTAGTAGAGAGCATATAAATCAATTAAACCGATATCTTTCTGAACAGTTTGGACGTTTTGGAATTATTATTACTAGAAATCCATTGAAGAAAACTATTATGCGGAACACTATAGACTTGTGGAGTGGACAAAGAAAGTGTATTATATGTCTTACTGATGACGACATAAAACTCATGGTTGATGTTTATGAGAATAAGCAACGTGATCCGTTGGACGTTATAAGTAAAAAATATATGGAATTTATTAGGATGTGTCCATCTTAATTGAAGTTTTTGAAAGTGAGTTATTATTATGGAAAAAGATATAATAGAAAGATTTGAAAAACTGCACTTGCAAATTAAAGATTTGTATAGAGAGTTAAGTATACTCTCAAAAAAGTCGCCTAATGGAGCGATTAACACATTTAAACTTAAATATATTAATAAGCTCATTGAAGAAGCTAATGACATAATGGATAAAAAGTATTTACCTTTTGAGGATTTTGAGAAATTCGATGAAGAAGATATTCCTTTTAACAGTGATGTAGTAATGATTCTTTCTCAGTATTTGAAGTGCTTAGAGAAGTTTAAATACGATAATGTTAAAATGCTTTCTGGAAATTGGTATTGGAATCTCACAGGGTCTAGAGACGGGGTAAAAACATCAAGCCCTTTGTCTGACTTTATTATTTAAAGGAGAAATAAATGAAAACCGTAATAACAAAAGAATCAGTAACTCAATACGAACTTCTAAATCCTTTGCTTTCAGGGATTTATCATGAGTTTCGTGAGTTATCCAAGAAAAAGCCAGATACTCCATTAAACAATTTTAAAGTTAAGTCTGTTAACAGAGTTTTAGAACCAATAAAAGAATTGATGAAAGAGGAAGATGTCTATCCGTTTTTGGATATTCTCGATTCAGATGACATACCAACTAATAGTGACGTTGTATTGATACTTAATCAATATATAAACGCAATGGGTATGTTTCACGAAAAGTACTATAAGTATAATTCGCGTTCCGGACAACATGAATGGATTACAAAATGACGTACATGTTTTTAACTACTCTTAATTCTATCTTTAACTATTGAAAACAGAGGGCTGAAATAACTATGGCAATCCAAAAATTTGAGCACAATCAATTTGACGAGATCATCCATATTATAGAGCAGTCGCGTGAAAATGCTTTGAGGAAAGTTAATGAAGAACTGATTATGATGTACTGGCGCGTAGGAGAGTATATCAGCCGTGAATCCGAAAAGACCTCTTACGGTGATTCGTATATTCAATCGCTTGCAGACTTCTTTTCGCAGAACTATCCTCAGATCAAAGGCTTCAACCGTCGCGGTCTCTATCGTATGAAGCAGTTTTATGAAACCTATAAGGACGATGAAAAAGTGTCACCACTGGTGACACAATTGAGTTGGACCAACCATTTGAAGTTGTTATCTGCCTGCAAATCTAATGATGAGCGATTTTTCTATATGCAATTGTGCATTAGAGAAAACTACAGTAAAAGAGAATTGGCTCGCCAAATCGACAGCGGTTATTACGAAAGATATATGCTGTCTAAGACAAATCTTTCTCCGGTTATCTCTCAGGCTCACGGCGATACCGGGAACATTTTCCTTGATAACTATGTGCTTGATTTTCTTGATTTGCCGGAAAAGGTTTCTGAACGGGATTTGCAGAAGTCGATCCTGAAAAATCTAAAGAATTTCATTTTGGAGATCGGTAAAGATTTTACCTTTATCGGAGAAGAATATAGAGTGCAGGTCGGCAATCATGATTACTTTATCGATCTGCTGTTTTACCATAGAGGCTTGTCTTGCTTGGTTGCGTTTGAGTTGAAAATCGGCGAATTCAAGCCAGAGTATATCGGCAAGGTCAATTTCTATTTAGAAGCGCTTGATCGTGAAGTGAAGAAAGAAAATGAGAATCCGAGCGTCGGCGTTATCCTCTGCGCTTCAAAGGATGACGAGGTAGTCGAATATGCGCTCAGTCGTTCTCTGTCGCCGACAATGGTATCGGAATATACCCTAAAGCTGATCGATAAAAAACTGTTGCAAGATAAGCTGAAAGAATATATCGAATTAACGGAATCAATAGAAGCGGAATAAACGCTAACCACCCTGACGAAAAATCAGGGTGGTTTTTTGCTTATAAACACTCTTTCCATGTCAGTCAATTTCGAGTCAATTTGCAGTCAATGCGTTTTTGAGGTGTTTAAGATAGAATAAACTCACAACAATAAAAGCTGTGAGAAACACATCACAGCTTCCTTATCGAAACAAGTAATAGAGGAGGCTGTTCTTATGTCGGGTACGGCAACCAAGTTGTCGGAACCTTACCGAAAAAGGATCGGCAAGGTTACATTCCAAATCTCTTCATTCGGGACTAACCAAAGTTCCGATACCGCACAACAGTTGATCTTGCAAATGTTGGAGCAAAAAATCATTCGGGATAACAAAAAAGCAACAGAAAATCATTAAAAACTGCTGTCAAAACAGATTTCTTGTGTTATAATAAGCGTGAGCAAAATCTCTGTTTCTGTTGTTTGGAAAGGACGGACAATGGCAAGGATAAAACAACAGGACAGAATCACAGCTTTATATTGCAGGCTGAGCCGCGACGACGAATACAGCGGCGACAGTGCAAGCATACAAACGCAAAAAACGATGCTCTCCCGATACGCACAGGACAACGGCTTTTTGAATTGTGAATACTTTGTTGACGACGGCTTTTCGGGCACCAATTTCAACCGCCCCGATTTTCAGAGAATGATCCGCTTGGTTGAGCAGGGAAAGATCGGTACGGTGATCGTCAAAGACCTTTCCCGTCTGGGACGCAATTATCTGATGACTGGTAACTATACCGAGGTCATTTTCCCTGAGTATAAGGTAAGGTTTATAGCGATCAACGACAGTGTTGATACGGCGAACGGCGATAATGAATTCGCACCATTCAAGAATATCATCAATGAATGGTACGCGAAGGATTGCAGTCGAAAAACAAAATCCGCATTTAAGACGAAAGCTCTCAACGGCGAATATACAGGCGGCTATCCTGCGTACGGTTATCGCAAGGATCCGAAAGACAAACATCATTTGCTCCCCGATGATCATGCACCTATCGTAAGGAAAATGTATCAAATGGCGTTAGAGGGGGTGTCCTGCTTCCATATCGCTAAAGCCCTTGAGGAAGATGAGATTCCGACGCCGCGAGCTTATCTAATGGATGAATTCGGAAAATACAAAGCCAACGAGCGCGTCAAAC
The DNA here is from genome assembly GCA_964588105.1 of uncultured Ruminococcus sp. Lineage (GTDB taxonomy): Bacteria > Bacillota > Clostridia > Oscillospirales > Acutalibacteraceae > Ruminococcoides. The sequence goes on along the minus strand of CAZPOG010000045.1, from coordinate 2,306 downwards.
ACCCTTATGCATGGACAAAAGGAACGGTCTACCGTATCCTCAGCAATCCTATCTATCTCGGTAAGTTGGTAAGCCTTCGTTATCAAACGAGGTCGTTTAAGGATAAACGGATCATACCGCGTCCCGAAGAGGATTGGATCACAGTAGATAATACGCATGAAGCGATCGTCGATCAAGCGACCTTCGATACGGTCCAGAAACGCATTTCCGTCAAACAACCGGCAACATGGGAAAACTCCGATAACAAGTTCCGAGGTCTGGTATTCTGCGCTGACTGTAACACGCGGATGGTGTTCAGCTCCCGTAAGGGTCGAAAATCCAAAGGACATTTCTGCTGTAATAAGCACCGTCGCTACAGCGGCAAGGAATGCTCGGCGCATTATATCACGCTCGAGCAACTCGAAGTGATCCTGCTGGAGGATATCCGCAGACACGCAAGCCTCGCTGTTGAAGATATGGACGTTTATGTCGATTGTCTGATGGAGATTTCCGAGAGCGGCGCATCCGGACAAAGAAGCCGCCTTGCAAAAGAGATGGACACGCTCAGAAGGCGATCAGAAGAGCTTGACATCATCCTCACACAGCTGTATGAGGATCATGCGCTGCACCGACTTCCCGATGACCGCTATACGGAAATGTCGGATAAATACAGCATGGAGTATAGGGACATCAAACTAAAGCTATCTCAGCTTGAATCCTCTCAGTCAGAATATACCGAGAAAGCAAAGAATGCCGGTGAATTTGCAAAGCTGGTCGGACAATACACGGATATCCATACCTTATCCGAAAAACTGCTGCATACGCTGATTGATCGCATTGTGATCCATGAAAAGGAAGAGCAAGACGGCGAGATTATTATGAAGATCGATATTTATTACCGCTTTATTGGCAACATCGGCAGCGAATCCGGTGACGATATCGCGGCGATCGGAAACAGCCGTGTAAAGAAGAATTACTATCGCACGGCATAAAAACAAGCAAAGCGGTGTTCAATGAGTATAACACCCCTGTTATCATCAAGTATCCGTTCTGGCGGCTGACGGCGCAGAATGAGAACGCGTCCTATATCTGTGTCAACCTCGGCGAGAGCTTCTGCCCCGATGAGATCATCAACCGATCCATCTGTGTCAACGCCGACATCGGTAAGGTAATTAATGATTTGAAATGATGAAGGTTCCGAGCGAAAACTCGGAGCTTTTCATAGACAGAAAACAATCGATCATGTATAATGAAATCAGGAGGTGAGATCATGCACGATATCTGGAATCCGTGGCACGGCTGCAAGAAGTGCAGCGAGGGCTGTCAGAACTGCTATATGTACTTCCTCGATGAACAGCGCGGCAAGAGCGGAGCGGATATTTACCGCACAAAAGCGGGCTTCCGCTATCCGCTGTCGAAGGACAGGAGCGGTCGCTACAAGATACAAAGCGGCGAACAGATCCGTGTGTGTATGACCTCCGACTTTTTCCTTGAAGAAGCGGACGAGTGGCGTGATGAAGCGTGGAGTATCATCCGTCAACGCCCCGACATCGTGTTCTTTTTGCTGACAAAACGCCCCGAAAGAGTACGCGACTGCCTGCCTTATGATTGGGGCGATGGCTGGGAGAATGTCTTTTTCAACGTCAGCTGTGAGAATCAGAAAAGAGCCGACGAGCGCATCCCGCTCCTGCTCTCCCTGCCGTTCAAACATAAAGGCATCATGTGCGCGCCGTTTATCGGTTCAGTAAGCATCCGCGAGTATCTTGCGACAGCGCAGATCGAGCAGGTCATCTGCGACGGTGAGAACTACGCCGGAGCCCGTCCGTGTCATTACGAATGGGTCAAACAGCTCCGTGACGAGTGCGAGGAATACAATGTTACCTTTGCCTTTATCGGCACCGGCAGACGCTTCGTCAAGGATGGAAAAACGTATATGATCGAGGGCAGTGAGCTGCAGGCGAATCAGGCATACAAATCAGGTCTGAGCTATCAGGGCAAGCCGATCGACTTCAAGCTCTGCAATCTGCTCGGTATGCCGATCACCGACGAAAGACGCTACAAGCCATACTTCGGCGAGAAGTGCCAGACCTGCGGCATGAAGCCGATCTGCAACGGCTGTACCCGATGCGGCAAATGCGAACCATAAACCGATCTTCGTTTGGAATAATCCAAGCGGAGGTTTTTGTGGACAAGTTTTCGGTTTTCTGTTATCATACAATCAATATATATTAGGAGGATACTATGACTCAGATTGAACGCAGGGATAAGGGCTTGGCATATGTTTGCGACGACGAAGCGTTTGCTCAGCAGAAAGAGTGCCGTAAGAT
>CAZPOG010000044.1:0-13142 GCA_964588105.1 uncultured Ruminococcus sp. | reverse complement strand
CGAACCCGGTTTAGCCGGTCATATTTTCGCCTGCCCATTGTTAAAATGTTATACAAGTGAATCTAAAATCAGCTGATTGATGACTTCCTGTTTCTTCAGGGTGTTATCATAGAGCGCCTGCGCTTTCTCGGTCGCGGCGTCTTTTGCCTCTTTGATCAGTGCGTCGGCTTCCTTCTGTGCCTGAGAGACTTTCTCGTCGAACTGAGCGCGGGATTCTCTCTCTGCGGTCTTGATAATTTCGTCCGCCTTAGCTTGAGCGTCCTGCGCTATCGAAACCGCCTGAGCCTCCGCTTTGGTCTGTGTCTCCATCGCGGCGAGTTCGGCAGCCCTGACCCTATCTATTGTGGAAGTAGACATAGTATCACCACCATATCCTGTATTTCAAATCATATCTATTCTAACCTTTTCTCTGTAAATAGTCAAATGTTTTTTGCGATTTTTCCGAAGAATTTCGATTTGTTAAATTTTTAACAGCATATACTGCAAAAAATGTGATAAATATTCTAAAATCTATGTTGTTGACGCAAATATTTCCATAACTCCCATCAAATAACAATTTTATATATGCCCTCTTTGACAGAAGATTCAATCGTGATATGGGATAATCACAGGTAAGAGGTGATGGACACGGTCGTTTATGTGGATGTGCTGATATTCACCAATACCATCATCAATTACTGTATCTTGCAGACTGTCGCGCAACTGTTACATCTAAAGACGCGTCTGTGGCGTGTAATCTTAGCGTCGTTTCTGTCTTCTCTGAGCGCTTTGTGCGTGTATCTGCCGTGGTACTCCGGGATAGCGTCCTTCGGGATCAGGATCGGCGTCTGTATGCTGACCACACTTTTAGCCTTTGGCTGTCATGCTCTCAAGGAATATATCAGGACAGCCGCATTGACGCTGACGGTATCAATCGTCTACTGCGGGTTCTTCATCGCGATATACGAGCTGTTCAAGCCGCCGAATATGGCGCTCATCAACGATATCGTCTACTTCGAGTTCAATCCATTAATCATGATCGGACTAACCGCGGTGATCTATCTGGTTCTGCTGTTGATCAGAAAACTATTTCAGAAGAGGATCACGAGCACTATCGTAGATCTATCCTTTGTATATCAAGATCATACCATCAGTTGTCTCGGGAAGATCGACACCGCGTGCAGCGCGACGGAGCCTTTCTCAGGCGATCCGGTGATCATTGTCAGCAAAGCAGTTTTTGATACCGATAGTGTGGAAAACAAACGAGTGATCCCTTATCAGACGCTTTCGGGCTCTTCCCTCCTCTACGCGGTCAAGTGTGAGAAACTATTCATCAACAAACAGGAGATCAAAAAGAATGTCTACATAGGCTCCGCGGATATTGCGGACAGCAACTTTGACGCGCTGATCAATTCTCAAATCGTAAGGTGATATAATGCAATGGTTATATAATCTATTCTTTAAAATCAGATTTTTGATAGCGGGCAATACCGTTTTCTATGTCTCGGGTCCGGGCTCTCTTCCCCCGCCGCTGACCAAGGAGGAAGAAAATGAATGTATGATACGAATCAAAGACGGGGATGAAAGCGCCAGAGAGCCGCTGATCGTCCACAACCTGCGTCTGGTAGTCTATATCGCGAAGAAGTTCGAAAACTCCAACGTCAATATCGAAGACCTGATCTCCATCGGTACCATCGGACTGATCAAGGCGGTCAACACCTTCTCTCCCGATCGCAATATCAAGCTCGCGACCTATGCTTCACGCTGTATCGAAAACGAGATCCTGATGTTCCTGCGCAAAACTGCCCAAAGCAAATTGGAAATCTCTATCGAAGAGCCGCTCAACACCGACTGGGACGGCAACGAACTGCTTCTGTGCGACGTCTTGGGCTCCGACGCGGATGAGATATCCGGCGATATCGAACAGGAACAGGAGCGACGACTGCTTTTAGACGCTGTCTCCCGTCTCAACACCAGAGAAGCGCTGATCATGGAGCTGAGATTCGGACTCAACGGCAACACCGAACATACCCAAAAGCAGGTGGCGGATCTCTTGGGAATCTCCCAATCCTACATATCACGACTGGAAAAGAAGATCATCAAACGGCTGAAAGCGGAGCTGGAAAAGACGGTATAAAAAACGACTCCCTGTGAAAAGGAGCCGAAAAACATCGTCATCGTGACGCGAAATATTCATCTTTCAAGATCGCGCGGTACACGCTGTCACAAATCCCCTGATTGTTTCTGCCGAACTGACGGAGCGTACCCTCGTACTTGAGTCCGCACTTCTCCATCACTCTGCCGGACGCGGGATTGTTCACATCGTGCGTTGACTGGATGCGGTTGAAGCCGACTTCTTCGAACAAGAATCGGATCACGGCGGAGAACGCCTCCGGCATGATCCCCTGTCCCCAGTACCTGTCAGACATGCAGTAGCCGATCTCACAGCAATCGACGTCCGGTTGGATCTCGTTGACGCTGATCGAACCGATACAGGCGCCCGTGTCCTTGAGGACGATCACCCAAAGGTAGAAATCGTCTTTTCCGTAGTTGCCGATACAGCAATCCTGTATGTAGGCGCGGGACTCCTCGATCGTTCTGTGCGGCGACCATGTCAGATATTTGGTGACGATCTCGCTGTTCATCCAGTTCTCAAAGGCGTCTTTCGCGTCTTCGATCTGATATCTTCTGAGAATAAGACGCCCGGTCTCCAATGTTTTTGTTCCGATATGATTCATCGGTATCCTCCTATTATAAACGGTGAAGGTTGACTTGCTCGCCTCCACCGTTTCTGTTATTCTTCTTTTTTCTTCTCGTCCTGTTTAGCGACTTCGTCGATCTGTTTTTTTAGCTCTTTATTCTTCTCGAGCAGGTCCTCGGTGTTGAGGAAGCCCTCGCCGGAGATATTGGTCGCGGTGGTGATGATCACAAAGGCATGAGCGTCTACAGAGGTGATCATCATCTTGATCTTGAACACCTCAGAGGGACGCGCCGCGCAGAGCAATACACCGCGCTTCTGATGGCTGTAAGCGCCTTTTCCGTTGACGATGGTCACGCCGCGCTGACTGCGCTCTAAGATCTCCTTGGAGACCTCTTCGGGCTTGGAAGTGATAATGATCATCAGCTTGCCGTTATCGCGCGAGAAGCCGTAAACAAAGTTGTCGATGATCTTCGTCGATACGAAGATAGCGATCACCGAGTACATCGCGTTCTCGATGCTCTTGTAGACAATACCCGCCATCACAATGACAACGATATCCGATATCAGAATGATACTGCCCATGCTGATATGTGGCTTTCTCTTGTGGATACACTTGCCGATGATATCGGTGCCTCCGGTAGAACCGCCTCGGTAGAAGATCAGGGCCAATCCCGTTCCGGAAATCACGCCGCCGAAAACCGCGGCAAGGATCTTCTCTCCGTTATAGGTATAGGGTATCAGCTCATAGATATCGATCAAAACAGAAGAAAGAACCGTCGCGATGGATGATTTGACCAGAAAGCGCGGACCGATCTCTATCGTTCCCCAGATAAACAGCGGGATGTTCATCGCTATCACCAAAATACCGATGGGAAGCGAGAACAGCGAGTTGATCATGGTTGCGATACCGGTGAGTCCTCCGGGCGCGATATCGTTGGGCGCGGTGAATACTCTGACCGAAAACGCATATAGAGCGCAGCCGATCAGGATCAAGAAGTAATCTTTGATTGTTGTCAGAACTGTATCTTTTCGCGTCATCGTTATCCCTCCGTTTGATCGCTCAAAATCATTATCTGCCCAAACAGCTCATTTATTCTGTCTTTCTCACCTTTGAGGTACAGCCATCCAAACAATGTCTCGAGCCCCGTCGCCGCGTGATAATCCGCTATGGTAGAATGCTTGGAAACAGAGCCTGTCTGCGTATTCCTGCCTCTTTTGTATACGGAAAGCTCCTCTTCGGTCAACGTGTACTGAAGCTGCCTTATAAACTGTGCCTGACTCTTACAGTTGACCAGCTCCACCTTTTGGCGGTTGAGTTCACCGACGTGCAGGTTTGAGTGAGAGACAAGATATTCTCTGACCAGCAGATCATACACGCCGTCGCCGATAAAGGCGAGATTCAAGGTCGGTATTTCATTGATATTTTCTACAGAAGAATTATAATTCATCATATACATTATTTCGTCATTGCGAAGCCCTTTAGGGCTGTGGCAATCTCAACAGATTATTTACTCTATAAACTCAAATTCCAGATCATAAATACAGACGGTGTCACCTTCCTGACAGCCGGCTTCTCTGAGCTTGTCGATCACGCCGGACTTTGAAAGCAGTCGTTCAAAGTAGTTGAGTCCTTCATAGTCGTCAAAGTTGACGGCGCGCAGCACTCTTAAGAGCCACTTGCCCTCTACGAAGAATACGCCCTCACGGTTGGTAATCGTTACCTCGCCGTGAGTTTCTTCCTCGCTCAGTTCGGGAACGGGCTCGGGCTCATAAACCTTGATCGGCGGGAGCTTGGAGAGTTCCTCAACGATCTTTTTTAACAGCGGATCTACGTCATAGCGGATCGCCGCCATGATCGGGAAGAACAGGTAGCCCTGCTCCTCAACAAACTGTCTGAACTCTTCGATCTGTTCATCGGTCGCCATGTCACATTTGTTGCCCGCCACGATCATCGGACGCTGAGAAAGCTCCTCGTTGAACTTCTTGAGCTCCTCGTTGATGATGCGGAAGTCCTCCTTCGGGTCTCTGCCCTCCGAGCCGGAGACGTCCACGATATGGACAAGCAGACGGCATCTTTCAACGTGACGCAGAAATTGATGACCCAGTCCTACGCCGTCGGCGGCGCCTTCGATCAGTCCGGGGATATCCGCCATGACAAAGCTGACGCCGTCGCCCATGGACACGACGCCTAAGGTAGGATTGATAGTCGTGAAGTGGTAGTTCGCAATCTGCGGCTTTGCCTGGGAAACAACGGAAATCAGCGTAGACTTGCCGACATTCGGGAAGCCGACCAAGCCGACGTCCGCCAAGAGCTTGAGCTCCAGGGTGACCTCGAACTCCTCTCCGGGCAGTCCGGGCTTCGCAAAACGCGGCGCCTGACGGGTAGGAGTAGCGAAGTGGGTGTTGCCCCATCCGCCCTTGCCGCCTCTGGCGATGATGACCTGCTTTTCATCGGAGAGATCCGCCATGATCCTGCCGGACTCAGCCTCTTTGACGATAGTGCCGACAGGTACCTTGACGATCAGGTCGTCTGCCTTTTTGCCGTACTTCCTGCCGCCTTGACCGTTCTCGCCCTTTTTCGCTTCGAACTTTCTCTTATAGCGGAAGTCGGCAAGCGTAGAAAGGTTGGAGTCCGCGACAAAGATCACGTCGCCGCCCTTGCCCCCGTCGCCGCCGTCGGGACCGCCGGAAGCTACATATTTTTCACGGTGAAACGCAACGGCTCCATCGCCGCCGTCACCGGCTTTTATCAGAATTTTCGCTTTATCTACAAACATAGAGATTACCTCAAAACGATTAGTGAAATATCATTGCGAGGAAGCGAAGCGACCGCGGCAATCCCCTTCTTCAAAATACTGCTTAAATCGACTCTTTGAAAACGGTAGTATAAATAAGTAGATTCTCACGTCGTGACCGCAAGGTTCACTCCTCAGAATGACTAACAAAAAACTTGCAAAAACAAAAGGGCGGTACCGTCGCACCGCCCGCATAAATTACTGCTCTACAGGATAAACGCTCGCGCGCTTTCTGTCCTTACCCATACGCTCAAAGCGTACTACGCCGTCAACCTTTGCAAACAGGCTGTCGTCGGAGCCGCGGCCTACGTTGTTGCCGGGATGGATGTGAGTTCCTCTCTGCTTAACGAGAATGTTGCCCGCTAATACGAACTGACCGTCAGCGCGCTTAACACCAAGACGCTTGGACTCGCTGTCACGACCGTTCTTGGTGGAACCCATACCTTTTTTATGAGCGAAAAGCTGGATGTTTATTTTAAGCATAACCTTACACCTCCGTAATTGATACTATAATATACTTTTGATACTGCTCAGACAGAGCGTTCAGATGAAGGACGAAACCTTCAAGAATCTCTTGAGATCTTTTGAGGTCTTCCTCCGTCTTGATTTTCAGGTACATATCGCCGTCAGAGACTTTGATCTCGGGATCGGCTCCTATGATCTCCGTTAAAGTGTTCGCCGTCATATAAGCAGCGCTTGATACCGCCGCGCATACAATGTCGGATCCTTCTTCGGAAAAGTCGGAATGTCCCGTGATATGAAAGCCCCGTATCGGAGAATCGCCGAAAATTGCGGCTTTAATCATCAGCCGATAGACTTGATCTCAACCTTTGTGTAAGGCTGTCTGTGACCTATTTTTCTCTTCTCACCCTTCTTGGGCTTATAGGTAGAAACATAGATTTTCTTAGCTTTGCCGGTCTTGAGGACTTCTCCTGTGACCTTAGCGCCGTCGATGTAGGGAGCGCCTGTCTTGATACCGTCATCGGTGGACAGAGCGACTACGTCAAACTCAACCTTAGCGCCGTCTTCTGCGTCAAGCTTCTCAACAAAGATCACGTCGTTCTCGGATACTTTGTACTGCTTGCCGCCTGTTTCGATTACTGCGAACATGAAATCATTCCTTTTTAATAGACTCGCTACTCTCGGGTGGAGGGCACACCTCACTTGGGACCCGCAGTATGCGGCTTATATACTATATCATAAAGGTTTTTGCTTGTCAAGAAAAAAATACCTAATATTTTACGTATTATGTATGCTGGATCTTGTAGGCTTCTAAAGTATTCTGCATCAGGGTGGCGATCGTCATCGGGCCTACGCCGCCGGGGACGGGAGTGATATAGGAGCACTTCTCCTTGACATTCTCAAAATCCACGTCGCCGCAGAGCTTGCCGTTCTCCATACGATGGATACCGACGTCGATCACGACCGCGCCGTCCTTCACCATATCGGCAGTCAGGAACTTCGGAATCTTGACGGCTACTACGATGATATCCGCATCCTTGGAAAGCTCGGAGAGGTTCTTCGTATAGCTGTGCGCGATTGTAACGGTACCGTTTGCATGCATCAGAAGCATCGCCATCGGCTTACCGACAATGTTGCTTCTGCCGATCACAAGGCACTTCTTTCCCTGCGCGCTGATATTATAATAGGAAAGCATCTCCATGACGCCCGCAGGAGTACAGGGCAAAAAGTCATAGTCGCCGATCATGATCTTGCCGACATTATACGCGGAGAACGCGTCAACGTCCTTCTTGACGTCGATCGCGGCGATCACCGCCCACTTGTCGATATGCTTGGGCAGAGGAAGCTGACAGAGGATACCGTTGATATCTTCTCTGTTATTAAGCTCGTCAATCAGGGCGAGCAGCTCCTGTTGTGTGGTATCCGCAGGCAGCGCGTACTCAACGCTGTTGAAGCCGACATACTCACATGCTTTCTTCTTATTATTAACATAAACGCGGGACGCGGGATCGTCGCCGACGATGATTACGGCGAGGGTGATCTCTCCCCCGTTCTCTTTGATTTTCATAGTCTCTTCTCTGACGCGATCCTTTACCGCCTGTGAGACCTGCTTTCCGTCAATCAGGGTATACATATTCATCAACCTTTCTATGTGTTAAACAATTGTCATTGCGAGGAAGCATCGCGACCGCGGCAATCCCCTTGTCCTTACTAACGGCAGCATTAGGAAGGGGATTCTCACGGGGCTAATGCCCCTCAGAATGACTACGTTTTAAGTTCTTCTGTCTCATCCCGTCGTCTCGTTTACGGAATACTATTAATAATACGATTCCGGTAATCACCAAAAGGAGCGACAACAGCTGAGAGACTCTGATCTGGTAGCCCGCGATCGTAAACGGCAGATACAGGCTGTCGGTTCTGAGACCTTCTACCACCATACGTTCCGCACCGTACCAGATAAAATATAAGAAGAAAATCTGTCCGTGATACTTCTGGAACTTGCGGTTAAAGATATGCATGAACAGCACGCCCAGAGCGCACCATACGGATTCATAGAGGAAACAGGGATGTACGCCGACGCCGCCGGTGTTCTCCGATACCATGCGAAACAGCGAGTCGGTCTCTGTGCCGAATGCCTCCTGGTTGAAGAAGTTGCCCCAGCGTCCGATCGCCTGACCGATGAGAAAGCTCACCATCGTCACATCTAACAGCGGCAGAAACTTCTGTTTCTTGATTTTTGCGGTGATCAGTCCGCCGGTCAGCGCGCCGATAATAGCGCCGTAGATCGCGATACCGCCGTCGCGGATATCAAAGACCTCCATGGGATGCGCGCTGTAATACTCGCCCCAGCGAAAGATCACATAGTACAGCCTTGCGCCGATGATGGAGGTAACGATACCGACAATCACGCAGTCGAAGAGCTTGTTCTTGTCTACGCCGTAGTGTTCGGTATTATAATACGCATACAGTACGCCGAGCAGCAGACCGATTGCGATCAGGATACCGTACCAGTATACTTTGAATTCTCCGATAGAAAACGCGACGCGGTTGATCTCCCATTCGATTCCCAAGCCGGGAAAACTCACGTGATACATGATGTCAGCTCCTTACTACCGACAAGACCGCCTTATCCTCATTCATCAAGGCGTCGAGTCTCTTTGATACGTCGTCATACGTCGCGTTCGCGACCGCTTCGATATATGAATATAATTCTCTATTAGAAAAATAATAATCCATCATCGCGTTGGCGATACCGGCTACAGAATTAAACGCCGCCAAGTTCTCACCGTATACCGCGCGCTTGGCGATCTCGAAGTCTTCTTCGCTCAGTCCGTCACGCTTTGCCTCGCTGATATACTTCTTGATCATTTCAGCAGCTTTCTCCGGCTCTCTGGACTCGCCGCCGAAGATGGTAACGCAGAAACCCTCACCCTCAAAGAACTCATGAGAGAAGCTCGAGTTGATCAGTCCGGAATCCAGCAGATCACGGTACATCGGGGAATTCTGGGACGCGAGCATCACGAGCAGGATATCGGTATAAGCGATCTCTTCTGTCGTCAGCAGCCTGTCCGAGTTCTCCTTGAAACCGAAGTTGAAGATCGGCAAGCCTACTGGCATTTTCTGCTCAACAAAGTGTTCGGACACGCCCTCGGGCTCTTCTTCAAAGAAGCTCTCCACCGCACCGTCCTCGCTCTTCTTGAGCATTCTGTCGGCTACGGACAACACCGTATCCACATCGATGTTGCCGACTACAGTCAGCGCCATGTTGTGCAGATTATAAAAGGTATTATAACAGCTGTATAAATACTCGGGAGTGATCTTGGCGATCGACTCCACCGTACCGGCAATATCAATCCTCACAGGATGATGCTCGTACATCTTGGAAAGCATGTTGAACATACAGCACCAGTCGGGAGAATCGTCATACATCTTGATCTCCTGACCGATGATGCCTTGCTCCTTCTGCACGGTTTCATCGGTGAAATACGGCTTGGTGACAAAGTCCAGCAGGATCTCAAAGCTCTCTTCAAAATGATCGGTACAGGAGAAGAGGTAACATGTCCTGTCGAAAGAGGTATAAGCGTTCGCGTTCGCGCCGGTTTTGGCGTATCTGGCAAAGGCGTCACCCTCTTCACACTCAAAGAGCTTGTGCTCCAAGAAATGCGCGATACCGTCGGGAACGGATATCACGTCGCCGCCGTTCTTGCGAAAGCTGTTGTGGATCGAGCCGTAATGGGTGCCGAAGATGGCATAGGTGGAGTTGTATCCCTCTTTGGGATAGACAAATATCTTCAGTCCGGTAGGATGGTTGATCTCAAAATAGCTCTCCCCTACACGGGCGGACTTGATCTCTCTGATATCCATTACGCATCCTCCTTTGTGACGCCTTTGAGTACATAGACCGTATCAAGCGTCAGCTTCTTTGCGACACTGACGATCTGTTCTTTTGTCACGGCGTTGATTTTCTCTGAAAGCTGTTGAACCGTCAGCATATTCCTGTCAAACATCTGCGCCAGATACCAGCCCTCGATGGAAGCGGCAGAGTCGTTCATCTCGTTGAAGGAATTGATCACTGACATCTTCGCGGAGTCGATCTCAAAGTCGGTGATCACACCGTTTTTCATATCCTCGATCTCTTTTAAGATTGCTTCTTTCGCCTTCTCGATATTGGCGGTCTCGACGCCGGAATCCACGGTCAGAATACCCTTGGTTCTGTTGTAGCGCGCGGCGCAGTAGTAACACAGGCTGAGCTTCTCTCTGACATTGTTAAACAGCTTGGAGTGAGCAGTCCCGCCTAATACAGCCGACATCAAACGGCAGGCGGTGACGTCTTCGTCAGGCTCCGCGCAGTCGGTACGAAAGCCTAAAATCATCTTGGACTGAGAAAGTTCCATCTCTTCGGATTCGTTCTTGATGTTATCAACCTCTCTGACAACAATATTGGAAAGCACTGTGTCCTCTCTCTTCACGCCGGAGAAGATATCACAAAAGGTCTCTTTCGCCTTATCGGGCGCGCTCTCGCCGACATAGAAGATCTCCACTCTCGCAGAGGATATCAGTTTCTGCCATGTCAAATAGAGTTCATCGGCAGAAATCGCATCAACCTGCTCTTTGGTACCCAGTCTGGAAGCGGAGAAAGGCTCTCCCGCGCACATCACGGCAGTCGCTCTCTGCAGCGCGTAGATACGCTTATCGTTGAATTCGGAGTCGATCATATCGATGAGCTCTCTCTTCGCCAGAGCAAGCTCAGAGAGGTCAAATATGCCGTCCGTCAGCTTCGGTCGGAAAATGATCTCACAAAGAAGCTGAGACAGCTCTCCCGATACGCTCTCGTTATTCAGCGCGTATCTGTCATCCAGTCCCGAGACAGAGAACAGAAGACCAAGTCTGTCGCCCGCTTTGAAGCAGTCGGCAGAAAGGGTAGCGCCGTAGAGAGCGGAAAGCTTCTTAGACAACGCGGTGAAGTCGGGATACTTCTCGCAAGTACGCAGGAGAATCCTCGTCAGCAAAGCGTACCTCGATACCGTATCCGCGCTCAGCGGAACATAAAAAGCCGCCGACAGACGAAAAGTCTTGAACCGCTCCTCTCTGACGGTATGGAAGCATATATTATCAAACAGTTTTTCAGAAATCAGTTCTTTCATAACAACCTCCGAAAGCATCATTACGTTATATAGTATCACATATTATTGATAAAATAAATCTAATAGAGGAAAATAACAGCATAAAATTTACTCGTTTTGCTCATAAATACTATACTAATTATATTATAGTTTACAAATCAGGTGTCAATTTCCTGTAAATAGATAAAAGCTCACACACCGGATGGTGTATGAGCTTTTATGATGCGAGTGACGGGACGAAGGATTCGTTTTTCGAATCCTTCCACCCTCGGAGCATAGCTCCTTCGGGCATCGAGCCTAAAAACAGTTCACCGAACTGTTTTCTTTACGGCTCTACCCTCTTAGGGTTCAAGTCCCCATTGTAATAAAAAACAAGGAGGCAGAAGCCTCCTTGCTTTTTTATGCGAGTGACGGGACTTGAACCCGTACGTCGTGAAACACACGCCCCTCAAACGTGCCTGTCTGCCTGTTCCAGCACACTCGCATTTCGAACGTAACTGATTATAGCATTTCTGTTTTCAATTGTCAATATCTATTTTTGTTGTAATTGAGAATTATCTATGATACAATGATGAAAACGAATCAAAGGAGGTTTATATGGAATTTGAACGTTTCGATATGAGGAAAGAACCCGTAAGGACCAAGTGGTATCTGCGTCCTCTCACCTATATTCTCAGCACGCCGGATAACATCATTCACAAGAATCAACTGACCAAAACAGGCTGCGAAAACCTCAAGCCTCCCTATCTGCTTTTGTGCAATCACAACGCGTTCATGGACTTCAAGGTTGCTACCAAAGCGATGTTCCCGCACAGGGCAAACTATGTTGTCGCAATCGACGGTTTCATCGGCAGAGAACAGCTGCTCAGAGACGTCGGCTGTATCTGCAAGCGGAAGTTCACCAATGATATCACCCTGATCCGTCAGCTCAAACGCGTGATCAAAAACGGCGATATCGCTGTGCTGTATCCCGAAGCGCGGTATTCTCTCTGCGGCACTACCGCAATCCTTCCGGAATCACTCGGCAAGCTGTGCAAGCTGCTCGGGGTTCCAGTCGTCACGCTGATCTGTCACGGTCACCATGTCAACTCCCCCTTCTGGAATACCAAGGATCGCGGCGTTAAGAATACAGAAGCGGAGATGACGCTGTTATATTCTTCAGAAGAATTAAAAGACGCGACTGCCGATGAGATCAACAAGAAGATCGTCGACGCGTTTCAGTATGATGATTTCGCATGGCAAAAGGAAAAGGGCATCAAAATCAACTGCGACTTCCGCGCCGAAGGACTGCACAAGGTACTCTATCAGTGTCCCCACTGTCATACGGAATATAAGATGAATTCGAAGGGCACTGCGCTGTTCTGTGAAGCCTGCGGTAAGACTTGGGAGATGACAGAGTTAGGTGAATTAGAAGCAACTGACGGTGAGACGGAGTTCTCTCATATTCCCGACTGGTATGAATGGGAGCGCGCAAACGTCAAAGAAGAAGTCAGAAAAGGTACCTACTCCACCGGTGAAATGCCGGTCGTCGTGGATTCTCTTCCGAACGCGAAGAAGTTCATCCGTCTCGGAGAAGGCACGATGATCCACGACATCAACGGCTTTACCGTAAAGGGTAAGACAAAAGACGGAGAAGAGTTCTCGATGGTCAAATCCGTTCCCTCTCTCTACTCCTGTCACATCGAGTATGAGTATCTCAAAAAGCACGGCGACTGTGTCGATCTCAACACGCTGGAAGATACATGGTATATCTACCCGCACGACTGTGAATTTGCTGTCACAAAAATGGCGCTGGCGACAGAAGAACTCTTCCTGCAGCACAAAAAGGCGATCGGAAAAGAGATCAAAAAAGGATTGGCATAAAAGAAACGGAAGGCTGATGCCTTCCGTTTTTGTTATGATGTTGATTCAAAACTCAGTGTAAACTCGTCAAGAGGCGTCAGACGCTTTCTGATCTCAACCATGTTGCGGTAGTCCTCACAGACGTAGTCGAGCTGACCTTCTTCAAACTTATACTCACAAAAATCAAAGTAAGCATAATAGTATCTCGCGCAGTCCTTCCATTCTTCTTTTTGCTTCTCT
>CAZPOG010000043.1:0-13187 GCA_964588105.1 uncultured Ruminococcus sp. | reverse complement strand
GGTAACCTCTTTCCCGATTTCATAAGGAACACCAAAACAAGCCAGATACTTCTGAATATAGGTAGCATCCATAATATTAAGCTTTTCTCCTTCTACACTTCCCGCCATACGGATCCATCCGTCATCATCGGAAATGATCGAGGCAAGATACTTTTGAATCGTGGTTGCGTCAAGAATGGAAACAATTCCGTCATGATCCGCATCGCCAAGAATAAATGTGTACTCAACCGGTGCATCGATCAGCACATACTCTATATCGTTTGCCTCGGCATACTGATGAGCATAGGAATCGGTGTAGCAGTAGATAACCGCGTTTTCAGAGCTCTTAAAAGCATCCTGATGGATCTCGGTTACGCTTTTCGGAATAGTGATTTTAGATAAAGAAGAACACTGACCGAAAGCATAATTACCGATTTTTTCACAGGTATCGGGCAGAGTGACCTCTTCAATACCGGAGTTCATGAAAGCATGCGCATTGATCTCAGTCACTGCAGAATCTTCAAGGTTGATGTTCTTAAGCGAAGTCGTACCGGTAAAAGCGCCGACGCCGATGGTTTGAAGCGCAAAATTTAACTCTACGCTTTCAAGGCTTGTACATCCCGAAAACGCATATTCACCGATATTCCACAGCGGTGAACTGGTCTCAACGCTTGTAATCGCCGTGTTGCCGCTAAAGCAATAGTTACTCAGGGAGACAACCATGACATCGTTGACAATACGCGGTATTATGAGTTCAGTATCTTGTCCAATATAACTGTCTATCTCCCAGTATCTATCGCCGCTGATCCTTTCATATACCCAGTCATCGTAAGTGACTAAAGTTTTTCCGCTTTCTGCAACAGTATCAGCAGCGCCAGCGCTGAACACGCAGGATATCGCCAATATGAGACACATAGACAGACAAATAATTCTCTTCATAGAGTGCACTCCTTCCATAGGATAAATACAGCTTATGCCGCAACAGTAACCCGCTGCGGCATAAGAAAATGATTATCCGTTAAAAATCGCCTTCAAGATCTCCGCCGTTATCGTCTCCGCCGATTATCTCGGGAATGGTCGGCTCAATAGGACTGCCATTAAGAACGTCCTTCAAGTCAAACCTGATCGTCTCCAATTCAGGAGTAACATATGTCTTTTTCATCATTAATCCCTCCATTTTGCAGACTTTCATTATTCATACGTTTTAACTGCTGACGCAGCAGAGAAGTGATAGCTTGATCCATCATAGAAATACGCATATACACAATACTGCGCGCCGTTAGTCTTTGCATAGTCAGCTCTGACTGCAATATCGGTACGGTTGAAGTTGGTTTGAGTTGTCGCCTGCATATTCGTGATCCTCAAACCGCTTCCGGCGGTCTTAGTCTGACCGGAAGTGATAGATCCAACGAGGCTGGTAAGCTGAGCTGTTGTATAACTATCCGGCTCTTTAGTAGCCCCTGTAGGTTTAGTGATCACAAGAACGCCGATCTTAGCGCCGCTCGGCAGAGTCGCTGTAACGTTAGAGCTGTTGCGGACACGAACGATCGTATCGTTATAGAAGACGCCGGTAGTAGAACTTGTCAGTTCCTTATTGACTTGATTCTCGTCGATGAAGACCTGCCAGCCGTCAGTCGGAAGCGTCTTGTCGTCATTCTCATAGACAGCGATGATCTTCTGGGTCTTCGTCAACATCATACCATAGTTAGCCTGCGTGGAGAGCAACTCGCCGATGTTTGTGCCATCATACTCATACCAACCGATGAACTTGTGTTCACCCGTTCCGTAATATGATGTTACGGCTTCACCTGCGGGCTTTGTACCGCCGCCTACTATGCTAAAGCTGCCTGCTGTTAAATTAATAGCTGAACCGTTATAAACAGCGCTTGTATCGATCTGTTTTAAATTTTCGTTAGCGTCCTTATAATACACAGACAGCGTATAAGTCGGCATTGTCGGGGTAAAGCCGGACATCCTCAGGATATATTCATCGCTATTGTCTTTGGTGCTGTTTCCAACCGTTGTGGAGCTGAAGACGATGTCCTTCTTGAAGATGCCGATGCCAACCGGGATCTTGTTGAGAATATCTTCGGAGTGGTTAGCGTACTGAACCTTATTCTGGTTAGCGCCCGCCTCCATCTCAGAAGCTGTCAGGTCGTTACCGGATACGCTGTATGTTCTTGAGCCTTCACGACCTGTGTAAACGAATTCGTAAATAGCCGATGCACGATATACCGCATAGAAGGTGATATCCTTCGTCGAATAGTTCGGGCGGAAGCCTGTCGCTTCCTTATAGGTTGCCTTGGTGAACTCGTTGGTGTTCGCATCGTAGTAGTACCAGCCGATGAAGTTCTGCGAAGTAGCGGTCAGCTCGATACCGTTCAGCTTTGCTTCAGATGTAGCAGTCTCAGCCCAAGAGTTATCGCCGGCGAGAGTATGTGTCTTAGTGAAGGTAACGCCGGAGGCCCAGTTAGCTGTCGCACTGCCATAGCCGGATACGTTGGAACCCGCGAGGACTTCGCCGGAGTCGGTCATCATCGCGACCTCTACGTTGACTCTTGTCATAGCGGTACTTGCATTCGCAATCCACTGACCTTCGAAACGATACGCGTCAAAGTCAGTGCCGGAGTTGATGTTGTTCGCAGAGTTCGTAACCGTCCAGTCACCATACATATATCTGGGCTTGTCGTAACAGATCGCTACCGACTTGCCGTCGACCGCATAGCCCATATCCTCCAGCTGTTTTGCGATATAGGTATCAGTTGTACCGGACGCCAGGTCGGCGATACCGGCGGAGAGCACGGTCGTAACATAGTTGCCCTGTGCGTCGTAGACATACCACTGAACAGCATACTTCATATCAAGGTTAGCGGTGCCGCCGTAGGTGATGTCTGAGCTCCAGTAGCTAAGTGCTGATCTGCTGTATGAACCATTACTATATGTTCCGGTATAGCCCTTCATCTCATAATCATGACCACCATGGAAGACGTAATTCATCTTCGAGCCCTGATAAACAACCAAACCCTTGGACGCTACATAGAAGGATGCGGTAGGCTTGGTATCTATCTCTCTACCGTTCATGTCGACATACTTGTCGCCCTTCGCGTTGGTCAGATATTCCCATCTGAGAGGCGTCCATCCGTCGGGCAGATTCAGGATATTCTTACCATCTGGAATCTCATTCTCAAGAATCAGATTAGAATGTCTCCACGAAATCAGCGAAGAGTTACCGTCCTTCATCTGGAAGGTGATGTCGATCGATTCCTCGTTCTTATATCTGTCATAGAGGGCGACCGGCTCATGGTAGTCGTAGGTCTGCGCCTTATAGTTCGCACGACTGTATTCTTTATTGGTTCCGCTTTCGATATAGTTGTACTGTTTGATGAGTCCATCGTCAGCGATAGAAACAGTTGTCGGACTTGCAGAAGTTCCGGAACCGCCGTACGACACCGAGCCCATAACATTTGTTCCACCTGAGGGAACGCCGCCGTTATCTGTTGTACAGCCGAGCCATGAATGCTTACCGTCAACATAGTTCGAGAAGGTGATACCGGCGACCTCATTTCCGTTCTTGACCGGGTTGAAGCTCGTCGTCCATGTGGACATATCGTCAGAGGGGATCATCGGCTGACCGGGATAGGCGCCGATTGCGGGACCGTTGGTCGTCTTGTACCAAGCATACGCGGTAACGATATCGCCCCACTGAGCACGGTTCAACTGGGTCGCGTCAAAGGTGATGGTAACCTTCGCGCCGGACTCTTCGATGATCGGGCAGATATACAGCCGCTGCTTTTCAGTTGAAAGCGTAAGATCAATGTAGTACGGGGTTTTGCCGCCTGAAGCAGTGCCCTTGGTGATATTCTTCTCAGCACGGACGGTCTTCGTATCCAAATCGTAGATCAGGAATGCGGCGATCTTGTCGCTGCCGCCTGCTTTCTTGGTGATGCGTACGGTCGCGCCCTTCTTCTTGGGGGAATACTTGGTCACGTTGCCTTCGGCGTCAGGGGTGTATACCGTGCCGGCGTTCACGTCGAAGTAACCGGTCTGACCTGAGGTCTTGACAACGCCGTTGACGACAGGCTCTACGGTGACCGCATCGGTCTTCACTGTTGAGCCGACGTCGTAGCCGTTGGATACATAAATATCACAATAGATCGGGGTCGCTTCAACGGTGAGTCTCGCGTTGCCACTTGCGTTGGGATCATAACAGATCCTCAGCGGCGAGCTGTAGCCGGGATATCCGGTCTCATTGAAGTTGATAAAGCCCTGGCCGTTGTGTCTCTTGTTGTAGTTATCAGAAGAGTCGTTGTTCCATTGAGGATAGATCTTACCGTATGTCGGACCGTTGGCAGGTGTATCTTCCTTATAGCTCGTGATCTGATCCCAAATAGTCTTATTAGCATTTCCGCTTTCCTGATCCAGGATCTGGAAGAATGCTTTTCCGTGATATTGATCAGCGTTATCATTCCAATAATAGTTATTGTCGCCGCCCATATAGTACTTGCCGTATGAAGTGGAAGCAGCTTCACCGTCCGCTTGCCATGTCTTGAAGTCGCTTCCCGCTGAAGCGAACATGGTATCCGTGATCTCCCAGTAATAACGTTTGGACACAGCGTCATACTCCATCCTGAGATTCTTCTGGGTACCGCTCTCAGAATACCAGTTAGTCGACTTGCCGGTGATATACTTGGAACCATTAATGTAAAGTGCGCGGGTACCTACCGCCCAGATGGTGCCGCCTTTCTTAGGTTTGTAGCTGAGGGTCGCCTTGTCACTGATGAAGCCCTTCTCATAGTCGGGAGCAGTGTTATCGGAATTGCCCCAGTACCAGCCGACGAACATATAGTAGTCGCCCCAGGTGCCGGTGAATGTAGAGGTAAGAGTAATCGAGGTGCCAACGGCAACGTTGGTAGAAGAAGTAGTAACGTCAGCGGTATCTATTGCAGTCAGCTTGTCGGTGTTGCCATCTTTGATCTTGATCGAAGCAACCTGAGCCAATCGGGTCTTCGATTCAAACGGATCAGACAAGACCTTCGAGCCAAGTTTCAAAGTATAGCTGCTGGAGATACCGAGATCGATATACAGATCATATGCGGGCATATTACCGCTGATAATGATATAGTTTGTACTATCGGAGGTGCCGTTGTTCGAGATAGCAGAAGAACCGCTGCTATAGGCAACCGTATAACCGCTCAGCGCAGAGCCGGTGGGCTGACCGTTGGCGTCTGCCATATAGAACTTCACATTATTCTTATCGATCGTGTTAGTCTGAGTAGCGCTGCCTGCCGCCTTAACGGTGAGCTGGTCGCCGGTGACGGAGAGCGCCTCATTGTCATAGTAGTAGTCATCCATGTTCTTTGAGTGGATGACAGCGTTGGTGTAATCGCTGAAGTAGACCTTGCGCTTCGTTGCGATCTCAACGTCGATATTCTTATAATCCTGTGTACCGGTGAACTTGATGCTGTGAGCATCCTGATCAACGGTCGTGGTGGGCAAGCCGGAGGGAACGCTGGCATAATACGCACTGTTCATATAGAGGGCATGCGTGTTGTCATATGTATGAGCAACAAACTGAGCCGTAGTCGGCTTAGTGACATAGAATTCCGTGCCGTTGTTATAGAACACGCCCTTTAGCAGCTCGGACGAAGCCATCGCGGAGTAGGTCAAGGTGATCTCATCGCCCGCAAAGAACTGGATGTAGTTGCCCTGACCGTAGGTGCCGTTGCCGATCGCCAGCGTGCCGGAAGCGTTGGGAACTTCAGGAGTATAGGGATTACCCTTCGCCTTGGTACCGTCATAGGTGTAGGTGTAGGTAGTGGCTGTGCCTGCAGCATCGGTATGCTTTACGGTGATCGACTTCGGCGGCGCGGTCACGAATATGACCTGGCTGTTCTTCATTTCATAAGAATCGAACGCGGAGAGTTTCTTCAGCTGAACGAACTGGGCTTTAAGCGTAAAGTTATCGGTAACCTTGAAGGTATTATTGGTCGCAACAGTAACATAACCGTTGGAAGTCGTATTAGTGGTGGTGACTCTGGTCCATGTGCTGCCGCCGTTGTTCGACCAGTAAACACCTTCTACCGCGTAGCCGCTGGCAGCGGTAGCTGTCAGGGTAAGGTTCGTATTATACGATAGGGAACCGGTGCTGGATACCGTGAAGGTACCGCCGGTAGTACCGCTTGCGTAAGCGGCAGCGCCGTTCTTATAATACGGACCATTGTTGGTGATGGTGTATTTAGCCGTCTCAAACAGGGCGTGAATCTCTGTATTCGCGGTCGTCATCGTGTTAGCAGTGTAACCGTCTGTCTTAGCGTAAACGGTGGAATAATCACTACCGTGGGTCGCTTTGACATACTCTGTTTGACATGCAGCGTCGATATATAATTTAACGTGGCTGCCATAGGTGCCGCCGGTCTCCCAACCGGTAAATGTATAGCCAGTTGCTGTCGATGCGCGGATGACCGCAGGGCTCGCGGTAGTATAACCAAAGGTACTGTTAGAAATTGTTGCAGTCGCGCCGGCACTGCCGCTACCAACCTTAACTGTACCGCCGGTGCTGGAAGCGGATCCGTCGGTGTAAGCCTTGACCGTCGCGCCGGCTTTGACCTCAGTGTAATGAGCGTAATAAGTTTTAGCAGCCGTTATAGCAGTCGCTCCGACAGATGTGTACTTTGTACCGCCGGATGCTTGGTCGTACCATCCGTCAAACTGATAACCAGTCGGAGGTATAACAGAAGAATACTGATCAGCTATTGTGCTTTCAACGCCGTAGGTATGAGTAAACGTTGCCGTGTTGGCTTCAGCACTTGTAGAAGTTTTCTTAATTTTACCGCCATTGGTATTCGCGTCCAGAGTTACAGTGTAGGGGTTGGCGGTCATGGGAGTATAAATTGTCACTGTCGTGATATTACCGGACAGTGCAGGGAATGTATACTCCGTAGACATAGCGTTCGTGGTATACCACTTTACGGGTGTGACCTGAGTATAACCCGTAGCAGTGATGGTCTTGCCGCTTGTCGCGGTGGTGCCGTAGGCTTTCACCTCTGTAGCAGCTGTACCAACGTTTTTGCTCTGGCTGGCACAATAACCCTGATAGGTGACCTTGATCGGGAGATCGGCGTAGAACTTGCCGTCTACGACATCGTAATACACAACAGTAGTAGCAGAACCAATCGAAGAGAGATTGACATTTCCGGACTGACCGGATGACCATGCTGTCGTTGAAACACCGGTACCGGACAATCTGGACGCATTTGATGTGATCGCAGTCGTATACACACGGTTAGCAGACCTGCTGGAGTCATAGATAACCCAGTAGTGACTTGATCCTGCCCAATTGGTGATAGAAGCCTTATAGACAACGTGGCTCGCCTTACCGCCGGAGAGTGCAGCAGACGCAGTAGCGTCATAGGTCATCGTTATCTGACCTTTTGTCACGCCGGATGTAGACGGTGTAGCACCGCCGCTGACATCAGACTTAGTTGTAGAATGTTTAAAATAGATATTACCTGGATCGGTAACGGTGATGGTAACACTGTCAGAACCGCCGCCGGAGCAGGTGGAGGTAACTACATAGGTACCTGCAGCACTGCCGGTGAAAGTGACCTCTGTATTATTGGCTAACGCATTGTACTTATTCAGGTATGTGGATGCGGTATTTGTCGTGGAGCCGTCTTTATATACCGTATAAGTCGCAGTGTGACTGCTCGGATCATTGGTTTTGAAGACTAAAGTCTGGTTCTTATAAATACTCTTTGTCGCACCAAGATCTGCACCCGCGGATGTCTGCAGCGTAGGAGTGCAGGCGGGAGCAGTAACCGTGATTGTGGACGATTTCGTACCACCCAAAAAAGCATATGTCGCATCAGTCATTTGCCAATCAGACCAATTGCTGTACGGTTTATCCGCCCATGCTTTCACAGTTAACGTAGAAGTACCAGCCGCTACACCTGTAACAGTAGCGGTAGAAGTTGAACCAGATACTGTAGCCTTTGCAGTTGCAGAAGATGACCAAGTATATTTTCCTACTGAAACACTATTAGATACAGTAGCAGTAGCTGTAGAAGTCGAACCAACTTCTACAGAAACATTTCCCAATGACAAAGTAGGTTTTGTAATCGTTAACGACCAGTCAGCAGGGATATTATCATTTCCCCAGTTATTATTATTAATAACGTTAACTGAAAAACAGTTATTACTAAACCAAGAAGGGTTTAAATCTGCAGTTTGATTAGCATTACCGCTGTTGCCGTTGTTGAAAATAATTTTCGAAGGAGTGCCCGAAGGTACTGTAACTGCAAAAATGCCATGAGAATTATTGGTTAATCCCAAATAAGTCATCTTCGTACCGGGCCAAGCAGAGGTTAAAGCAGTACCACTACTATTCTCCATATACAAATAAGCATTAGACCAGCTATTTATATCTTCCAAATATACTACACTTCCAGCACTTGGAAACGACCCAGACTCAGCCAGATCATCATCCACATAGCCGGAATCAGCGATATCGGCTTCAGCGCCGGAATCAGCGATATCGTCAACAACTGCCGCAAACGACGTCGCCACGGTGCCGAACACCATTAACAGGGCTAACACCAGAGCGATGAGAGCCTTGAGTATATACGTACTTTTAAATTTGTTCATAAAATTTCCTCCCTTGTATAAGCATTTTGGAAAAAGAAATTCGATTTTGAAGCGATGGATAACCATGCAGAAACTATCAATATTTAACCGCGTCCTAACAGCTCCTGACCTGATCTGTTAACCTTGAAAGACGGCTTAGAAAGCCGTCTCGGCGCTAAAAACAGGAATCTTTGCGCACTTTCTCTAAGGCGGGAACACGAATAAATATGAGCAGAATCACATTGGATACCCCTAAAAAAGGGTAGAATTATCCATTGAACTCCAATTATTCTCTTTAGCATTATAGCAAAATTATTGAAAATAGTCAAGGAGTTGCGATCATTTTTATTTAAATTATAACAAATTTGTAAATGTTCATAAATATTTTATTTCCGGTAGTGCAATATGTTCAGAGCAGGATGCAAAGTGCACAGTGTACAGTTAATGAAAAATGAAATATGAAATATGAAATGTGATGGGCGGGCTGTGCCCGACACCCGATTGGTAATTGTCATTCAGAGCAAAGCGAAGAATCTCCTTGTCATCAATGTAACGTCGATTCAGCACCGTAGGGCGGGGGCTTGCTCCCGCCCTACAATTATAATACCGACATTTTCGGCACGATGTGGGCATCGAGCCCTACGGTGTTGTATCTGACCCCTCCGCCCTATCGGGCACCTCCCCAAGGCTGTTGGGGAGGCAAGTTTCGGCGGGAGCTTGCTCCCGCCCTACAAATATAATACCGACGTTTCGGCTCGATTTGGGCATCGTGCCCTACGGTGTTGTATCTAACCCCTCCGCCCTATCGGGCACCTCCCCAAGGCTGTTGGGGAGGCAAGTTTCGGCGGGAGCTTGCTCCCGCCCTACAAATATAATACCGACGTTTCGGCTCGATTTGGGCATCGTGCCCTACGGTGTTGTATCTAACCCCTCCGCCCTATCGGGCACCTCCCCAAGGCTGTTGGGGAGGCAAAAAAAGACCTCCCGGGATGGGAGGTCTATCTGATAATCGGTTGAGATTCTCACGGCTCCAAGAGAGCCTCGGAACGATGTGGGCATCGTTCCCTACATTCATATTAAAATCAGTCTGATGTGTAGGGTAAGAGAGCCAGATGACGCGCACGCTTGATAGCGGTGGTCAGGTCACGCTGGTGAGCGGCACAGGTGCCTGTCACGCGGCGGGGAAGAATCTTCGCTCGCTCGGACATATAGCGGCGAAGCCTGGCAATGTCTTTGTAATCAATATGTTCGATCTTATCTACACAGAAACCGCATACCTTTCTGCGGCGGCGGTTGTTCATAGGTCTGTCTGCCATATGGATTCTCCTTTCGTATAATTGGATGTTAATGATGGAGTCATTGCGAGCCCCTCAGGGCGTGGCAATCCCCTTCTGCTAAATACTGTTCATTTAGAAAACAGTAGTAATGACAGGGGGATTCTCACGGGGCTAAAGCCCCTCAGAATGACAAACCATCAAAACGGTAAATCGTCGTCTAAAGGCATCTCCTGAAAATCGGAGGGCGAACCTGCCGAATAGGACGGAGCGGGAGCCTGCTGGGGAGGAATCTGAGAACCGTAGTCATTGCGCGCGGGCTGTGCATAGCCGCCGTAAGACTGGGACGGGTCTCTGCGCTCTCCGGTGAAGGATACCTGATCCGCCACTACCTCGATCGCGGTGCGGTTCTGACCCTCGCGGGTCTGATACTGTCTACTCTGCAGCTGACCGTCAATAGCGATGAGAGAGCCTTTGGAAAAATTTCTGCACACAAACTCGGCGGTGCTTCTCCACGCGACGATATCGAAGAAGTCTGCCTGACGCTCAGCGCCCTGCTTGACGTAGCTTCTGTCTACCGCGATGCGGAAGGAAGTCACGGAAATGCCGGATGTCGTGGTCTTTAACTCAGGGTCGGCAACCATGCGACCCATCAGGATAACTCTGTTTAACATAATTAAAATCCTTTCGTTTACGGCTTTTGAATATGAATGTCATTCAGAGGAGCGATAGCGACGCAGGAATCTCTTTGTTCATCAACATGTTGTATTGATGATTCAAACATCTTCAAAAAGAAGGGGATTGCCACGGGCTGAAGCCCTCGCAATGACAGCAATATTATCTCAGCCGTCAGTGTTCATGTATTCGTCTTATTCTGCCGCTTCTTGGGCGGGCTCTTCGGCAGCTTCCTCTGCGGGAGCCTCCTCAGCAGCAGGAGCTTCTTCCTCTGCGGGAGCTTCCTCCTGAGCGGGAGCCTCTTCCTCTTCCACAGCTTCCTCTACGGGCTCTTCCTTGGCGATAACGACCTCGGCGCCTTCGGGCTTGCGGATGATCAATGAGCGGATAACGCCGTCCGTAATTCTGAAAATACGGTCAAGCTCCGCGGGAAAATCGGCTTCACACTCGAAGTTGTAGAGTACATAGTAGCCTTCTGCCTCTTTGTTGATCAGATAAGCGAGCTTGCGCTTGCCCCATTCGTCAACACTCTGCAGAGTAGCGTTGGACTCGATCAGACTCTTGAACTTCTCGATAATCGCCTGAATACCGTCTTCTCCCTGCTTCATTGAAACAACCATAACTGCTTCATAGTTAGCTTTCAATGCCATAATTACACCTCCTCTTGGACTTGTTGGCACTGCTCTGATCAGAACAGCGCAAGGATTTTCTGATGAGCATACTTACACTCATACTCTGCTATTATATCATCAATTTCCGATTTGTCAATAATTATTTGTAGAGAGACGTAGGGCGGGGGGCTTGCTCTCGCCCTACGATTATAATACCGACGATTTGGCACGATGAGACTCCCCTGACAGGGGAGATGGGCAAAGCCCAGAGGGGTGGGCTGTCCTCGCCCAGAGGAGACATCGTGCCCTACGGTGTTGATTTTGAACCCCTTCGCCCTATCGGGCACCTCCCCAAGGCGGTTGGGGAGGCTCGGCAAGTCGAGGGCGCCTTGCCCTACGGCGGTAGGGTCAAGACCCTCCCCTACGGTGTTGCTTCAATTTTGCGGGAGGGCTAACCCTCCCCTACATTTTTACTCTAAAACTATTGTGAATAGTAAAAATATATGTTAAAATACAAAAATAAGCGGTTTATAGGATATATACCTATTAATATATACCGTATGAGGGTTATTATGGAGAAAAGAAGCTCGTTCTCGGGTTCGATCGGATTTGTTCTCGCTGCGGCGGGATCTGCGGTAGGACTGGGAAACATCTGGAGGTTCCCGTATCTTGCGGCAAAAGACGGCGGCGGACTATTCCTGGTTATCTATATCGGACTGGCGCTGACGTTCGGATTTACGCTGCTGATCTCCGAGATCGCGATCGGAAGAAAAACCAAGCAGGGATGTCTGACAGCTTACGGCAAGCTAAAAAAAGGCTGGGGATGGCTCGGAGGAATTGCCAGCGCGGTACCGTTCATCATCCTCCCCTACTACTGTGTGATCGGCGGTTGGGTGCTCAAATACGCGTTGACATTTATCTTCGGTCACGGATTAGACGCAGCGCAGGACGGTTTCTTCACTTCTTTTATCACCGGATACGCACAGCCGATCGTCTATAACATTGTATTCCTGCTGATGACGGCTTTTGTTATCTTCCGCGGCGTCAATAAGGGTATCGAATCCATGAGCAAGGTGCTGATGCCGATCCTCTTTGTACTGATCGTTGGAATCGCGATCTATTCTTTGACGATCACCCATACCGATGAAGAATCCGGAGAAACAAGAACCGCTTTACAGGGATTCATGATCTATATCGTTCCCAATGTAGACGGACTCGGAGCAGGCGACGTCCTAAACGTCGTCATGGACGCGATGGGTCAGCTGTTCTACAGCATCAGCGTCGCGATGGGTATTATGGTTACCTACGGTTCTTACTTCAAAGATGAAGATAATCTGGTCAAATCTGTCAACCAGATCGAGATATTTGATACGATCGTCGCTTTTCTTGCCGGCGTGATGATTATTCCTGCTGTCTATGTGTTCTCCGGTACGGACGGTATGTCGGCTGGTCCCGGACTGATGTTTGTCGCGATGCCGAAGATCTTTGCGAAGATGGGTATTGCAGGTCAGGTATTGGGCGCGGTATTCTTCCTGATGGTGCTATTTGCGGCGCTGACAAGCTCAATCTCCCTGATGGAGGCGATCTGCTCCGGTATGATCGACAAGGGAGTATCCAGACAAAGAGCAACGATTCGGGAGACCCTGATGGCGCTCGCAATCAGCACGGTCGTCTGCTTAGGATACAATCTTCTCTACTTTGACTTCAAGCTTCCCAACGGCTCGGTCGGTCAGATTTTGGATATTTTAGACTACCTTTCCAACAATATCATGATGCCGCTGCTTGCCATCGGCACCTGTATCCTGATCGGATGGATCGTTAAACCGAAGACAGTGATCGAAGAAGCAACCAAAAACGGAGAAAAATTCGCAAGACGGCATCTCTATACCGTGATGGTGAAATTTTTAGCTCCGGCATTGTTGATCGTTCTGCTTCTCGGATCATTCGGCGTATATTCTTAAATCTGAAACCAATCAAAACCACCCGTTCAACGGGTGGTTTGCACAACCCCTAGAAGGGGATAATA
>CAZPOG010000042.1:0-13308 GCA_964588105.1 uncultured Ruminococcus sp. | reverse complement strand
TACCCTCGCTGTCTTCTGTCGAGACCGGCGGGAGAATGTTGCTTTCCTTAAAGTAAGAAACGACGCCGGGGAATCGGTATTCGGCGTTCAGCGGCAGCGACCAGTCGTCGTATGC
Organism: uncultured Ruminococcus sp.; assembly: GCA_964588105.1. Taxonomy (GTDB): domain Bacteria; phylum Bacillota; class Clostridia; order Oscillospirales; family Acutalibacteraceae; genus Ruminococcoides. The sequence continues at coordinate 13,193 of CAZPOG010000042.1, read as the reverse complement.
CGCGTAATTGGAACGGGAGAACGACTTGGTATATAAGAAGAATCCCTCTCCCCAATTCTCATCAAACCATTCGTCATATTCGTCGGCGCTCTGGATATAGCCATCTTTAATATACTCATCCACATTGGATCTGAAATACTCTTTGAAGTATGCCGTGCGCAGAGCGGCGACTTCATCTGTCATATCCCTGTCGCATTGACGCCAGAGATTTTTGCCGGCGTAGTAGTAGGGATAAGAATCGTTGACCATATAGTCCTCTTCGACGGGACCGTGACCGGAAGCGAAGAAGTTAGAAGCATAAGCGGTAAAGCCGCCGAAATTATACACGGCGTTGATATCCGTGCTTTCGGCAATAGATGTATCCAAGCCCTCGCCAACCTGTGACGCGCGCACCGCGCCGGTCATCACATCGTCTTCGGTGATACCGTGATATATATACCATGCGATATGCTTCTCGGCAAAATTGACGGTATTGTTCACTTCGCCCGCGAGAACACCCAAGCCGTTCTCGTACAGATAAGATATCTCGGAAGCGCCCGCGATACCGAAAGCCCAGCAGGTTCCGTAAGGATTCTGGAACTTGACCGGAGTAACATAATTCATACCGTTATAATTTCTCAGATCGAGTGAATCCGGCAGTTCTTCCGCCTGATCGATCAATGCCTGCTCGTCGTCTTCGGAATCGGGATCAAAATCGATGTCGCCTAAGGATCCGGGATGCAAATCGGATCTGATGTCCGCATCACTCATACTGCTGACGCTGTCGTTGGTATCAGCCGAGGCTGAAAACATGCTCAGCGTACCGATCGAAAGGATCAGCAAAACGGTCAGGATGATACTGATAATACGTTTACTCATGATGTTCCCCCTTCAAGTATATTGATTTTTCAGCTTACAGAACGTAAGTATTCGCCACATTTTTATTATCATAGAAAACGAGCGTATGGTCAACAGTTTTATGAATAAATATGAATCACAATTCCTCTTCTCGTCATCAAAATTGCTTCGATATTGTGAAAGGAAAAACTCTCCTAACAACAATGCCGCTCATAAGCGAGCGGCATTTGTTCTTTGTTAAACAATAATCACATTTTAACAATCATTATATCGGAGCTTCATTATTGCTCCGGTAATCTTTGGATCAGTTTTTCGTCGGCGTCAGGGTCGACATTATCAAGATCGGGACCGTTCTGATCGGTATACTCTTTCCACTTGATAAAATGCATAACCATCTTCTCCGACAGATTGATCTTCCTGTCTTCATCCATACTCTCGGAAATATAACGGTAGAAGTAATCGATATTATTCACAGATCTGGTGATCCTGTCCTTCGGTACGATGACGCCGATGATTTCCTCTATATCATTTTCAGCAGCAAAGGCGTAGAAGAACAGAAGATACATCGAATCAGAAACGTTGACTACACATCCCAAATTCATTTTCAATTCAATGATTTTTGTAAAGATGCCGTTATCAAAGAGTTCCCCTGTCAGCTGATAGAACAAGGCTTTATCTTTTTCCTCTTTGCTCATCTTAGGCTTCTTTTTGGAACCCTGTTTCGAAATTGATTTCTTTGAAGGTGCGTCTTTCTTCTTTTTCTTTTTGAACAGTCTGCCGAAGAAACCGACTTTCTCCTCCCCCGACGTATTTGTCGCCGACTGTCCTCTGCCGAAAGATTTGCTCTTTTTCTCATCTTCGTTTGCCAGATTTGAAGGAGCACCGAGGTTTACGCTGATTCCGTTTTTTTGGCAGTATTGACAAGCATAAGAACTCTTTGAACAGATGATCGTCAGATTGGGGCAGTCTTCGAAAGCATTTGTGTCTATTGATTTGACGCTGTCGGGAATGACGACCTCTGACAGACCCTCACATTTTTTGAAAGCGCCGCTCTCGATCTCAACAACGCTTTTCGGAAAAACGATTTTATCAAGGCTCCAACATCCTGCAAAAGAAAACGCTCCTATCGTCTTCACACCGTATTCAAAATCAACTCGACTCAGGCCGGTGCAGTTGGAAAAGCCGTAGATTATCGGAATACTTCCGGGAATGACGAGCGATTTCAGCGCCGAGCAGTCATCAAAACCTCCCCACTCGATCTCTTTGATTCCTTTTCCGAGATCAAGGGATACCAGTGCGGTGCAGCTTTGAAATGCCTGTCCTTCAATTAGCTTCATACTGTTGGGAATTTTGACCGAAGTCAGTCCGGTGCAATTCTCGAACGCGCTCCAGCTGATATGCTCTGTTTTGTCGGGAATGGTAATAGAGGTCAACGATATACAGCCGTTAAACGCGTTATCGCTGATTGTTTTCAGGTTTTTGGGCAGTTTTACGGAAGACAGCGCAGTGCATCCGGAAAAAGCGCTGCTGCAGATCTCTTTGACTTTTTTTCCGATAACGATCTCCTTCAATCCGGCGCAGTCCTGAAAAGCGCTTACGCCGATTCTTGATACGCTGTCGGGGATAACGATACTCTCGAGATGCTTGCGATCCTTAAAGGCTTCGTCATCGATGCTGATCACGGGCATACCGTTGTACTCCGCTTCGATCACGGGTCGGGTACCCGTTCCGTGATAGTCCGTTATGATAATCCCTTTTTTCGTATTTTCATAGGAAAATCCGGGAAGAACACCCTCGCTTCTGCAGTCTCTTGCTGCAAGATAGCTCGCAAGGTGCGCGTTCATGATATCGTCTTCGTTGTGCGAATAATTCAGCCAGTGGATCTTCTTGAGCTTTTCAAGCTCCTTGGGGAGTGTAATGTTCTCAATACGGCATATAGCCAGATCCCTTTTCTGATCAAACGCGTCGGTAAGGATTTTTACAAGATGCGGATCTTCAAGAAAAGCGTTATCCAAAAACACGATCAGACAGGGACTTGTCTCCAACAATTCGGGATCTTCTCCGTCGAGAATGCCGTCATAGATCTGGCATCCGCTTTCACGCGCGTCAAAGAGAATCGATCTTGCCCGATTTGTGCCTTTTTCAGAATACAGACAATATGCGTATTTTTTCTTTTCGGTCGATCCGGGCCTGCCGATAGCGGAAGCGATCGCTCTGTTTTGAGGATTAAAGGTAACAACAATACCCTTTGCGACACGCTCTTCTCCCTTGATCAGCCCATCAATATTCTCTAAAGCTTCATCGACTCCATCGAGCCCGACAGTAACGAGCGGGGCTTTTCCGTTGACCGGAATATCCGTGCCTTCGTCAAGAATACATTTGATGACGGGCTTTTTGTATTTGATCCCCCACGGCACTTCGTTTTTCTCGATGTATTTGCTGTGTTGAGAATTCTCTGTTACAAACAGCAAAAACACAGAGCACTCTTCGACATGTCTTTCGATCTCTTTATCGTAGCTGTCACCGATGGTCAGTCCTTCGTCATACCAGATCTTCCATCCGGCTTCATAAAGGCGCTTGATGATCACAAAGATTCTCTCGCTGTCTTTATGGGAATAGCTGATAAAGATAAACGGCTTTTCTTCGTCCGCCTGAAACGGCGAAGTGATCTTTTCGATACGCTGAGGAGCCAGCCCGCCGAAAGTAGTATACTGATAATCAAAAATAAAGTGCAGACGATTCTCTTTACAGTATTTATGCGCGTAGGAGCCCTCGGGACAGACCACCGTCACAGCGTCGCAGCTCTCAAAATCTGAGAACATACCGTCCCATAGTTTTTTCACAGACCCCGGGATCACAACCGATTTGAGCGCACGACAACTGTAAAATGTGTCGCCGCCCAGTTCTTCTACGCCGTCCATAAGAATAACGGATGTAAGCGACTCACATCTTCTGAAAGCGCCGAAGCCGATCGTTTTGACACTGCCGGGTATGGTAACCGACGTCAGATTGGAACAATCGCAGAACACTCCGCTGGATATCGAGGTCACGCTGTCAGGAATAGAGACGGTTATCAGACTGTCACAAAAACGAAACGCGTCAGAATCAAGTTTGGTCACGCCGTCGGGAATGACCACATCTCCTCCTGCTCCTTTATATTGTTTCAGCACAGAATCTTTTATTACAAAATCCGGATTCATTACAACACTCCTTTTTCAGAGATTGGAGAACGATGAAGTATCAAAAACTGATATTATTTGAACAGATCTTTGAGAAAATTCTTTTTCTTCTTAGCCTTCTTTTCTCTTTGATAGTTCTTAACCATTTCTTTGGGATTCAGCTGATACTTTTGACCGCAGCTCGGACATTCTGTATGCCACTCGGTAGCGTCAACTTCCGCGTCGACTTGAAACAAAGATGAACAATGCGGACATTCAAAAGTGATATGTACCATAAAAGCCACTCCTTCCTTTATCGTAACGATTAATTTCTTATATTATTGAGATAATGCTGCGCACAACCGCGCGAATCAATGAGATTTTGGGAGACCGACTTATGATATATACATCATTTTTTGAACAGCTTACTGAAAAAGCCTTTTTTCTTAGACTGGTTAGCTGCCTTAGCATTTTGAGATATTTGTTTCGGAGAGAATTTTAATGTATGACCGCACAGATAGCATTTTGCCTCCAGCAGTTGATCCTTTTTGATTGCGTCCATGTATTTTACGTCAGGAACCTCCCAATCGAAACACGCCGAACACTTAGGACAAGTAAATGTTAAAATAATATTTCCCATAGATTCTGCCATAGATATCTGATCCTCCTTTTTATAATAATATTTGTGTTATTTCTTGCCGAACATTTTTCCGAAAAGTCCCTTCTTCTTTGGCTGAGAGGGATTTTTGGTGTTTAAAAGCTCTTTCTTGAGATTGAATCTGATCGGGATATTACATTCGGGACAAGTCAGCTCATACTCCCTGTCTGCAATATCTCTGAAATCGTTTTTCATTCCCTCAAAAATGACATCGCTTTTGAGGTTTGAGGTCACTCCATATGTGTTTTTACAGCGAGGGCATTCCACATATATCGTTAAGTTTTCACCGGTAAGATCGAAATTCATCCGAGTTCCTCCTTTCCAAAGATCTGTTGTGATTTTTCAATCATTGTTTTCTGAGTCAGGGAATTTGCGCGACTCGATATATGATGATTCATACGCCGGCCTCCTCAGCGCTGATTCATACCATGATAAAGCGAGTTTTAATTCTTAAAAAGAATATCAAAGAACTCGTCGTAGGACGTGATCTCAAAGTCCACCAGATCGCTGTCCTCGTGGGGATGATCACCCAAATAGCGGCAGGTGGTGATGCCGGCGTTTCTGCCTCCCTGCATATCGGAGGTCAGCGAGTCGCCCACCATGATCACTCTTGACTTATCCTCGATCCCCAATTTGTTGAAAATCGTATCGAAGTACTCCTTGGTGGGTTTCTGGAATCCGATTTCCTCGGAAATGAAAATGCCGTCGATATACGGCCCTATAGCGGAGCGTCTGAGTCTGCCGCGCTGGGCAATCGTCAGCCCGTTAGTCGCGATATAGACCTTGCAGTATTTGTGCAGCTTCTCCACAAACTCTAATGCGCCGTCGATCAGAAAACCGGCGTCGGCAAGGTTATGGATGTAAGAGTTGTGAAAAGCCGCGCAGTCGGGGATCCTCTCTCCCATCGCTTCAAAAAACTTCTCAAACCGCAGCGAAGTCAGACGGCCGCTCTTGAGCTCGCCGCGCTCCATTGCCTTCCAGCAGGCAAGGTTGATCTCACTGTAGAGCTTCAGTCTTTCGGGAGTAAACTCATAGCCGAACTCCTCCATCGACTGCTCAAGAGAATACGCCTCCGCGCGCTTAAAATCAAATATCGTCTCGTCCGCGTCAAGCAGAACGACGTCAAAACGCTTAAGCAAAAGGCTCCCCCTCCTTTGTGTATATTTCTTTTCGAGAAATATCATAGAAGATCTCCACAGAGGTCTTTTTCTCCAGCGCCGTGACAAACAGCGTAGGGTTGATATTGGTCGAGGATCCCGCGGGCAGGGTGATCGACAGCGTGACCGAGCTCTCACCCAACGACAGCGAAAATGTTCTGACGTACTCCTTGAGATTGACGGTCTTGAAGCCTTTTTTGGTCTTCTTTTCAACCGGGATCTCATCGGATTCAAGTAACTGTGCAGTCGCAGTATATAATTCTTTTACAGAAGTATCATCAGAAGTCAGCACCGCTTCATATAACGCCGAGTCGATATCGGCAGGCTTGTACTTCGCCTCTTGACAGTCAAACACGCGGATTCCTTGAGGCAGACAAGCATTAAGCATATCGGGGATCAAAGACAGATCCATCTCATCGTCGAGCAGGCGAAAGTCCATGCTCTCGCGCTCGGAGGAAAAACCCAGCGACAGCGGCAGCGCGAAGGTGATATAGGCGTGCTGGTTGAAGCCTTCAGTACGCCAGACGTTGAGACGACTCTTACCCACCGCGCGCAGCATCACACGATTGAGATCCAGATGGGAAATATACCGGCACTCGGCAAACTTCTTGAAGAAAACCCTAACGTTTCTCATAGCATACACCTCCGCCGTATTTTGCCGCGCCGCAGCCGAGACACTTCTCCCTGCAATTGGGAGAAGTCTCACTTCTGTACGCCTTTTCACACTCGTTTTGCAAAAACGACTTCTTGATCCCATAGTCGAGATGATCCCACGGCAGCAGCTCGTCGAACGCTCTTCTGCGATTCGCGTAGAACGCGGGATCTACGCCGCATTCTTCAAAGACTTCCAGCCACTTCTGTAAGGAGAAGCAGTCGCTCCACCCGTCAAAGCGGATCCCCTTCTCAAACGCTCTTTTCATCACCTTGTTGAGCTTTCTGTCGCCGCGGGCGAATACCGCCTCCAAGAATGAGGTATCGGAGTCGTGATAGTTATAGGTGATCTTGCGCGTCTTGATGGAATCTTTCAAGTGCAGCTGCTTCTTTCGAAGCTCGTCCATCGTGTCCTGCGGCTCCCACTGGAAAGGCGTGAAGGGCTTGGGGACAAAGGAGGAGACGGAGACCGTCACCCTCACCGTCTGACCTTTGACGCGATTCTCACAGGCATAGTAGGCGTTGACCACCTTCTGCGCCAGCTCGGCGATCGCCGCTACGTCGTCTAAAGTCTCGGTCGGCAGACCGATCATAAAATACAGCTTGATGGTGGTATAACCGCCCTCAAACGCGACCGAGCAGGTGTTCATCAGCTCACTCTCGAGCACGTTCTTGTTGATCGCGTCACGCAGACGCTGGGAGCCCGCCTCGGGCGCAAAGGTCAGACCGGACTTGCGCACCGATTTGATACGGTCAAGGATATCGTCGGTAAAGCCGTCAACTCTCAGAGACGGCAGAGACAGGCTGACGTTCTCGGGCTTTGACCACTCGTTGAGCTTAGAAAGAAGCGGCACGATCTGCGTATAGTCAGAGGAACTCAGCGATGACAGCGAAACCTCGTCATAGCCGGTGTTCTTGCATAACGCATGGGTCTGTTCACTGATACAATCGATGGACTTCTCCCGAACGGGACGGTACAAGAATCCCGCCTGACAGAAGCGGCATCCGCGGATACAGCCTCTGGCGATCTCTTCGATCGCACGGTCGTGAACGATCTCGATATTCGGCACGACAAAGTAGGGCGGATAGTAGCACTTGTCCATATCCGTCATCACACGTTTTTCGATTTTTTCGGGAGCGCCGTCCTTGGGCGTGATTGACTGTAAGGTGCCGTCGTTGTTGTAAGCGATCTCATAGAGCGAGGGAACATATACGCCCTTGATCTGTGACGCGCGTCTAAGGAACTCCTCTCTCGTGGTGTTCTCGTCACGGCAGACCCGATAGAGCTCCATCACTTCCAGATCGACCTCTTCCCCGTCGCCGAGAAAAAAGATATCGACAAAGTCGGTGATCGGCTCGGGGTTACAGCAGTTGGGGCCGCCCGCGACCACGATATTCTTCAGACCTTTTCGATCTTTTGACAAAAGCGGCACGCGTCCCATGTCGAGCATATTGAGAATATTGCTGTAGGACAGCTCATACTGCAAAGTAAATCCGATGAAGTCGAATTCATACAGCGGATCTCCCGACTCCAGCGCGTAGAGCGGGATATCATGCTCGCGCATCACTTCTTCCATATCGATCCACGGCGCGAACACACGCTCGCACCAGATATAAGGCACCTCGTTGAACAGCGCGTAGAGGATCTTGATCCCCAGATGAGACATTCCTATCTCATAGGTATCGGGAAAACAGAACGCAAAGCGAACGTCCACATTCTCTTTCTTCTTGATCACTGCGCCCAGCTCGCCGCCGGTATAGCGGCCGGGCTTCTGGACCTTCAACAGATATTTTTCAACTTCCTTCGGAATCATAGATTGCTCCTATTTTAAGAATAATACCGTCAGCAGATACAGCGATACCGCCAACAGCGAATAGTTATATTTGGTTTTCAGCAGAACAAATATCCCGCCGCATAAAATCGGCGTCAGCAAAATGAATGTCAGAATCTTGAGGACTCTCTCCACAGTGACAGCGGACAGCCGTCTCGACAGCCATATCGTCAGCAGTCTTCCGCCATCGAGGCTCTCCATCGGCAGCAAGTTGAATCCGCCGATCACAAGATGAGAGATGCACATCATCCGCGAAAACGGATAACAGACAGCGGCAAAAAGGAGATTCGTCATCACGCCCGCCGCCGCAATCAGCGTGTCTGCCCTTACGCTTTTCGGCTCATCCGCGACGATAGAGACATCAAACAGCCTCAGCTGAACGCTTCTGACCTGACATCGAAACAACAGCATCATCAGAAGATGTCCGCACTCGTGCATCACAGCAGCAAGAAAACAGCATATAACCCGTCCCTGCCGGTCAAGCAAAAGCGCCGCCGTCATCGCCGCAACCGCCTCGTAGCCGATCAGGATCTCAGTCTGTCTCAGGCGAAATCTCATCTATCGTTGCGGGAGAGAATAACCGATCGATCCCCGCGTCATCGAAGACGTCCTGAGAGATCAGCGTCTTCTTCATCTCTTCGTCATACCACGAGCGAAACCGATCATACAGCTCTGATCCGGTCGACTTGAGCAAAAACAGCGAGAGCGCCGCGATCAGGCACAGCACCAGCTGAACAGTGATCAGAAACGGTCTTGCCCTTTCCGGTTTTTCCGCGGGCTTCTGCTCATCGACGGCAACAGGCTCCGTCTCATCCGCTTTTTCAAATTTCTGTGAGACGCTGTAAAATCCCTCGTCGTAGATGATCTCGTCTTTTCTTTGTCTGTCGTTTTCCACACATATCACCCGATAGATACTATGCGAAAAACAGCTGTATTATCAGTTCATATACCGAAATTCTTTCTTCTGCAAGATCATAAAGAAGATGATCGCTACCACAAGGCACGCGAGCTCCGCCACGGGAAACGCATACCACATAACGCCGAGGTCGATCTTCGAGAGGAAGAACGCCACGGGCAAAAGCACCACCAACTGTCTGGCAAAAGACATGATCATCGAATAGAAACCGTAGCCGATCGCCTGGAACAGCGCGGTAAACATAATGCCCACCGCGGCGAAAACGAAGCAAAGGCTGATGGTTCTCAAGACCGGTATGCCGACGTCCATCAGAGCGGTATTCTCCACCGGAGACGCCTGCGCGTCAAAGAGCGACAACAGCCACCCCGGCGCGATCTGGAATACCAGAAGACCCGCCGTCATAATAATAACTGCGATCAGAATACCCCATCTGAGCGCAGAGAACATCCTCTTCTTGTTGCGCGCGCCGAAGTTGTATCCGATGATCGGAGAGACGCCCTGGTTGAGTCCAAACACGGGCATAAAGACAAAGCTCTGCAGCTTGAAGTAGACGCCGAACGCGTTGATGTTGGTCTCGGCGACCTCTACCGGAACGCCCGACATCGAGATGATCGCGTTGATTCCCGATACCATCACCGAACCGATGCTCTGCATGATGATCGCGGGAAAACCTACCGCGTAGATATCGCGGATGATATTCTTCTTGAACCTGAAGCCTTTGAATGAGATTTTTACCTCATGTTTTTTCGTTAAAAGAATAATAAGAACAAATGTCATCGAGCAGATCTGTCCGAACACCGTCGCGACAGCCGCGCCGACTACGCCCAGCCGCGGGAATATCCACAAGCCGAAAATCAGCAGCGGGTCAAAGATGATATTAATGACCGCGCCAAGCAGTTGGGTCAGCATCGGGATGATCATGTTGCCCGTGCTCTGGAGGATCTTCTCACACATCGTCGACATCATCATGCCGAAAGATACGCACAGCACGATCGAAAGGTACTGGGTACCAAAGGTCAGGATCTCCTGATCGGCAGTAAACAGGGAGATAAATCCTCCCGAAAACGCCAGACCAACCACCACGAACAGCAGCCAGCTGAATACGGCAAGAATCATACCGTGAGAAGCGGCGAGGTTCGCGTCCGTATAATTCTGCGCGCCTAAGCGTCTTGCGATCAGCGAGTTGACGCCGATCGCGGTACCGACGGCAAACGCTACCATGACAAGCTGCAGCGGAAACGCAAGCGATACCGCCGACAGCGCCTTGGGAGAAAAGCGCGCGACAAAAATACTGTCGACCACGTTATACAGCGCCTGGATCAGCATGGAGAACATCGCCGGCAGCGACATACTCAGGATCAGCGGGAACATCGGCATGGTTCCCATTTTGTTTTCTCTTACTTCACTCAATTTGGGTCTCTCTTTTCTCTGTAAGATCTGTATCGTTATCGATGATATCGTCGGAGTCGGATTTTGACTCTTCCTCCGGCTCTTTAATAATATCATCGTCAGTCTTTTCCTCGGATTCTATGCCTGCCTCTTCGTCAGCTTCTTCCTCGGATTCTTCGCTTATTTCATCGGCTTGGGCATCTTCGTCCGTCTGATCGGCTGTCTCGTTTTCCGAACCATCCTCTGTTTCTTCTTCCTGCGCTCTGTTCTTTCGGATATCGCGGATCAGCCATAACAGAAAATACAGCGCGACGATCGCGGTCAGCACGCCCGCCAGATCCAGCAAAACGTCCTTGAACTCACTGGAGCGCCCGTTCGAAAACGTCTGGATAAACTCGTCGGACAGGGCTACCAAAAGCCCCGCTCCCGCAGGATAGGTCAAAATCAGAACATCTTTGCTCAGCCATACTTTCATAGAGGCGAACAGCAGTGTTCCGAGAATAAAATATTCCGAAAAATGCGCCGCCTTGCGGATCAGGTGATCGCTGACAAAAGGAGAGATTCCTAAGGATGACAGAAAGCCGTTGATCATCTCGAGCAAAGATCCGCTCTCAACAGAGGAGGCGTCCGCGTCCATGGAGGACTGATAGAATATAAAAGTGATCATCAAAACGCTGAGTACAGGAAAAACGACTCTCGCGATCCGCTTTACTATTTTCATTCTCTTCCCCCTTTTGACGCTATATTTCTACATATACCATTTTACCACAAACCGACAGGATGTCAAACAAAATAGGAAGATTTTCGCATTGATATAAATAAGTATTGAAATACGCGGCGTTTTCGGTTATAATGCAAAGAGTGAAATATGAATTTTTGTATCAGGAGTATTGAAATGTTAAAATACTATCTTCTTACCATAGGATTTGCGATGATCCCGATTTTTGAGCTGAGAGGAGCGATCCCCGCGGCAGTATGGGGATATCACATCAATCCCGTTGTCGCCTATTTCATCGCCGTTCTCGGCAACATGATCCCCGTACCGTTTATTTATCTTTTTGCCCGCAAGATACTCGAATGGGGCAAAGACAAAAAGTACATCGGCAAATTCTTCAGCTTCTGTCTGAGAAAAGGTGAAAAAGCCGGCGATAAGCTCAACGCCAAAAGCGGCAAAGGACTTTTTATCGCCTTGATGTTCTTCGTCGGTATCCCGCTTCCCGTAACGGGCGCATGGACCGGCACATTAGCGGCATCGATCCTCGATATGGGCTTCAGAAAGACCATGCTCGCCGTCTTTTGCGGCGTTCTTCTCGCAGGCGTGATCGTTTCTCTGGTCGTAGCTTTACCACATGCCTTCGGCTTCTTGACAAATCTCTTTACCACAAGCGTTCCTCAGGCATAAATCATTCACACGGAGTAAAAAATGAGTACACAAGCATATGCCGTGATTATCGGCGGCGGCGCGGCGGGTATCGCATGCGCCTGTAAAACAGCACATCTGAATCCTCAAAAAAAGATCGTCCTTCTTGAAAAAGCGGACAGGGTCGGCAGAAAGATCATGATCTCCGGCAACGGACGCTGTAACCTGACCAACACCTCCGCGACGGAAAAGTCCTATCACGGAGAAGGCGCGCAGGAATTGGTTAATATTCTTTTTAAGAAATATAACCCGCAATACGTCCTTGATTGGTTCCACTCCTTAGGACTGCTCACCGTGGAAGAAAACGACGGCAGGGTATATCCCCGCTCCAACCATGCGTCCTCCGTGCTGGACGTACTCAGGGCGGAACTGGCAAGACAGCGTGTAGAGGTGCGCTGCAACGTTGAGGTGATGGACGTCAAGCCCACCAGAACCGGCTACCAGATCACGCTCGGTGACGAGACGCTGGTCACACAGAAGCTGGTGATCGCCTCGGGCGGCAAGGCTGACTACGCTTACAGAGAGTCGGGCTCTCAGGATCTGTTCAAGATGCTCGGGCTGAGAACCAACCACAGCGCTCCTTCCCTCTCTCCCGTCAACGTCAAATCCCCTGTGATCAAAATGCTCAAGGGCGTCAGAGCAAACGCCAAGGTCACCCTGTATCAGAAGGGCGAGAAAATCAAGGAAGAAACCGGCGAGGTGCAATTCACCGAGAACACCCTGTCGGGAATCTGCGTCTTCAACCTCTCCCGCACGCCCAACCAAAGACGCGGATGTGAGATCGGTATCTCTCTGCTTCCCGAGATGAGCAAGGAGGAGATCTCCAACCTGCTCAGAGAACGCATCAAAGCGGCGAAATCCGATGAAACACAGAAGATCTTCGTCGGAATGTTCCACAAGAATATCGGCATCGCGCTCTTAAAAACCGCAAAGATCTCCCCGAGCGCGCCGGCGTCCTCTCTCACCGAAGAGGATATCGCAATGCTCACGGATACCGTCTATGACTGGCGGTTCGAGACGATCCCGAAATTTGATATGAAGAACGCGCAGGTCACAGCGGGCGGCGTCAAGGTCTCCGACATTATCGCGGAAGACTTTGAGCATATCGCTCACGAGGGCTTGTACATCATCGGCGAGGCGCTGGACGTTGACGGCGACTGCGGCGGCTATAACCT
>CAZPOG010000041.1:0-13312 GCA_964588105.1 uncultured Ruminococcus sp. | reverse complement strand
GAGAACTTTTACCTTTTTGTCTTTTGCGATAACAGAGTTATCATAGCTTCTTGCCGTCCACTTGGAGGATCCGACTCTGACTAAGCCCTGCGCCTTTTCGTTATCGATCTCTTCAAGGACGATTCCGATCTGACCGATGTATTTGTCGGAATTGGTCGGCTGGGTGTTTTTTTCTTTGATCCGCTTGACAAGCGGCCGTGTCAGCGCCAGCGTCAAAACGGTTACGCCTAAAAATACGCCGCCTTGGATCAGAATATTATCGGTAAACAGCGATGTGATACACGCGGCTAAGCCGCCGGCGGCAAACCAGATAGAAACCATCTGTACGGTAACCGCTTCCAATATCGCCATCACCACCGTAAATATCAACCAAAATACTGTCATTTTTTCACCTCATTCTTTCGTAATTATGAGTTTAAAAGATCATACGTCTTTGACTTATATGATCAAATATCATAATCTTTAAAAATAGCCTCTGTGTGATTAGTATGCTCTGTCGGTCTGTATTTTTTCTCCTGATGTTTTCTGATAACAAACGAAACGATCAGCAACAGCAGTACGGGGACAAAAATCCACAACAGATAATATTTGGCAAAGATCACAGACATTACCGAGAAGATAACCATCAAAACAACCAGCACTGTTGTCAGTGTATTGATCCCCGACGGTTTCATCGAGCCGAAGCCTTCCTGCATCTGATCGACATAAGGAACCGTTAAGTGCTTTACATTCTTCTCTTCATTGTTGATAAAAATCATTGTATTTCACCTCTTACCATTCTTACATGGTTTTGTTCAGGTTAGCGTAGTCTTTAAATCTGACAGGTTTTGCCTGAAGATAATGAGTCATGTAATCGTTAACATTAAGATAAATCCGATGTGTTGTCCAAGGAAGTCCTTTCTGACTTAATCTCAGAATATTCACTCCGTTGTGATAAGTTAATCTCATACGATAGCGAGCAACCACATCTGATACAACAGGATAATAGAAGTAGAGCGTTGATGTGTTTTTGTTATATCGGCAGCATACTCCGGAGAATTCTCCCATCATGCCGATGCGGTTTTCGATCTGCTCTTTTGATAAAGAAATCGAATAAACAAACACCGTATTCATTATATTGCCGTTGATTCTTTTTTTGGAAGGAATCTTCTCCAATATCAGCTTAGCGACTAAGAAGAATCCCCACCAAAGCGCTATCCAGACAGCGACGATAACAAAGAAAACGTGTTTCATAAAAAATTCTGTATTCATTGTTTTATATTCATCTATTGTCTTTCGTTACGAAAAACATAAGCAAGGATCACAATCAACAGGAATCTTTCTACGGCTTACTGAGCGCTTGAAACTCCTCTTCGCATTTCTTTTTAAACATTCCGGATGTATAAGCGTATATCATCACGGTAAGCGCCTGCCAAAGCCGAGAAAGAGATTCTTTATCGGGAGGATCATAATCCTTTGTAGCGTTTTTGACCAAAAGAGCAACCTCTTGAGGTGAGAAAACTTTTTCACTGCAACCACAAACCAATGAGCAAAAGATATCATACAGCTCTTCTTCAGAGATAATATCGTCCGACTCATCTTCGGTTACGCCGTTGATCAGCGTCATCAACTCCCCTATCCTGTCAAGCGGCATGCTGTCTCTTAATGAAGATATCAGCAGAATTCGCGCGAGGTGCCGCTCTTTGTAGAGCTTGTTGACAGGTCGCGGAACAAATCCTCGCTTGACCCAATTCTGGATCGTAGACGTCTCCAGCCCGGTCAATGTACATACCTGCGAGAGCGTCAGACCGTCTGTCGCTCTGAGCAGCGGTACAAAATACGAGAAACCTGCCTTCTCGTCATGATACGGGATTTTGGTTCCGGGTATCAGCTTTTCATACATTTTTCTCACCTCACTTTCAAGTTTACCTGATTATATCACAGGTTCATATGACTGTCAATAGAGTTCTTGTGAAATGTTGTACAAATCCGTATCATAGAATTTGGTCAGTTTGACAAATATCGAATCGTCAGGTATAATATTTATGAATTAGCAAATTAATTTACGTACCTGTGGCGGAATTGGCAGACGCGCCGGATTTTAATTGAAAATTGAAAATGGAAATTGTAAAATGAAGGGTCGCTTCGCTCCGATTTATAATACTTATGGATAATATCATTGAAAAGAAAAGCTTTGATTTTGCAATCAGAATCGTTAAGCTATATAAATATCTGTGTGATAAAAAGAAAGAATATGTGCTTTCAAAGCAAGTTTTACGTTCGGGTACAAGTATCGGCGCTAACGTAGCAGAAGCACAGCAAGCACAGAGCAAAGCAGACTTCATTTCAAAAATATCAATCGCATTGAAAGAAACGACCGAAACAAAATACTGGTTGAGGTTACTCAACGCTTCCGATTATTTATCCGACAATGAAATAAAAAGTATATTATCGGATTGTGTTGAGATAGAAAAGATTCTGACCACAATATTAAAATCCAGCAAAGAGTAATTTTCCATTTTCCATTTTCAACTTTCAATTAAATTAGTACGCGCGCCCGTGGCGGAATTGGCAGACGCGCCGGATTTAGGTTCCGGTCCGCAAGGGTGCAGGTTCAAGTCCTGTCGGGCGCATAACGATAGCAGTTCCCTGTTTTATGGGGACTGCCTTTTTTATAGTAACGTCATTATCAGATTTATTAACCGCGTTATTCCTTTGTTGAAATGCTATTTGTGTGATACGATTTCTGCTTTGATTTCTTTGATGAGATCAGGGCGGTTTTATTGCTCTTGAGAAATATGGATGCCCTCAATTTTTCTCATAAGAAAGCCCTTTTATGCACATTGAATAAACGGTGCGGTGATTCTTTGAAACATCTGTCAATTGTTGAAATTGCCAATATATTGTATAATTACAATGTATATTTATATATTGGTAAGTATGTGCTTTTAATAAACTATTGGATTGGGTGATCTTATGTTCAAAATGAAACTTAAGCCTATCAAAAAATTCAGGAAAGGATTTGTGCCTTCACGTTATATAGACGCTAAAAGGTGAAAGAATTTGTCTAAAATAAAATGGATTTTAGCGATCATGCTGATTGCTTTTGTCGTGTGCCTGTCGGCGTGCGGCGAGAACAAAGACGCTGACGCAACACCGTCGCAAGCTAAGCCGGAGCAATCCTCTTCTCAAACGCAGGAAACATCTATTGCAACAGAGACTTCTGCCCAATCTCCAACCGAACCTTTGACACAGCGACCGACAGATGAGGAAGGCTGGGGAACCGATATTATTAAACCCTGATGTAAGTTTATCCGCCTATTCTACTTAGATTCATAGGAGAATATAAAAAGAAATCTGTATATGAACGTACCAACTTAATCATTACTGAATTTCATACAGAAGATGTGATTGTGACTTCCGGGGAAAGTCCTACCCCTACGCCCGAGGAGTTTGAAAAGGATAATGCCGTCATGTCTTTTGGCACTTTTGGTGGCGCTTGGTTTTAAATTTTTCAAAAAGGGCGGACGAATTGTGCCGCCCATTTTTTGATTTTTACGGCGTTTGTGATACACAAACGCCGCTGTGTGTTTTTGGAGGAAATAATGAAAAAGAAATTGACGCCGGGACAAGTGATCATCAGAATCACAGGCGGATTATTCACTTTATATGCTCTATTCTATATATTCGTTATCATCAGAGACAGCAGCTCGTTGTCACAAGTGGGAAAACTGATCAGCACGATTGTCATTATTCTGTTTAGCATTCTTGCCATTTTTGCGTGGACATCCGAAGTGAAGGATCCCCGGTTTATTAAAGTACGTATATGGGTGTATGTTTTTACCCTGCTCGCTTTAATTGTGCTGAAGTTTCGCTTGATAGGACGGGTGATTAATTATTTTGATTATAGAGAGATTCAATCCGTTTTGTACGGCGGCGCGTACTTTTTGACACTGATCGCGATGATAGAGCTGTTTGTATTTTATGCGTTCACTCTCAGAAAGCTTCAGTTCAACGAGAGGGCGCCGTCCTTTCTTCCGGTGTCCGCTATCGTATTATTCCTACTCAGTTTGGCTATGGAAGCGATCCTTTTCTTTGTATACGGCGTCTGTATAGAGGCAAATGCGCTGAGGACGCTGGTGAGCCGTCCGATATTCTATCTGGGATTTATCGGATTATCTTTATACTTCCTGTTTCCGCAAGATATTTCTACCCCTAAAGAAGGTTAAATGATTATGGATTATTCAATCACTTTATCAAAATTATTCAACATCAAAGAAGCGTACGCGCAGAACATCATCACTCTGTTAGATGACGGAAACACGATCCCGTTTATCGCGCGCTACCGCAAGGAGATGCACGGCTCCATGGATGACCAGCTCATTCGCGAGTTCAGCGAAAAGCTCGATTACCTTCGCGGACTCGACAAACGCAGAGAGGAGATCCGGGAGCTGATCAGCGGTCAGGAACTGCTGACGGAAGAAATCAGCGCGTCACTCGATAAAGCACAGACCCTAAGCGAGTTAGAGGATATTTACCGTCCGTTCAGACCGAAGAGAAAGACAAGAGCGTCGGCCGCAAAAGAGCGCGGACTGGAGCCTTTAGCGCAGGAGATCCTTAAACAGGAAAAAGACTTTCATCCCCTGCAGTTTGCCGAGAAATTCATTGATGAAGAAAAAGGCGTCTCCACCGCGCAGGAAGCGCTTAACGGCGCTATGGATATTATCGCGGAACAGCTTTCCGATAACGCGGAAATCCGAAAAAAACTCAGAGCTATTTTCCGCATCAGCTCAACGCTCAAATCCGTTGCCTCTGACGCGGAACAGGACAGCGTATATACGAATTATTACGACTATTCGGAGCCGGTCAAAAAGATCGCCGGACATCGGATCCTTGCCGTTAACAGAGGCGAAAAGGAAGGCTTTTTAAAAGTCAGCATCGTGCTTGACAGTGAGTACCCGCTGAGTGTGATCACCAAAGAAGTTGACAAAGGCACTAACCCTCTGTGTTCGGATCTGCTCAAAGCCGCAGCAGAGGATGCTTATACAAGATTGATCTTCCCTTCTATCGAACGAGAGATCCGCGCTGAGCTGACCGATACCGCGTCCGAAAACGCGATGAAGGTCTTTGCGACGAACCTCAAACAGCTTTTGATGCAGCCGCCGGTCAAGGGCAAGACCGTTCTCGGTCTCGATCCCGGTTACCGCACGGGCTGTAAGGTTGCTGTTGTTGACGACACCGGTAAAGTACTCGATACCGCAGTCATCTATCCAACCCATTCCGAACAGAAAATCGCACAGTCAAAAAGAAAACTTCTTGAGCTGATCAAGAAGCATCATGTGGATATGATTTCGATCGGCAACGGCACTGCAAGCAAGGAGACAGAGATGTTCGCCGCCGATACAATCAAAGAAGCCGATCATACCGTATACTACATGGTCGTCAGCGAAGCGGGCGCGTCGGTATACTCCGCTTCAAAGTTAGCTGCTGCGGAACTGCCTGAACTGGATCTGACGCTCAGAAGCGCGGTATCGATTGCCAGAAGGCTGCAAGATCCTCTTGCGGAGCTGGTCAAGATCGATCCCAAAGCGATCGGCGTTGGTCAGTACCAGCACGATATGCCTCAGAAAAGGCTCACAGAGACCCTCGACGGCGTTGTAGAGGACTGCGTCAACTCTGTCGGCGCCGATCTGAACACCGCCTCCCCTGCCCTGCTGCTGCGTGTATCCGGACTGAATGCTACCGTGTGTAAAAACATCGTAGCTTATCGAGAGGATAACGGTGCTTTTCATTCTCGTGCAGAATTAAAGAAAGTCCCGAAGCTCGGTCCGAAAGCGTTTGAGCAGTGCGCCGGATTCCTGCGCGTATCCGAAAGCCGCAATCCGCTGGATAACACCGGCGTTCATCCTGAGAGTTATGCTGTAGCAAAGGAGCTGTTAAAACTCGCCGGCTTCACGGATACCGAAATAAAATCTGCTAAATTCAGCGACCTTCCCGCAAGGGTAAAACAGCTTGGTACAAAAAATCTTGCTGAAAAGCTCAACATCGGTCTGCCTACACTCAACGACATCGTAAAAGAGCTGGCTAAACCCGGTCGCGATCCTCGTGATGAAATGCCGAAGCCGCTCCTGCGGTCGGATGTACTCAGCATCAACGATCTCAAAGAAGGAATGGAGCTGACCGGAACGGTGCGCAACGTTATTGACTTCGGCGCGTTTGTCGATATCGGCGTTCACCAGGACGGATTGGTACACATCTCCCAGATTTGCGACAAATATATCAAGCATCCGTCTGAAGTGCTCAAGGTCGGCGATATCGTAAAGGTCAGGATCCTCTCGGTCGATGTTAAGAAAAACCGTATCTCGCTGACAATGCGCACGACATGATCTTACTTTGATCAATCAATAATAGAACAAATGGAAAACCCGGTAAACATCAGAGCCGCTGATGCTTATCGGGTTATTAATTATATTATAAGTGCTGTTTCATTCAGTCGAAGGAGTCTCTTCCCCTTCGTCGGCGCTGTCATAGAGCGCGATTTGCTCCGCGCATTTTTCAGCGCTGGAATACTTGAAATAGCATACGGGGATATTGTTCCTCCTGATGATATCAATGATCTTATAAAATCCGGAATGCCCGAGCGCGTTGGTCTGGATCCATACGACCTCGGAGTTAAGGATCACGCCGGTGTTGGGCTGCTGAGACGCCGCGATAAATCGCGCGTCTTTGATCAGCGTCTTCATCGCGTTCATCCATGACTGATGACCGCCGATGATCACCGTACGCTTGTTGACAGCATACGGGAAAGAAACGGAAATCGGAGACTCTTCATCCTTGTCGATCGACTCACGGATCATGGAGCGCAGCTCCGATAGCTCGGTGGCGGAAACGTCCAGCTTCATATTCGCTTCTCTGAGCCTGACGGATATCTCCTTATATTTATGCTCTGTCTGATTAACGATATTCTTCAGATGCTTGATCTCGGTTCTGAGCTTTTTGATCTCCTTTTCTCTGTCACGAATCTCCTGATGATCCTTTGAGATCTCCGAAGAAACTTCGTCTTCGTCAGAATCGGAAAAATCAAGATCCTTATGATTGATGGAATACGCGAGTGAAACATACTCATACAGCAGGTCTTGTTGGTCTTTGGAAAGCTTAGATTCGTTTAACAGGAGTTTGGTATAGGATATCGATCTGCCCTGTCTGGGAGGGATCAGGCCGGATGAAAGAAAGACCAGCTGTGAAGGGCTGATGAGATCCCTTTTGGCGGATACAAAAGGAGACGGAATAGACTTGTGATAGAAAATCTCATTCGTCCGATCGTCGCTCCAGTCGGGCATCTTCTCGACAAGCGACTGCATATACGCATAGTCGACGCTGAGCTCATCTAAGGAGTCGTCGGGATCTACGACGTTGGAGCCTGCCCACGGCAACAAACGGCATACCGACTCCAAAACATCATAACACAGATTATAGATCCACACATAGTCACTGTCGGCGTTCAGCAGAGACACAAACGCGAAACACATCTCATAAGGGCTTTTGAGCTGTGGAATCTTGATATTTAAAAAGATCTGATCCATACCGGAATCATACGAGAGTTCGCCGCTCTGATACGCCGATACCAAGAGGATATTCTGATAGACGCTCTCTATCTCGTTGAGGTTTCTTTGTATTTCTTCAAGCTGTTCTTCCGTGAGATCGATCTCGGATATATCTTCTCCCTTTCCCTTGGTCAGTTGAATAATTCCTTGTTGACGGGAGGATATCAGAGAAAGAACGCAGTCGAAAAAATCCCAAATCAAAGAAATGAACGTTTCCTGAGCAAATCGAATATCGGACTTTTCGATTAATGAAAGTATCGCGTCAAAATTTTTTCTGTCAGGATGATCCTCATCGGCGCTCTGCTCTCCCCTGTCTTTGTTCCTGATAACATATATCATGGATCTGAGCTCGTCGTCGCTGTGAACGGAATCGGAGAGGATCGGCAGATAAACGCTGTTGATTTCTTCACGATGTTGAGGGAAACATTCGATCGCCTGATCATAAAGCTCATTCGCCTTCAAATAATCCAGAATCCAGATCGCAGCCGCAAGCTCAAAATCATACACCCTGTTGAGTCGGTCAAATGTCAGCGTATGTATCGGCGCGCTGAGACGGATCATCTCATCCGCAATATTGAGTTCGGGGTATTTTTCGGAGAATTTATCATTCGCTTCTCTGAGAAGATGAGATACCGCGGCTTTTCTTCGGATAAGATTATCCTCGCCATATTCAAAAGGAGCTTCGTTGCTTTCATATGGTACAAAACTCTCCGAAAAGACCTTATCGATATTCTTCTTCAGGATATCGGAGGTATCGGGATCGGAGAAGTCGTATCGACCGGATCGTTCCTTTATTTCCGATAATATCCGCTTTATACGGTCATTTTTGCTGAGTCGTTTGTCATTCATAAGAAACCTCGCCTGTTAAAATCTATCTCCATTCTAAAATCATTCGCGGTTTTTGTCAACAAAAAAGACGACGTATCACTACGCCGTCTTTTGTGTATTACGGAAATTGATTCTTATTCGGCAGGAGAAAAGCTGTCTTTGCCCACGCCGCAGAGACACTGCGCGGGCTGTATTTTTTGTGTTATTGACTTATTATTATTATTATTATATAATACATTCATAATTATGATAGGAGAGAGATTAAATGGGACCGTTATTTGTCAATGAGTATACACGAACCTTTGAGACAGACCATGAACTGTATCAATATGAATTTTTCAAAAAACCGGAAAATCTCGGATGCTATATCGGTTGCGCGATCATTATTATCGGATGCGTAGTGTGGTGTCTTTTAGGAGGTCCTCTTTACCTTCTCATAGTTCCCGTCTTTATCATCGCAGTACTCGTCGGCTTGATCATCAGATACTTCAAAACGATGAACATCTGCAAAACGCGTCTTGATGAAACGACAAACGGAGCCGGTAAGACACGGATCCGTATGGAATTAACGGAGTCGGAGCTCATCTACTTCAACGAGAATACCGAAAATAAAATAACGATTCCGGTCTCTCAGTTAAAAAGAGGCTTTGTTACAAAGAACTATTATATGATCATGACGGACGGAAAGCTGGTATACACTTTTCAAAAGGGATGCTTCACAGTAGGAAAAGAAGAAGAGTTCTACTCCTACTGCAACAATATGCTGATTAACAACAGACTCAATCAAAAATAACCTCAAAGTCAATCACACAGAAAAAGACGGCGTTGTAACACGCCGTCTTTTGTGTATTACGGAAATTGATTCTTATTCGGCAGGAGAGAAGCTGTCTTTGCCTACGCCGCAGAGAGGACACTCAAAATCATCGGGAAGGTCCTCAAAAGCTACGCCGTCGTTCTCCTCGGGATCATAAACATATCCGCATACGTCACAGATGTACTTCATAATAGTTCTCCTTTTTTTGATCATTAATAGTTTGTTTATAGTGATTATCGTCATTGCGAGCCCTTTTTAGGGCGTGGCAATCCCCTTCCTTTTAATACCGTATGCAATGGATTCTCTATCCAAACAATATTAATAACAGGGGGATTCCCACGTCGGGCTTTGCCCTCCTCGGAATGACAATACCAATTTTTGGTTTACCCCTCCGGCGCTGCGCGCCACCTCCCCAAGGCTATTGGGGAGGCTGATTATCCGATCGGCTCAAAGTCAGCGACGCCGTGCTTACACAGCGGGCAGATGAAGTCGTCGGGGATTTCTTCGCCTTCATAGATGTATCCGCAGATCTTGCAGACCCAGCCCTTCTTGCCTTCTGTCTCGGGCTTCGGCTTGACATAATTCTGATAGTAGGTGTAGGTCATCGTCTCAACGTCGGTGATCACACGCGCTTCGGATACGGTGCAGATAAACATCGTGTGGGTGTCAAGATCGACTTCACTCTCGACCTTCAGGGACATGAAGGAGTTGATGTATTTGCCGAGGAAAGCAACGCCGTTGTCGGAACGGAGGAAGTCCTCTCCCGCGAGCTTGTCAGCGTCTCTGCCGGTCTGGAATCCGTAGCGCTCAAACACGGAGAACGGAGCCTCGGTGGAAAGGCAGTTGACGTTCATCATGCCGGTCTTCTTCACCATATCGTGAGTGAGGTTCTTCTTGTTGATACAGACAGCGATACGGTTGGGAGTGTTGGTGACCTGAGAAACAGTGTTGACGATACAGCCGTTATCCTTGTCGCCGTCCTTGGCGGTAACGACATACAGACCGTAGCCGATCTTGAAGAGAGCGGTGAGATCGTTCTTGTCGGCGGTCTCATCCTGCTTGGCAAGATAATCCTTGGTAAGCTCTAACGCAAGAGCGTCGATTTCTTCGAGGTTCTTGTCGTTGACAGCGGACTTGATGTGGACGTTGTTCTCGGTATAGGTAATGTTCTTGCAGCCTTCGAGCATCTTCTTCATGGTCTTTTCCGCCATAGGCGCCCATGAACCGTTCTCGATAAAGCCGACGTGTCTGTTCTGGAAGTTACGCTCGGTAAGGTGGTTGATAAACTCCTTCATAAACGGGAAGATATCCGCGTTGTAGGTGGTGGTAGCAAGAATGATCTTGCCGTAACGGAATGCGTCTTCAACACACTCCGCCATATCCTCGCGTGCGAGATCACAGACAGCAACCTTGGGACAGCCGTTCGCGCGGAGCTTGTCCGCGAGCAGTTCGACAGCCTTCTTAGTGTTGCCGTAAACGGAAGTGTACGCGATCATAATGCCGTCGGTCTCAACGCCGTAGGACGACCAGATGTTGTAGAGGTTCAGATAATAGCCGAGGTTCTCAGTAAGAACAGGACCGTGCAGGGGACAAATGATCTGAATATCCAGACCGGCCGCCTTCTTGAGCACCGCCTGAACCTGAGCGCCGTACTTACCGACGATACCGATATAGTAGCGTCTTGCTTCACATGCCCAGTCTTCTTCCACATCAAGAGCGCCGAACTTGCCGAAGCCGTCTGCGGCAAAGAGGACCTTATCGGTGGAATCATAGGTCATCAGTACCTCAGGCCAGTGAACCATCGGAGCGCCGACGAAATTCAGAATATGCTTGCCAAGCTCTAAGGTATCGCCCTCTTTGACGACGATCCTTCTGTCCTCATACTGGGTGCCGAAGAAGTTACCCATCATCACAAACGCCTTCATAGAAGAAACGACGGTCGCGTTGGGGAATTCGTTGAGGAAATTATCAATGTTGGCGGAATGATCAGGCTCCATGTGCTGAACCATCAGATAATCAGGCTTTCTGTCGCCTAAGATGTTCTTGATGTTGGAGATCCACTGAGCGCCGAAACGGCGGTCAACGGTGTCCATAACACAGACCTTATCATCCACAATAACATAGGAATTATACGCCATACCGTTGGGCACGACATACTGACCTTCAAACAGGTCTATATCGTGATCGTTTACGCCGACATACTTGATATCGTTGGTAATTTTCATTTCATCATCTCCTAAAGATTTTAACACGGGAAATAATCCCAGATATATTAGTTTCAGTATACATAAAAACGATAGTAATTGCAACCGTTTTTGTGAATTGTTATTGAAAAAGTTTTGATTTATTGGTATAATTTATCAAGCGGACGCTGTCCGCACCAGAGTATATATCCCTCCACCGCTAATCGCGGTCCCCCTCCCTTTCACAAGGGAGGCTTAACAAGGTGAAATGATGAGTTCAAAAAGCTGTGAATTCTGCGCATATTACAACTATAACGAGTACTACGGATGCTATGAATGTGAGGTCAATCTGGATGAGGATGATCTCGCGAGGTTTATGTCTTCAACCAATGATAACTGCGCGTATTTTAGGTTCTCCGATGACTATAAGATCGTGGAGAAGCAGAATTGATTATGAAAGTCATTCCGAGAAGGGCAAAGCCCGACGTGGGAATCCCCTTCCTCCTGCAACCGGTAGTAATCACAAGGGGATTCTTCGGTCGCTTGGTCGCTCCCTCTGAATGACCAAAAAAGGTCACTCGCTTCGCTCAAATATTTAATACAATCCCTCAGTCGTCTTACGGCGACAGCTCCCTTTACCAAAGGGAGCCTTAAGGTGCTATATGAAAGATAAACTCAAGCTGTGCTTACAGCTGTTTCTGACATTTATGAAAATCGGCGTGGTCACCTTCGGCGGCGGCTACGCAATGATCCCGATCATCGAGAACGAGACCTCGAAGAAAAAGGACTGGATCTCAGGCGACGATCTACTCGAGGTCATCGCGATCTCCGAGTCTACCCCGGGACCGATCTCCATCTGCGCCGCAACCTTCATCGGCTATAAGGTTGCGGGACTTTTCGGCGCGTTTTGTTCTACGATAGGCGTGGTGCTGCCGTCGTTTGTGATCATCTATCTGATATCGCTGTTCCTCAGAGAATTCGCTCAGATCAAGGTGATACAGTACGCGTTCTTCGGCATTCGCGCCGGAGTGCTGGCTCTGCTGGTCAAAGCGGTCATCTCTATGTTCAAGAAAGCGCCAAAGAATATCGTCGCGTATATCATTATGGCGCTGTCATTCGCGATCGTCGTGATCTTTTCGGCTAACGTAATATTCGTGATCTTAGGCTCCGCTGTGATAGGGCTGTGCGCCGCTTGGATCGCGAGAAAGGCAGGGAAAGATCTCGTATGATGACTTATCTGCTGCTTTTCTTCGAATTCTTTAAAATGGGCGCGCTGACCTTCGGCGGCGGCTACGCGATGATCCCGTTTATCGAAGAGTCTGTTATCCGAAACGGGTGGATGACGATGGATGAACTGGTGGACTTCATCGCGGTATCGGAGTCGACGCCGGGAGCTTTCGCCGTCAATATGGCGACTTATGTCGGCTCAGAGGTCGGCGGGCTGTTCGGCTCGTTCTGCGCTACGCTCGGTCTTGTGATCCCGCCGTTCATCGTTATTCTGATCATCGCAAAGTGCTATGAGAAGTTCAAAAAGAGCTTTATCGTCAAAGGCACGATGCTGGGACTCAAAGCAACGGTCGTGGGTCTGATCGCGGCTACCGTCGTTTCTGTCGGATTCTCGATCCTGTTCCCGAACGGATTTGATCTTTCAACGGTTGTATCCTCTGTCCTGACAACGGCAAACTTCTGGTTCTCGATCGGTGTATTCGCGGTGATGCTGTTTTTGCTTCTATACAAAAAGCTCAATCCGATCCTGATCATCGGGATCTCGGCGGCGCTCGGAATCGTCGCGGGATATACGGGTATTATTACAGTATAGTAACGTGATAAACTGTTACAATATTTTAACCTTCAAAGTACCTGATAAGTGTTGCATTTTGTATACGCCTTTGATAAAATAGATT
>CAZPOG010000040.1:0-13433 GCA_964588105.1 uncultured Ruminococcus sp. | reverse complement strand
GTATCATCAAAAAAGGAGAGCTTTTGTACTGCGGAACCCTTGATGAACTGAGGGAAACGCACAAATCAAATGCTTCGCTGGAAAACATTTTTCTTGAATTAACAGAAACAAAAGATTAATTGGAGGTAGTAAAAATGATTATGTCTATTGGTTTTGGTATAATAGGAGTCGGTTTGATTATCTTCGGCATAAAGATTCTTCTTACCGGCGCACTTACAAAAAGCGAGGAGGCGAAGATCGCCTCGTATTCAAAGAAAGGCGCGCGCACTTATAAGCTGATCAATGTTTTGATGTATATCGTTTGCGGTCTCTTTTTGATCGGGGAAGCTATCGTCGATTTTCTCGCATTTCAAAAGATCCTTAACGATACTTTATGGATCAAAGTAATCTTGTTCGGCGTCATTCTTCTTATGGTGGTCGTTTACTTTATTGTTGCTTCAAAATGCAAGAAGATGACCGACGATGAGTAATCAAAAAGTAACCGGTGAGTTTTTCAAGGTAAGAAAGCTTATTTCCGTTTTGGAAAAATGCAACGGCAAATCAAAGATCGGCGGCAGTGAAGCGCTGATCTCACCGAGGGCGGCAAAAATATTAGCCGCTGTCGGATTGGTGTTCCTGATCGCGGCTTTAGCGGCGGCGGCTTACTTTACGGAACCCTTGATCTCGCCGTACATCTCCCTGCAAGACTTTACAAAAGTTTTAATGATGATACTGCTTATGCTCAGCCTTGTGCTATCGGTCAAAAACATCGTCACTGTACTGTACACGGCGGACGATCTTCCGGTTTTGCTGCCCATGCCTTTTTCGGCAAATCAGATTGTGATTGCCAAGCTGAGCGTGACCTTGCAGTTTCCGGTAGTTCTGAGCGTGATTCTGATCAACGCGAGCTTTTTCGGCTTCGGCTTACGGGCGGGAATGGGCGCGGCGTTTTACATCGGTACCGTGCTTTCGAGCTTTCTGATTCCTGTGACCGGTCTGGCGGTTGCCGCGCTGCTGACGGTCGTGATCTTCAAGTGCTGCGGCTTTATCCGGAATCGCGATATCATGGTAGCGATCGGCGGCATTCTGACGATCGTGCTGACAGTTGGCTATTTGATCGTCAGCAGTATTCTCAGCAGCAAAGATTCCCCTGACGCTGCTTTGAGCGCCTTTTCGGTGGCCGCAGGCTTATCTGACAACTTCCCGAACATCGCGTTTATGAGCGGATTTATGTTCGACGGAAGTATCACGGGACTGTTCATCAGCCTCGGTATCACCGCTGCGGCTATCGCTTTAGCCCTGCTTGTTATCAAGCTGTTCTATCTGTCCACAGCGCTTTCCATGCAAAATACAGGCTTCGCAAGAAAGCCTGTCGAAGAAAGTATGCTTTCCGCTCGAAAGAAGCGCAGCGCGCTGAAAGCGCTGACCTCTTACGAGGCAAAAAACGCGCGCAGGAATCCGTCTTATATGATTTACGGTTTTGCCATGACCTTTATCTGGCCGCTGTTTTTTATTCTGCCGTTCGCTTTCGGAAAAAACGCAATTTTCAGCTCCGCAACCGGTTCTGTTGACACAAGCGCCGCGCTGATCTGCGCTTTGCTTCTCGGTGTTGCTGCGTCCTGCTTTGCCTGCGGCTTCAATATTTTGCCGGGAACCGCCTTTTCGCGTGAAGGCGACAGCTTTTATATTTTACGCGCCATGCCGCTTGATTTTAAGGATTATTATAAGAGCAAGCTCCTCTTTTCCATGCTGATCTGTTCGCTCGGAAGCGTGTCATACATCCTGATCCTCGGTATCGTTTGTATTCTGACAGGAATCGTTCCGTTTACCGGCAGCTGGGTATTTCTGTACAGTGTGTTTGTCTGTGTCCTTTGTAACTTGATCTTTGTCAACAGTATGCTCGTGAACAATGCCGGAAATCCGGTTTTCACCCGGGACAGCGAAACGGAAATATCACGCAAGCTGGGCGGTATAAACGCTGTTGCACTTATCATCGGATTTGTGATGTATATCGCTCTGTTTGTTCTCATTATCATTGCGATGATCCCGGAGCTCTCTTCGGTATTCCTTAACAGTACAACGGGGACGGTCGCTGCTGTCACGGCTGCGGTTTTTGCACTCGCAGTTTTAGTGATCGCTGCAGCGGTCAACAAAACATCCGTCAAAAAAGCAGAGAAGAGTTTGATGATAATCGAATAGCTTTCCATAATACCTTACGCCATTTACGCCAAAACTTACGCCAAACAGAACAGCATTTATAATTAGTTATAATAACTTATGGAATGTGGCAAAAGCAGAAATGGCTTAAATAACAGGTTATAACAACTTATAACAGGGTATTTCCGTGACGTACCGAAAATTCCCCACGATGAAAAGTTTGGACAAGTAATGATTTACCATTTGCAGGCAGCCTTATGATGAGGCTGCCTGTTTTTGCTTGAATAAGTGATAGACAAATAAAAGATGACGTGATATAATCTTTTTAGCATATGACAGGAGGCAGCCTATGAGATTGGACGGTTTTGGATTACTTGTCGAGGATATGGCAAAAATGATCCGGTTTTACAGAGATGTACTTGGTTTTGAGATCAAAGAAGCAGAGGATACATCGAACGTTTACCTTGTGAAAGACGGCACGCTGTTTCTGTTATACGGGAGAAAAGACTTTGAAAAAATGACGAACCGCAGATATGACTATGTCAAGGGTTTGAACGGTCATTTTGAATTGGCTCTTTATGTTGATACCTTTGCCGAGGTCGACGCCGCGTTCAAAAATGCGGTGGAAAACGGCGCTGTACCTGTACTGGAGCCGGAGCTTGAACCTTGGGGACAGAGAACCTGTTATATAGCAGACCCGGAAGGAAATCTGATTGAGATCGGTTCGTGGGATAAACCTTTTGACGAAAAGGATTGATTATAAAAAACACAAATCTGAAAACATGTCGACTGAAAGGAGCAGAAAATGAAAATCAGAAATTGTATCGCGTTATTCTTAGTCGCCGTGATGGCTGTATCCGTTCTTGCGGGATGTTCTTCACAGACAACCGAAACCGTGACAGAGGTTATCACTGAGGCGACCCCCGATGAGCTGTACTTTACTGTCCAAGAAGTCAGAGAGTCTCCCGAATGGGTGACAAAGCTCGACGCGACACAGGACGCACAGCAGTTGATCGTCGTCGCGGGCGTTGATAAGAACACCGCGTATGTGACCATGCACGAGAAGGACGAGAACGGCAAGTGGCAGCAGATCATCGCGACCCCCGGCTTCATCGGTCTCGACGGCTTGGGAGAAGCCAACATCGACGCGTGCTATACCCCTGTCGGTACCTTCACCATCGACAAGGCGTTCGGTCTTGCCGACGATCCGGGCTGTCAGATGGAATATACCAAGGTCGACGAGAATTACTACTGGTCGGGCGATGAGAACAACCACTTCAACGAGCTTGTCAACATCAACGATGTGCCTGAGCTTGATACCGAGAACAGCGAGCATATCTCCGACTTCGACTACGCGTATCAGTATGTCCTGAATATGGGCTACAACTCCGAGTGTGAGAAGGAAAAGGGCTTTGCGTTCTTCTTCCATTGCTTCAGAGTCAACCGTACTTACACCGGCGGATGTGTGGGTGTACCCGAAAACATCATGAAGTTTGTCATGCAGCATATCAAGCCCGGCTGTAAGATCACCATCGACTCGCTCGAGAACATGGGCGGCGATCTGGACGCATAAATCCTGTATAAAAGATCGGGGATAACGGCATCCGGTATAATCAGATTGCCGGCAACAAGGGCGGTTCTGCCATAGTTGTTATTGACTCGAAGGAAAATTTCAAAACCGATATTATAAATATGAAAGGAATATTTCAATGAAAAAGATAACGATTATCAGTATATTGCTTTGTTTATGTTTAACGGTGACACTGGTATTATCAGCCTGCGGCAGCAGCGGAAACGCTACAGCAAACGAATCTGATCCTACCGCAGCCGCGACTGTTGATGAGGCTAAGACCGACGGTATCGACTATATGGTGCTGGTTAACAAAACCCACAAGCTTCCCGATGATTGGGAGGATAAGCTCGAGACTGTTCACATGACCAATTCGGTCGGAGATGATGTTGAGGTGGAAAAGAAGGCTTATGACGCCTACCTTGAACTCAAAGCTCAGTTGGAAAAGGAAGGCGTTTATGTTGACCTCGACTCCGCTCGCAGAAGCGTAGCCGATCAGCAGCGGATCATGGATGAGTTCACCGAGGAGTATGGCGCGGACTATGCCGCAAAGACGGTCGCACAGCCCGGCTACTCCGAACATCACACCGGTCTTGCGCTCGATTTGTATCTGATCATCGACGGCAAGGATGTTGTCGAGAACGAAGATATGATCCAGTATCCCGACATCTGGGAGACGATCCACTCAAAGCTCTCCGACTGCGGCTTTATTCTCCGTTATCTCGAGGGCAAGGAGTATATCACCGGCTACGGTTACGAGCCGTGGCACATCCGCTATATTGATAATGCTGAGATAGCTAACGAGATCACCGGGAAGGGCATCACCTTCGAGGAATACCTCGGAGCATATACCGGCGGTGATGTAACCATCGACTACGGTAACTCCGCGATCTATACCGAGGAAGAACTGAAGGACGCTGTGATCCAGATCGAATGCAAATTTGCTTTCTGGGGCGACGTTGATCTCAAGAGTATCAAATACGCATCAGACGAAGCTGTCACCGATGAAAACCTTAAGTGGATGAACGAACTCGCCCCCGACGCGAAATACACGCAGGTTGCCGAGTTTTTGATGGATTTTCATACCCCTGCGGATGTAGGTGAGCTGACCTTAAACGCTGATTCCGATTATACGGATTTCCAGTGGTGGCTGGCGCGCACTGCCGACGGCGGCTGGGAGGTCGTGACCTTCGGTTACGGTTGATATCGGTTTGACGAACATACCGATCATTATTTTGATCGATTTGTGTCAGTATTTCGATAGAGATCAAATGCGGAGGAATGTTATGCGTGAAGAGATCGTGATCAAAGAGGAACGCGTTACCGCTGAGGAATATATCGAGTTTTTGAAGCGGACGGATCTGGGCTCGCAGTATCCGAAAGAGCGTTTCAGAGAAAGGATCGAGAAGTTAGTTGACAATGTTTCGATCAGCCTGACCGCAAGAAACAAGGACGACGTGATCGTCGGCGCGCTGTTCGGGCTGACAGATTTTGCCTACTGGCTGTATGTGACAGATCTGGGCGTCGACAGAGCCTATGAGGGGCAGGGGATCGGCTCTCGACTGATGAAGACCGCTCACCAAATCGCCGGCGGTGAGAAGGATATCGCCGTCTATCTGATCGCAAACGAAAACGCGATCCCGTTTTATGAGAAATTGGGAATGGAAAAAGCGGATGACGTGATGCAGTACAACCACATCGAATGGACTCCCTTTACAATGCAATAGCGCTTCCGATTTGATTTCAATAACAACTAAGATGTAAGATCCCCGAAGGCAGTTGCTTTCGGGGATTTTTCAATGGACAAAACGGCGTGAATGTGATATACTTAATGTCGGAAAACAGCGAATCCCGATGTGCGTTTCAGACGATATCGGGAGGATGATTGAGAAACACTTTTGAACCAATTGGGGTTGGTGTGATATGATCGAGATCTCATTCTGGACGGGGATCCTGTGCTTTACGGCGGTATGGCTGTTGGTCAGGGTGATCGTCTGGATCAAAAACAAAAAGGTCGACCTCAAGCGCGAGGCTCTGCTGCTTCTGATGTATGTAAATCTCGCGGTGATCATCCGCTTCACCTTTTATCCGTTCTCGATGGTCGACGGCAGGATCCAACCGCTTTTGTTTGATCCTAACAGCGCGTTCCCGTTTCGGATCAACGAGATCCCGTTTACCAATCTGTTCGACTATCCTACCAAAAAGGAAATTCTGATCAACCTGATCGGAAACAGCGCGATGTTCATCCCGACCGGTATCATACTGCCTATCTTATACAAAAAGCTCGACCGCTTCTGGAAGGTTATCCTCTGCGGCGCGCTGATCTCGCTGACGATAGAGATCATCCAGCTGCCGTTTTACGTCAGGGTATCGGACGTCAACGATCTGATTCTCAACACCGTCGGCGTAGCGGCGGGATACGGGATCTACGCGCTGTGCAGAAAGCTGTTCAAAAGGAAAAATCATAGGAGAGAGTCATGAACGACGATAAATTAAAATGGAAGACAAACAGCAGAGAGGAGATCCTCTCCACGCCCGTCTTTGACGTATATAATCAGGCGGAGACTTCCGCGACAGGACTTGACGGCGACTATATCGCGATCGACGCGCCCGACTGGGTGATGACCGTGCCGGTATATCAGAACAAGTTCGTTCTGGTACGCCAGTGGCGGCATGCGGCAGAGAAGCTGAGTATCGAGTTCCCCGGAGGGATTGCTGACGAGGGAGAGGATCCTGCGAAGACCGCTTATCGGGAGCTGCTCGAGGAGACCGGCTTCAAAGCGGGCAAGATCACGCACTTAGGCACTGTCAGCCCGAATCCCGCGCTGTTCTCCAACCGCTTTCATGTCTATCTTGCCGAAGAGCTGGTCCCCACGGGAGAAACAGCGCTTGACGACGATGAGCTTGTGTCATGCGAGCTCGTTCCGATCGACGAGGTTATCGCGTCTTACGGAGAAGAAGAATACTCTCACGCCCTGATGGGAGTAGCGCTGGCGTTTTTTCTCAGACGCCGCCTTTCAGATTAATCATACAGTTATCATATATAAGGAGGAATTTATATGGCATTCAAAAGAGCTTTATGGCACAGCGGTCTGACCTATCAGCAGACCTGCTATCACTGCCGCGCGCTGGTCAGATACACGGACTATCAGCTGGATTTCAGACCGTGGTATCCCGACGGATTTGTCTATTGTCCGAGGTGCAAAGGTCCGCTGCGTCACAACGAGATATATGCGGTCAACGAGGACGGCTCCCCTGTTTATCCTCAGCCTGCCGCTCAGCCCGGCGGCGTGAAGGAGGGAGTCCGATACTGTACCAAGTGCGGACGCGCCTATCGCGAGGGACAGGATAAATTCTGTTCCGGCTGCGGCGAGAAGCTGACAGAATAATCACATCGACACCGGAGTTCTCTCCGGTGTTCTTTGTTTGAGAACGATATCCGAAAAGGGCGTTCGTTTCGGACGATAAGAAACGCCAAAAAAATAGGATTTCATCCATATAATATAATGGTAAATATTGCAATTTGTGAATACATAGGGTATAATAATAGTGTATGCTCAAGAAGTATGTCCCGAAATAATCAAAGAGAACAATATATGTTAGAAAGGGGAACGAATATGGATAAGATTGCGGTATTGATTCCGTGTTATAACGAGGCGGTGACGATAGAAAAAGTCGTCAAGGATTTTAAAGAGGCGCTGCCCGAGTGTACCGTCTATGTATTCGACAACAACTCTACCGACGGCACCGCCGAGATCGCCGAAGCTGCCGGCGCGGTGGTACGGCACGAGTATCAGCAGGGCAAAGGCAACGTCATCCGCAGGATGTTCCGTGAGATCGACGCCGAGTGCTACATCATGACCGATGGAGACGACACCTATCCCGCCGATAACGCCCGCGCCATGGCGGACGCGGTACTGGAAAAAGGCGTTGATATGGTGGTGGGAGACAGGCTGTCCTCCACTTACTTTGAAGAGAACAAGCGTCCCTTCCATAATCTCGGCAATTCGCTGGTCAGAAAAAGCATCAACATGATCTTCAAGTCCGACATCAAGGATATCATGACCGGCTACCGCGCGTTCTCTTATCAATTTGTCAAGAGCTTTCCGGTGCTCTCCAAAGGCTTTGAGATCGAGACCGAGATGAGCATCCACGCGATCGACAAGAATATGTATGTTACCAACGAGGTCATCGAATACCGCGACCGTCCCGAGGGATCGGAGTCCAAGCTGAGCACCTATTCCGACGGCTTCAAGGTGCTGATGACGATCGGAAGACTGTTCAGAAACTACCGTCCGCTCGCCTTTTTTGGTACGATCGCGCTGATACTGGCGCTGCTTTCCATCGGCTTCTTTATTCCGGTTCTGGTCGAGTTTATCCAGACCGGATTGGTAGCGAAGTTCCCGACCCTGATCGCCTGCGGCTTTGTCATGATCGTCGCGATCCAGTCGTTCTTCTCCGGCTTGATCCTCGACACCATCAAGCAGAAGAACCGTCACGACTTTGAGATGGAGCTGATCCGGATCAACGACGAGTATAAAGGAAAACAGAAATAGTCGGCGACAGTCAGGAGAAATGACAAATGTCAAACAAAACATTGAAAAAGAAAAATCCGTTCAGAGCGCTGATCGAAGCGGAAAAAGGATTCAAGTTTTATCTTGTCTACTTTGTGCTGTACACGCTCGGCTTTCTGTTCGGCGCGTATCTCGTTTATAATATCTTTCACGAATACGGCAGGACGTTCCTCTGGATCGAGGACGGTGCATATCAGCATTTTCCCGCGTTCCACTATGTCTGCGACACCGTAAAGGGGATATTAAAGCACGACGGCAGTCTTTCGACGATCTTCCCGTTCAACTTTACTTTAGGTCAGGGCGGCGACATTCTCACCACCCTCAACAGCTATGACTATACCGATCCGATCTCGTGGCTGTGCGCGATGGTATTCCCGCTGTCGGAGCTTCGCCGTTATGCCTTGATGATCTTTATCAAGCTGTGGCTCTGCGGTATCGGGTTTTCGGTGTTCTGCTTCTCGACCGAGAGGAGAAACCGTCTCGCGGTATTCTGCGGCGCGCTGACCTATGTTTTTTCCGGCGCGGTGCTGCACGTGGTCGCAAGACATCCGAACTATGTCAACTGGGCATATTTCCTCCCGCTGCTGTTGGCGGGCGTGGAGCTGTACAGAAGAAAAGGAAAGAAGTATCTGCTGATCCTTTCCGTGACCATGAATCTGGTCATCAGCTTCTATACCTTCTTCATCAACGCGATCCTGCTTGCGGTCTATGTCGTGACCCTGAGCGTCTGCAATGTCATCAAAGAGAAGAACGCCCGCGGCAAGATGGTCAAGACTGAGCTGTGGCTGGATATCAAGACCGCGTTTCTCTGCGCGATCGGCGCGGCGGTCGCGGCGGTAGTGCTGCTGCCGACGATTTTCGCCTTCCTCCAGAATCCCAGAACCGGCGAGCTGACAGGCTATACCGACTCGGCGCTGCAATATGAAGTAGGCTACTATGAGTCGCTCTTCTCGACGTTATTTATGCCTTACACGACGGTAGCGGGATATTCTACCTATATCGGACTGTTCCCGGTGATCTTTGTCGCGATCGGCGCGATCTTCACCCAGAGAAAGAAGCATACCCATCTGAAAGTGCTGCTGATCGTTTTTGCCGTATTCCTCTGTATCCCGATCATGGGCAGGCTCTTAAACGGCATGGGCTACGCTACTTCAAGATGGGCGTACGCGGTGCCTTTCCTCGGCGGCGTGATGCTGGTCGAAGCGTTCGAGCTGCTGCCGAAGCTGTCGACGAATGTGAAACGCTGGATACTGATCGCGGGCGCGACCTATATCCTCTACTGCTTTGTCAGAGCGGATATCAAGGACAGCAACATGAAGGTTGCCGCAATGGTGGCGATCGGCTGGACGATGTTGGTCTTCTACTTCATCACCAGGATGAACGAGAAGGTCTACAAGTGGTCGATGGTCGTGCTGGTTGTGCTTTCCGTCGGATTTGCGGTCAGCACTACTTTCCGCCCCGGGACAGGCGACTATGTTTCCGCTTTCCGGAAGCAGTCGGAGTTTTCCTCCACCTATAACGATTCTTCCAAGGCGCTTTCCGGCAAGTCGAGTCCCGATGACTTCTTCCGTGTGGAGAGCAAGGAACTCAGGGTCAACAGCGACGGCTTCAACAAGGTCAACTCTACCGATATATGGTGGAGTATGATGCCTGCGTCAACCTACGATTATTACAATTCCTTTGAGCTGTGTTCGGTTCAGCAGAACTGCAACTTCAAAGGTCTCGACGACAGGACCGCGCTGCTCGAGCTCGCGGCTGTCAAATATTACACCGCGAACAAGAACGACTGTGATCTCGTTCCCTTCGGCTATACGCTGAATAAGGAACTCTCGACCGAGAAGTACAACGTCTATGAGAACGAGAATGCTCTGCCGATTGCCTATGCGATCGACAGCTACATCACAAGAAAAGAGTATGATGCTCTTCCCGTGATCGAGAAGCAGGAGGCGCTGATGCAGGCGATCGTGCTCGACGAGCCTGCGTCGGAGCTGACACAGGCGCAGATCACAAGCGAATGTTATCCTCTCGAAGTCAGCGTTGTTGAGACCGACAAGATCGAGCTGGAAGAAAACAAGTTCAAGGTCACCGAGGACGGCGGCGTGATGACCCTGTTCGCCAATATCCCCGAGAACGCGGAGATATATCTGAGCCTGAGCGGGATCAAGATCAAGGATCCCGAGAATTCGATGGTCACAGCGGTCAGAGAGAACGAAGATCTTACCTTCAGCACCTCCAAGACCACCAGAGTATCCAACGTCAACTATTTCTGGCCTGTGATCCGTGACGGCGTTACCTTTAACCTCGGCATCGGCGGCGCGGGACAGAACACCATCACCGTCACCTTCTCGAATGAGGGCAAGTATGAGTATGACGCGATCGAGCTTTACGCCCTCCCGATGGAGAACTATACGGATCAAGCGCAGAAGCTTCAAAAGAATTCTCTGGAGAACGCCTATGTGGATTCCAAACACGTCATCGGCGATATCACGGTAGAGAAGGATAGCATGCTCCAGTTTGCCGTACCGTACAGCAAGGGCTTCACCGCTTATGTTGACGGTGAAAAGGTCGAGACGGTTCGTTCCGACGTGATGTACCTTGCGGTACCGATCACAGCCGGCTCCCATCATGTCGAGCTCAAGTACGCGACCCCGTATCTCAAAGAGGGCGCGATGGTTACCGCGGTCACCGTTTTCGGCTTGGCTGTCTTTGAGATCATCCGCCTGATCGTCAAAAAGGCAAGGAAAAAGAAATGAGAAGAAGGGTTATCGCTATCGTTGTTTTAGCGGCACTTCTTTGCGTGCTGCTGTGCGCCTGCGGCGAGAAAGTCGACGGCGAAGCAGACGGTGAAAGCTACACGATAGAAGCAAACGACTCCGGCGTGCTCAAAACCTATTCCTACAGCGCGTATCTGCGATGCTATTCGTGCGACGGGATGAAGTATACCTATAAGCTGACCCTTTCGGGCAGGATGCCGAACGCCGAAAAGGACTCGACCTTTGTGGTGCTTTCGAACGTGGAAGATATCACGTTCGAGCAGGCGTATCTGCAGTTTACCTCCTCTAACACGGCGGATCTGTTCGATCCGCAGGACGCCGTAGTGGTCGAAATGCGATAGGATAAAATGATTTTTTTGAAGGAGCTTCCTATGGGAGCTCCTTTCTTTTGTGCAAATCTCACAAAGAAGTATGATAGGTTTTAGGTATTAAACCGATTTTTGGCTTTGGCAGATGTTTTTTATTGTGCTGATTTGGGATTTGTTGTATAATAACTAAGTGGCTGTTTTCAGCCGGACAAAATTGAAAAATGATACTCGTGAAAGGAGTTTTAATTTTGAAACAATACGACGCAAAACACATCCGCAATATCGCTATGGCGGGCCATTCGGGCGCGGGCAAGACCTCTGTCGCTGAGGCAATGCTTTATCTTTCCAAGGCATCTGATCGTCTGGGCAAGATCATGGACGGCAACACCCAGCTCGACTTTGACCCCGAGGAAATCAAGAGAAAGGTTTCTGTCGTTACCGCAGTCGCTCCCGTAGAGTGGAAGGGCAACAAGATCAACATCATCGACACCCCCGGACTGTTCGACTTCGAGGGCGGCGTTTATGAGGGCTTCAGAGCTGCCGAGACCGCTGTGATCGTTGTATCTGCGAAGGACGGCATCAACGTCGGTACCGAGAAGGCTGTCAAGGCTGCCGACAAAGAAGGTCTGACCAAGATTTTCTTCGTCAACGGCGTTTGCGATGAGGACGCGCGCTTCTACAGAGTGCTTGAGGACCTCAAGTCCACCTTTGGTCCCTCCGTATGCCCCGTGATCGTTCCCCATATCGAGAACGGCGAGGCGAACACTTACATCAACCTGTTTGAGTATAAGGCTTATAAATATGACAAGAAGGGCAATGCTTCCGCGACCGAGATCCTCCCCGAGATGGGCGACCGTTTTGAGGGCCTGAGAGAGTCTATCAAGGAAGCTGTCGCTGAGACGAGTGAAGAACTGATGGAGAAGTTCTTTGAGGGTGAAGAGTTCACTCCCGAAGAGATCATCCTCGGTGTATCCCAGGGCGTCAAGGACGGTTCTCTGTGCCCCGTATTCTGTGGTGACGCAGGCAACACCTTCGGTATCGACCAGTTCTTAAGCTCTCTGTGCTGGCTCGCTCCCTCTGCCGCCGATAAGGGCGACGAGGTTGCGGTTGACGTCAACGGCAACAACGTTGATATCGCTGTCAACGAGCAGGCTGCCACTGCCGCTATCATCTTCAAGACCGTTGCCGACCCCTTCGTCGGTAAGCTGTCTTACTTCAAGGTCGTTTCCGGCAAGGTTTCCACAGAGACTCCCCTTGTGAACATGAGAACCGGCAACCAGGAGAGAATCAGTAAGGTTCTGACCGTCAGAGGCAAGAAGCAGGAAGACACTTCCGCTGTGACCGCCGGCGACATCGGCGCGATCCCGAAGCTCACCTCCGCCAACACCGGCGATACTCTCTGCTCTCCCACAAGACGTGTGATCCTGTCCGGTATCGACTATCCCGCACCTTCCTTCTCCATGGCGATGTATCCCAAGAAGAAGGGTGAAGAGGATAAGGTTGCTCAGGGTCTCTCCCGTCTGGTTGAAGAAGATCCCACCATTAAATATCTGAGCGATCCCGAAACCCACGAGCTGGTTGTTTCCGGTATGGGAGAACAGCACCTCGACGTTGTTGTTTCCAAGCTCAAGGCGAAATTCAACGTTGACGTTGAGTTGAAGCAGCCGAAGGTCGCTTATCGCGAGACCATCCGCGGCCGTTCCGACGTAGAAGGCAAACATAAGAAACAGTCCGGCGGTTCCGGTCAGTACGGTGACGTTTGGATCAAGTTCGAACCCTGCGACTGTGATGATCTCCAGTTCGAGATCGCTGTTGTCGGCGGTTCCGTTCCGAAGCAGTTCTTCCCCGCAGTTGAAAAGGGCTTAAGAGAATCCATCAAGCGCGGACCTCTGGCGGGTTATCCCGTTGTCGGCGTCAAGGCGACTCTCTACGATGGTAAGTATCATCCCGTTGACTCCAACGAAATGGCGTTCAAGACCGCCGCTCAGCTGGCGTTCAAGGCAGGTATCCCGCAGGCGAAGCCCGCTCTCTTGGAGCCGGTCGGCACCCTGAAGGCGACCGTTCCGGACGC
>CAZPOG010000039.1:0-13722 GCA_964588105.1 uncultured Ruminococcus sp. | reverse complement strand
TATCCCTCTGAATGACTGTGACGGCGTGACGACGTTGTGTTTTTCTGCCGTCACAGAAAAAGCGCATAGATAAGCCGTTTTTATCCCCAATGACGCCGATGACGGCGTTTTTATCGATGAAGAAAGCTTTTCCTCACCAAATGGGGTCCCCCGACGAGATATCATCTCGGTGGGGAAAGGAGGAACGGCGGCGCGAGCCGAAGAGTGGTCACACCTGACCGCTCTGGGCGAACACAGCCCGTGACGACGCGACGCCGATGACGGCGTTTTATAGACTGCTGTCACATCAAGGTTTTATCGGCGGGAGGGTCAAGACCCTCCCCTACAGTGTGACACATAAAAACAAGCGCCCGTATAAAACGAGCGCCTGTGATAGGATAATTTTAAATATGAATATTCAATTACTTGAGGTAGGCCTGACCGGAAGGTCCGATCGCGCCGGAGATGCCCTTGAAGCCGGAAGCGCAGCAGACATATATTCTCATATTGCCCTGACCGATAGAACCGGTCGTAAGCGTACCGCCGGACACCTGCTTAACGTCGCCGGTGACCGCGTCGATGTACTTGCCGTCGGGCAGTCCTCTGAAGGTTGCGCCGCCGGAGATCGCGACACACGCTAAAGAATCAACGCCGTTTGCGGTGTAGCGTCTGATAAACGCCATATCGCCGGAAACATAGCTGCCGGAAGTGGTGTACTGACCCTTCTGGAGAGCGGGGATCGCGCGTCTGATCGCGTTGAGCTTCTGGATATGCTTCGCAAGCGGGTTGTTCAGAGTTGTTGCCATCTTACCGGTCGCATTGGAGTAGTTGGAGAAGTCTTTGACAGAAACAGTACCCTCGATGTTATCGCCGAAGTAAGCGCGTCCCGTGGTAGACAGAGGCGCGTTGGGGCCGACGTCGATGACGGCGCCCTTCTGGAACTCGATCTCGGAACCGTAGTAGACGCAGGGGATGCCGCGGAAAGCGTACATCAGGTCGAGGTTCTCCGCCCAAGCCAGGGTACCGCCGTTATAACGGACGGTCTGGCAGCGGTCGGGGCTGTAGTCGTGGGAGTCAACATAAGTAACGTTCCATGTGGAATCGTTAAAGAGCGCGTCCTCGCCGAGCGCTGTGCCCCACGCGCTGTGCGCGTCATAGAAGTTCCAGTGCATCGTAAAGTCGATAACGCCGGTGCCGTTCCACTTGCTGTAGTCAGGCGTATGATAGGTGATACCGTTGAGGTATACGTTGTTGCTGTTCGGAACCTGGCTGCTGCTCTTGACCATATGCTCACGGTAGTGCAGCTTGGAGTTTTCATTGTTCTTGCTCCAGTCGCCGACATTGTTGCTCCAGTTGGAGGTCCACTTGCTCTCGGTCTCCTTCCAAGTGTAGAAGAAGCAGGAGTCGGACGCGCCGCCCTCGTTGAAGGCTTCGCTCCATCTTGCGCAGACCTCGCCGAAGATGTAGAAGTTCTTATGCTTGGTGAAGGTCGGGAAGTACGCGCTGTTGAGCGTCCAGCGGTTGATGTGCTTCTCGGTGTCGAGACGGAACGCGTCTACGCCCATATCGACATACTCTTCATAAGCGGAGGTGATATAGTTCGCGACCTCGGGGTTCTCGGTGTTGATATCCACACAGTCGCCCGCCATGGAGCCCTGCTGCTCTAACTCGTTGCCGTAGCCCATGCTGGTCTCACGGTGATAGTGCTCCTTGGTGTTGCCGTAGGAGGAGCCCTGATGCGCCT
Organism: uncultured Ruminococcus sp.; assembly: GCA_964588105.1. Taxonomy (GTDB): domain Bacteria; phylum Bacillota; class Clostridia; order Oscillospirales; family Acutalibacteraceae; genus Ruminococcoides. Next base: position 11,999 of record CAZPOG010000039.1, on the reverse strand, counting down.
TCATGACGTTCAGTCTCGCCTGGAACTGATCGCCGGGCTTTAAGCTGTTATAGTTGGGATACGCCTTCTCGAGGTTGCTGCCCTTGACAACTTCCATACAGTCGGAGCTTGCGAGATCCTGGATCTTCGTATACTTCTTGGTGAACATCTTCTCGAGATATTCCTCACCGAAGTTACCGGAATGGTTCCATACGACGTCCTGGATGATCTTGATGCCCTTTTCGTGAGCCGCATCGATCAGATCCTGATAGGTGAAGCCTGTGCTCTCATAACGGGGATCGACCTTGGAGAAGTTCATCGCGTGGTAGCCGTGGTAGTCATAGCCCGAAGCGTTCTCAACAACGGGAGTGATCCAGATCGCGGTAAAGCCCATCGCCTTGATGTAGTCGAGCTTGTCAGCCAAGCCCTTGAAGTCGCCGCGCCATGCGGGGTCTGTATCGGGGTTACCTGCCTGAGAGTCATCCCAGCAGTGAACGTTGTTGTTCTTGTCGCCGTCATAGAAACGGGTCGTGATGACAAAGTAGATCGAATCCTCACGCAGATCGGAAAGCTCATAGGAGCCGGGCGTGTCAGGATTCTTGTTACGGGCTCTGCCGTCCTTGTACCACCACTCGCCCGTGGTGAGGGTAAACTCGTCGGAAAGCTGATCGGAGAGCTTTGTTCCGCCGTTGGTCACCAGCAGGTTGATCTTGGTGGTGTTTGAGAAAGAATAAGTGTACCAGTTGCCGCCGCTCTGCGAATTATCCTTGGTCATCTTGACGCCGGGATAAGAGGTCTCTTTGTTGGTAGGCAGCGCGTTCCAGTAATACAGATACGGAACGCCGGATTCACATTTGACGTGAACGGTGATACCGGAGGCGCCCGCCTCGGCGATATCCTGTTCTTCTGCGGTTGCGTGGATGGCGAAAACAGATACGAGAACTGCCAAGCACATCAGCACTGCGAATATTTTGCTGAATCTTTTCATATTCTGTTTCCTCCTTTACCAGTTAACCGGAACGTTGGCTAACTTTTTCTGAATCATGGTCGCGTCGATAACGGAAACGACCTTGTCTCCGTCTACATCGGCGTTAGCCAAATTGATCTTCTCTATACCGTAAATGCTCGCAAGGTACTTCTGGATGGTCGTCGCGTCTAAGACGGAGAGTGAACCGTCCCTATCCGCGTCGCCCTTCATGGTGAATTCTGACGACGGAGGCGTTGAAGGCGGCATGGTCTCATCCTGCGGGTTGACGGGGTTGGTCACGCTGGTCAAGATAAACGCTCTGGAAACATCCTGGTTGTCCGAGCCCTGTACCGTCAGCACGACGGTGTACTTGCCCAGAGAGGAAGGAGTGAAGCTGTAGGATGTGTTGCGTGTATAATACGGCGTGTTGATCGTCTTGCCGGAAGGATCGGTGATCGTGTACTTATAGAAGAGCAGCTTGGTACCGGTGAAGCCGCCGCCAGCCGCCGCTTGTAAGTTACAGGCAGTGTTGTTCTTGATCTGACCCGTAGAGGGAGTCAGGCTCTTGATATAAGGAGCGAGACTGGCGCCGCCGTCGTCGATGCGATACTGCGCGGTACGGTTGTTGGTGTTGCCCTTCGCGTCCTTGAAATCATAGATCAGGGTATAGTTGCCGGCTGTAGCAGGCGTCCATGTCGCATAGTTCCTGGTAGAGAAATCCGCAAGAGTGGTGACTTTACCGGAAGAATTCTTGACGGAGAACTTATAGTAGACGGTTCCCTGACCGCTCGCCTCGGCGGACATCATGATCGCGACGCCGTTAAACTGCGGAGACGAAACGTCTGTCGTGTAGGAAGTCACCTGCAGCGGGGAGGTGTCATAGATCTCCCATTTGCTGTCGACGTTATTGTAGATATATCCTGAGCCGGGATAGGTCATATCAGCTGTCTTGGTCTGATCGGAGCCGATGTTGAAGATGATGTTCTTCCAGCTGCCGGTCACTTCGTAGGACCAGATGTTGCCGCCGATATTCGTCATCTTCTTACCGGGCCACTCCGCGTTGCTCTGCTTATCCGTCCACATATAGACATAAACATTTGTCCAGCCTGCGTCGTTCTTGCAGTAGACCATGTTCTTGCCCGAAGGAGGATTGGTGGGAGTCACGGGAGTAGTGGGATTGACGTGTGTGGTGGGATTGACCGGAGTGGTGGGGTTGGTGCTGCCGTAAACACTCCATGTATCGGTACTGTAGGTATAGAGATATCCTACGCCGGGGAAGGTCAGGTCGCCTGTCTGAGCATCTGCCGAACCGATATTGAAGATCACGTTCTGCCAATCCTGGGTGACCTCATAGCGCCAGATGTTGCCGGAGACTTTCGTCATCGCTTCACCGGGCCAGCCGTTGTTGGTCTGGCCTGACCAGAAGTAAACATGAGGCGTTGTCCAGCCCGGATCGTTCTGGAAATAGACATATCCCTTGGATCCCGAGGGTGTGGTAGGAGTAACGGGAGTCGTAGGATTCACCGGAGTGGTGGGATTGGAAGGGCTGCCGCCCTTCTTGATGGCGTAAAGGCCGGATGACGGAGAGGAGAAATAGATTCTGACCGGATCGCGGTTGGGATTCCAGATGTGCATACAGGAATAGCCGTGATAGTTGCCGAATGTCAGATAGTAGTTACCTGCCTCGCCGACCTTTGATACGTCCATGCTCCTGATCGCAGCAGCGCCGTTGACGCTCTGCTTGGAAACGAAAAAGCAATAGTCTCCACCGGCGAACTCCGTGATATCATAATAATATCCCAGAGAGCTGTCATAGGAGAATGTGCCTGTCGGTCCCGATAAAGAGCCGAAGTTCGGATCGTTGGTGTTGAGTCCGTAGAAATAATAGGTATCCGCGCCGGATGCCGCGAGGTCGTTTTTATCTTCCGCGTGTACGACGAGCGCGCACAGACAAATCGAAAGAATAATCGACATCGCCATCACGAGCGATACGATTCTTTTTACGGACGACTTTGTTGTTCGCAAAATGCTTCCCCCTTTTCGCAAAGTTATACAAATACATTATACAAAAATTACAAAGAAGAAATATTCTTTTAAAGAAATAAAAGTTGACAATCTTTTTTCCTTGTAATTGTATATAATACATAACAAGTCAAAAGAGCGAGTGAGCCCTGTGCTTTTTTTGTTCAAATTACCGTTTTGCCTCGGATAAAAAATCGCCATAAAACAAAAACCGCCCACGTGGAGTGAACGATTAGAGAATTAGGAATTAGGAATGAGGAATTAGGAATTAGGAATTAGGAATGAGGAATTGTAGGGCACGATGCCCACATCGTGCCGAGTGCAGAGTTTATGAAATATGAAATATGAAATATGAAAAATGAAATGTGATGGGCGGGACACCCGCACCCGATTGGTATAATTGTCATTCAGAGGGAAACTCACGGGGTCCCCGAAACGCCCCTGCGTTTTGGGGAGAGGACGAACGGTGGAGTGAGCACGGAAGCGGTCACGCTTGACTGCTTTCAGCGAGCAGAACCGATGAGGACGAAGCGAAGAATCCCCCTGTCATTACGACCGGTTGAAGGAGGAAGGGGATTGCCACAGCCCTAAAGGGCTTCGCAATAACATCACTCATACTTCCCCTTGATCTTCTCCCAATAGGCCTTGAACGCCTGTTCGGTCTTGTTCTCGCCGAACTCATAATAACGGTGGTCGACAATGTCATCGGGAAGATACTGCTGGTACGTCCAGTGATTTGGGAACATATGGGGATAGAGATAGTTCTGTCCCTTCTCTTTTCTCTCCTCTCCGTCAAAGTGCTTGTTCTGGAGCTGTCTGGGAACCGTCTGGCCGAGGCCCTGACGCACATCCTGCTGCGCCTTGGTGATCGCGCTCTCGCCGGAGTTGGACTTCGGCGCCAGGCATACCATGATCACCGCGTCGGCAAGCGGGATCCTCGCTTCGGGAAAGCCCACCTGCATCGCGATATCCACGCAGGACTTGACGATCGGCAGGATCTGGGGATACGCCAGCCCGACGTCCTCCGCAGCGCAGACGACCAAGCGCCGACAGGCGGAAATCAGATCGCCCGACTCCACCAATCTCGCCAGATAAAACAGCGCCGCGTCCACATCGGAACCGCGCATGCTCTTCTGATAAGCGGAGATCACATCATAGTGGCTGTCGCCGTCCTTGTCATATCTCGCTCCGGAACGCTGGGTCAGCGACTTCGCAAGCTCGAGATCCACCTCGATACAGTCGTCCTTCACCTCGCCCGCGACAGCGCACAGCTCCACAGAGTTGAGCGCCTTGCGAACGTCTCCTCCGCAGGAGCGGGAGATGTGCCTCAGCGCGTCTTCGGTAAAGACAAGCGGCTTTTCGTATTCTTCGGACAAAACGGAAATCGCCCTTTTTACTGCCTTCTCCACCTCCTCGGGCTCGACCGGCTTGAACTCAAATACCGTCGAACGGGAGAGGATCGCGTTGTAGATATAGAAATACGGATTCTCGGTCGTGGAAGCGATCAGCGTGATAGAGCCGTTCTCAATGAACTCGAGCAGCGTCTGCTGCTGCTTTTTGTTAAGATACTGGATCTCGTCTAAATACAGCAGCACGCCGCCCAGCCCTTCAAAGGTATCCAGAGAGCTGACGATATCTTTGATGTCGGCGGTCGAAGCGGTGGTGCCGTTGAGCTTCTTGAAGGTACGGTTGGTTTTTTTAGCGATATAGGAAGCGAGGGTGGTCTTCCCCACGCCCGACGGACCGTAGAATATTAAGTTGGGGATGCTGCCGCTCTCGATAATGCGGCGCAGGGGCTTACCCTGTGCGAGCAAGTCCTTCTGTCCGACGATATCGTCAAGCGACTGCGGTCTGAGTCTGTCGGCAAGGGGAGTGTTCATATGTATCCTCCGAAAAAAATGTAGTCATTGCGAGGGCTTCAGCCCGTGGCAATCCCCCGATACGAGTGGTTAGTTATTATCCATTGCCGTCCGCAGGACCCTATATACTAATCACTAATCACTAATCACTAACAACTAATCACTGTATTAATGACAAGGGGATTCTCACGGTCGCTTACGCTCCCTCAGAATGACTACTTTCCATACGGGCGAATGGTCGCCCCTACATTCTTACTGATATAAGGGGTGCTTCGCGCAGAGCGCGGCGACCTTGCTGTTGACGAGGTCTTTGTTGCCCTCAAAGTCTTTGATAACCAGAGAGATGCACTCGGCGATCTCGTCCATATCCTGCTCGTCGAGACCTCTGGTGGTGACTGCCGCGGTACCGATACGGATACCGGAGGTCACGAAGGGAGACAGCGGCTCTTCGGGGATCGTGTTCTTGTTGACGGTGATATGTACCTCGTCCAGCATATGCTCGAGGTCCTTACCGGTAACGCCTTCCTTGCGCAGATCCATCAGCATCACGTGGTTGTCGGTGCCGCCGGAGACAAGGGTATGTCCGCGCTTGACAAGTCCTTCTGCGAGCGCCTTGCAGTTCTTGACCACGTTCTCGGCGTAGGTCTTGAACTCGGGGCTCATCGCCTCTTTGAAGCATACCGCCTTCGCGGCGATGATGTGCATCAGCGGACCGCCCTGCATACCGGGGAACGCCGCCTTGTCGATCGCCTTGGCAAATTCTTCTCTGCACAGGATCATACCGCCGCGGGGGCCTCTTAACGTCTTATGAGTGGTAGTGGTGACAAATTCCGCGTAAGGTACGGGGCTCTCGTGAACGCCGCCCGCGACCAGTCCGGCGATATGCGCCATGTCGACCATCAGATACGCGCCGACCTCGTCGCAGATCTCGCGGAACTTTCTAAAGTCGATCGCTCTGGGATAAGCGGAAGCGCCGCAGACGATCATCTTCGGCTTGCATTGTTTCGCGATCTCGAGCACCTTATCGTAGTCGATCCTGTGAGTAACGGGATCAACGCCGTAGCTGACAAAGTTAAAATATTTACCCGAAAGGTTCACGGGAGAACCGTGGGTCAGATGACCGCCCTCGGAGAGGGACATGCCCATCACGGTATCGCCGGGCTTGAGCATCGCGAAATACACGATCTGGTTCGCCTGAGAACCCGAGTGGGGCTGGACGTTCGCGTGTTCGGCGCCGAAAAGCTCACACGCTCTGTCGCGCGCGATATTCTCGGCGATATCCACGGCATAACATCCGCCGTAGTAACGCTTGGAGGGATAGCCCTCCGCGTATTTGTTGGTGAGCACCGAGCCCATCGCCGCCATCACAGCGGGAGATACGATATTCTCCGACGCGATCAGCTCTAAGTTCTGCTGCTGACGGGTAAGCTCGAGCGCCATCGCGCTGCCGATCTCCTCGTCATAATTTTTGACAAATCCTATGGAATCCATCAAGTCCTTGTACATGTTTTACCTCCGTTTTCCCTTGGCTGGATCTCAGCCTTTTATCAATTGGATCAACCCTGTTAAATCTTCTAAGGTCTCCATTGAAAATGCTTTATTTCTGAGCTTCGCGGCGTTTTTGAATCCTTTGATGTAATACGCCGTGTGCTTTCTTGCCTCTCTCATTCCTACCCTCTCGCCCTTAAGCTCAACCAATCTTTCGATGTGTTCAAGCAGGATATCGCACTTCTCATCGATATCGGGAGGGGGAAGAATAATTCCTTTTTGGAAATATGTATTGATCTCGTTAAAGATCCACGGGTTGCCTAAGGTGCCTCTGCCGACCATGATATGATCGCATCCCGTGTATTCATAAACAAACTTCGCGCTCTTCGCGTCTGTGATATCTCCGTTGGCGATCACCGGGATCGACAGCGCCTTTTTGACGTCTCTGATGATATCGTAGTTGACGGGCGGAGCGTAGAACTGGTTTCTTGTTCTGCCGTGCACCGTCACCGCCGCGGCGCCGTTCTCTTCGGCGATCCGGGCGATCTCTACCGCGTTGATGTGGTCTTCGTCAAAGCCTGCGCGGATCTTCACCGTCACGGGGATATCTACGGCGTTTGCGACCGCTTTGACGATCTCGCCGCACAGGGCGGGACGCCTCATCAAGGCGGCTCCCGAACCGCTTCCCGCGATCTTCGGAGCCGGACATCCCATGTTGATGTCGATCACCTCGGGGCGATAACTCAGAGCAAATCTCGCCGCTTGAGCCATCACCTCGGGCTCAGTACCGAAAAGCTGTACCGCGCAGGGACGCTCGCTCTCTCCGATCTCCATCAGCTCTGCGGATTTCTTGGAGCTGTAGGAAATGCCCTTGGAGGAGACCATCTCGGACACACAGTAGGACGCGCCGAAGCGCATACACAGCTCCCGAAAAGCCCTGTCGGCAACTCCCGCCATCGGCGCGAGCGCGGCATAGCCCTCAAGCGTCAGCTGACCTATCTTCATAAGCTTGTCCTATCTGCCCGATCTGCGGGTGCGCTTGGAGACCATCACGCCGACGATCAGCGCGATACCTACCGCGACGCACAGCCACGCGATCACACCGCCCAAGAGCGAAGTGTCGGACACGATCACATCCGGCAGCGGGATCTCGGTCGCAAGCATGACTTCCTGCGGCGTTACCGTGGGAAGCTCGTTTAGGTGCTCGGGCTCGGTATAGGTCGAGATCGCGGCAACCTCTTCGGTCTCTTCCTCTTGCTGTTCGGGCTCTTCGTCGGGCGCTTCGGTCACGACTTCTATGTAAGGCGCTTCTGTCTCGGGCGCGATATACTCCTGCGTCGGCGCGGGTTCGTCGCCCGCCGGCGTATCAGCTGCTCCTTCTTCACCGGTTGCGAATACCGTAAAGGATAACAGAGAGAACGCGAAAAGAAGCGTTATGATCAATGAAAAGATCCGGAAAATCGATTTCTGATTTTTCATCCAAAACTACTCCATTTTACAGTATTTCAATTATTATAACAAATAATTATGGATTTTGCAAGACCGATGAGAGAGCATTTGCCAACATTTCTCCCGAAAGGACGGCTTCTTCGAGGGTATTGGCGTCGGTACCGACCTCAATCAGGAGTGATCCGTTGTTCACATTCATGTTGTAGGTGTAGTCGCCGAGGTTTAATGGGCGCGTAAAATCCTCGTATAATTCATCGCATTTGTGCTGGAGCTTGACGGCGAAGATCAGGTTCTCTTCCCAGAACAGAAAGCGGTCGTCCTCGACGTTTCTGCCCGTCATGATCATGATCTGCGCCGCTTTTCTGCCGTTGTAAATACAGGTGGGCTTATACTTGGTGTTATCCTCTGCGGTCATCGAGTCGCGGTGGATATCGATGGTCACCTTGATGTCGGGATACTTCTCTATGTATTCCTGTACGGTGTCATAGCTTCTGTCGTAGGAGCCGTCATAGGAAGGATAGTCATGCAGGGTGGTATCGTGAACAGCGCCGATCCCTCTCTCCTTGAGTCCGCTGACGATTGCCTCCCCTACCGCGCAGACGTTTTGGCTCTCGTCGGTGGAACGGGGATAAAAATCATCGTAATACTCCCCCGTATCCTCACTCATATAGCTCTCGCAAGTGTGGGTATGATAGATGAGCACCTGCACCTGATGAGTGTCCTCGATCTCAAACGGCAGATCTTCGGACAACAGCTCTTCCACATCGGGCGTGAAGTCCGTAGTGTTGCGGATCTGCATACCGTCTATCTCCTGATTGCCCGCGGTGATCGTCTTCTCTATGACCGGGTAACTATCTCCCGAGTGAGTGGTTTTTGCTGTGGTTTCAGCTTCTGCGGTCGGGGAGATGATCTCGTGCTTTCGCGCAGGCTCTGTCGGAATATTCGCCTGAGTCGGGAATACCGATCCGCTCGGGAAGCTGAGGATCGCCGCGCAGAGCGCCGCGTCGTCAGAAAGCGAAAAGCTCCTCATGATCCCCCCTATCACAAAGGAAAAACAAAATGCGATCGTCACCACCGTGGTCAGCGTAACGAGCCCCGCCTTGATCATCTTCTTCATACAGTCACCTGCCCTATAGATCATATGATAGGAAACAGGGAAAAATGAGAAAAGCACGGAAAAATTAGGAATTAGGAATGAGGAATTAGGAATGAGGAATTAGGAATGAGGAATTGTCATTCAGAGCGAAGCGAAGAATCCCCCTGTCATTAATACCGGTTGCAAAGAGTTGTAGGGCACGATGAAGGCATCGTGCCCTACATTTCCTGATTTCCAGCCCCTTCGCTATATCAACGCGAGCAAGTCCTCCGGCTCCATGTCTTTTTGCAGGGCGCAGTTGATGCACAGGGCGATCAGCCGCGCGGCGCGGCTGACAAGCAGGTCGATCTCCTTGGGCGTGACCACCATGGTTCTGCCCTCGGGAGATATCTCGGAGAATATCTGCTTGAGTTCGCTGTCGTCGTCCGATCTCAGCAGATCGCAGGCGAGCGTGATCGCGTCCACAACGGTGGGAACGCCGATGGAGATTACGGGAATCCCCATGGTGCTTTTATCGATCTTCAGCCTGTGGTTGCCCACGCCCGCGCCGGGAGAGATCCCCGCGTCACAGATCTGGAGCGTCCTGCCAAGGCGGGAGAGCCGTCTCGACGCCAGCGCGTCGATCACGATCAGCGCGGTAGGCTTGATCAGTTTGATCACACCCAAAAGATACTCCGACGTCTCGATGCCCGTCTGACCGGTCACTCCGGTAGACAGCGCCGCGACACATCGCAGATGATCGAGCCCCGTCGAACGCGCGATCTCTGAGGTGATATGACGGGTCGCCAATATCTGCGCGGATACCATCGGACCCAGCGCGTCAGGCGTGATCTCGGGATTTCCCAATCCCGCCACCAATACCGGACCGTAAGCAGGCAGGAGTTTCTCGATCTCTTTAGCGATCACACGGATACGGCCGTCGCTTGTATCCACCTGCCGGGTAAGCGGCTCGATCTCCATGGTGATATAAACTCCCTGCGGCTTTTTCAGAAGCTGTCCGGCGCGTTCGGTTTTTACCTCCAGACGTTCCACCACTATCCCGTCCGTCTCCCGTTTCTCATACTGTACTCCTTTGATATCCTCCTGCGCCATCTCACGCCGCTCCATCGCAAGATCGGTTCTCAGCTCCATCAAAACACCTCTCATCGATCACAGAAAAGTCGGAAAAATCTTCATAAAAAGTTAATACATTGTCATATATTATCTCCCGATTTTCACTTTACATTCAAAAGCCGATATGATAAAATTAAGATGTATTATTTTATGCTTTAAAACCATCAAACAGGTGATCATATGAAAAAGCTGAAACTTCTGATATCCCTTATGCTGATCGCGGCGGTCATCACGGCGGGAAGCATCGCCGTCAGCGGCGCAGAGGTCGATATCGCGGAATCCGAAGTCAATCTTGACGCAGCGATCATCGCGGCGGACTACGAAGAGGTCGGAACCGTCATGGAACCCGACAGAGATCTGCCTTCCTCCTACAGCTCCAAAGATCAGGGCTATGTCACCCAAGCGAGGTCCCAGCAGTACAACACCTGCTGGGCGTTCAGTTCGTCTTCGGCGATGGAGTCTCTGCTCCTCATGCATGGAGAAGAGATCACGCATCTCTCCGTCGCGCATATGAACTACTGGGCAACGCCCGACAAAAACGGCAAAGGATGGCAGCGTACCTACTCGGGCGGCGGTTATCCGTATATTCCTCTCGGATATTACTCGTCATGGTCCGGCGGCTTTACGGAAGAAGCCTTCCCCATCACCACAAGCTTCAGTGATTTTGACAGGGATGTTACTCCCGAGAAGCCTCAGTACAGCGCAACCTCCATCGTCTACCTCAACGGAAATGACAAGGACACCGTCAAGACAGCCGTATACAATTACGGCTCAGCGGTGGCGAGCTTCCACTACAGCGCAACATACATGAAAAACTTCAACTATTACTGCTATGTTCCGGGTCTGAAAACCTCCCAGCTCAACGGTCACTCTATCGCGATCGTCGGATGGGATGACGACTATGACAAGCAGAATTTCTATACCGAGACGATCCACGCAAACCCGAACGGCGACGGCACCACCATCACCGAAACCCACGTTCCCGAAAGAAACGGCGCTTGGCTCTGTAAGTCCAGCTGGGGACCGTCGTTCGGATACGACGGCTGCTTCTGGCTCTCCTATGAGGATATGTATATGTTTGACAGCCGATTCGGTCCTGTCTTCGCAATAGCGGACTATCAGGAGATCGACGACAGCGTAAAGCTCTACCAGAATGAGATCTACGGCGCAGACAGATCTTTCGACTATCCCACACAGATCAAGCCGCAGCTTGAGAGCATGACCTTTGCCAATGTCTTTGACTTCTCGGACTATATGACTGTACTGGATAAAGTCATCTTTGAAACCAAGGCGATCGGCTCCGAGTATACGCTCTATTATATTCCCGTCAACGCAGAATTCGAGCCCATATTAGACAGAGAAAAATGGATCGAGCTGGGATCCGGTATCGTCGATTATCAGGGTTATGTCTGTATCGACGTTGAGGACAGAGAGATCCTTGACGGCAGAGGCGCAGTCGCGGTACAACTGAAAAAGACCGAACGTGCCGATAATATCAGTATCGGCACAGGCGAATGGATCCGCAGATCCTCGACCGGCCAGTACGTCTTCTCTCCCGACACCTCTGACGGTCAGAGCTTTATTATCGGGTTTGACGATACCGCGCTCGATGTGATGGACTTCTATCGGGTACAGCTCAATGACGAGATCGGCGGTACGCTGGTGTTAAAGGCAGTCGCCAAAGAGAGTGATATCCACTACGGCGATCCCGATATGGACGGCAAGATCACGATTCTCGACGCGACGGCGATCCAGAAGAATCTCGCGGTTCTGATCAGCTTTGACGAGCTTCAAAAACTGCGTGCCGACTATGACTTGGACGGCAAGATCACGGTGCTTGACGCGACAAGAGTCCAAAAGCGTCTGGCAAGTCTGGTATAATTGATTAGTTGTCAGTTATTGGTTGTTAGTTTATATTACAGCTGGGAAACCGCACTCTTACACAGCAAAAGAAAAGGCTTTCGGTAAACTTGAACAGGTCCAGTAAAAACGGACAATAGTAAAAAAGCCCCCCTTATGGTAGAAT
>CAZPOG010000038.1:0-13977 GCA_964588105.1 uncultured Ruminococcus sp. | reverse complement strand
CAGATCTGCGGTAGGATCAAAGGGCTTTCCGCTGTCGGTAAAGGTAAGCGAGATCCCCATGTCTTCCTGTATGATCCTTACCCCGACGTCTGAGGGAACATCATATGCGTAGGAGCAGATGTTGACGAAGATCTCTTCCGCCGCGAGGATCAGTTTCTTCTTCAGATCATCGCTGACGTCAAGAGCGAGGATCCTATCCTTTATCACGGCGAATTGTGTCAGCTCGGAGCTGAGTTGAAGATGGATCTCATCGGGCTTATCTTTGATATGAAGCGTCAGCATCGTGATATCATCGTTCTGCTGTGCGCCGCAGGTAAAACTGTTGAGGTCGGATAAGATATCCGTCAGCACCTCTGCTGAAGCCGCATGGATACAGTCGCCGAGCTTCTTTTCTAAGCGCTCGGTCGAGTAAAACGCGCTTTCGGCGTTTTTGGCTTCATTCACTCCGTCGGTATAGAGGAAGAGCGTATCTCCTTCTTTCAGCGAAAGAGTTGCATTTTCGTATTCTTCTCCTTCAAACAGTCCTGCCGCGATTCCGTGCGCGCCTTCAAGTGTGATAAGGCGGTCGGACAGGATATACGGGAAGTTGTGACCGGCGTTGGAGTAGGTCAGCTCACCGCTCAAAGGATCCCATACCGCGAGGAAGGTGGTGATGAACAAACCGCCGGGATTCTGTGCGGCGAGCGTATCGTTATATGCGGAAAGGATCTTTGCCGGAGAAGTTTCTCTGAGTATAAACTGATGCAGCAGGGTGATCGCGCGGGACATGAACAGCGCTCCGGAGATTCCCTTGCCCGACACATCGGCGATCGCGACGAAGACTCTGCCGTCATCCAGAACCTGATAGTCATACAGATCGCCGCCGACGTCCTTTGCCGGAAGCATATATCCGTCGATTCTGACGGCGTTATTGTCAAGGCGATCCGGTCGGAGCAGACCCATCTGGATACGTCGCGCGATATTCAGCTCCGCTTCCTGGGTATGCTTATCGCGGGTAAGCGTGTCGATATCATCCAGATACCGATCGATCTCTTCTGTCATTGTATTAAAGGAAGACGCCATCAGAGCAAATTCATCATGACCTTTTACGACCAGTTTTTCCTCGTGCTTTTCGTTTTCGCGGTTGGTGACATACTCGCTCATTCGCTTGCTGATCCGTTTGACAGGCTTTGACACCTTGAAGTACAGGATCACACCGAACGCGACAACCATCAACACCGTCAAAGAAACGGTCAGGATCGCGATGTTTCTGAATTGTTGCTGAAAGCTGTCAATAATAGACGCCAGAGAGATCTCAGTGCCGATAAGGACAGGTTCGTCATATTCCTTATATTGGAGGGTATCGTTATCATAGTAATCGGTGCAAAGCATATAGCAGATCAAAGATTCTCCGAATTTATCTTTTTCGAGAATGACTTCTTTGTCGCTCTTGCCGGTATACACATTTTTCTGCGCCTCGTTGAGATACCCTTCTACCGTAACGCCCGGATAACGGGTTTCTTTTGCCTCGTTTGAGGCGTTCTCACCGAATCCGATAGCAAGGTAGGTTTCGCTGTCGTTTTCAATATCCAGCTTTTCGGCGAAGATATAGTCGGTATCCAGCATCTTACAGACAGAGTCATATTCTTTGCTGTATTTGTCTTCATTTCCCGACTCGGTAAAATCGAAGAATTCGCTGTACTGTACCGCCATTTTAGCGTCATTGGTGATCTGGTTCTTATAGATGGTCAGGTTGTTGTTATAAGTGATGTTGTAAGTGAGATACAGCACCAGAAGATCCAGCGTCAGGACGACCGGCAGGATGAACAGACCGATCTTGATAAAAATGGAATTAATATTTTTCATATTATCTGTTGATTGTTACGACCGTAACATTAAAGCCGATCACTCGGTTGTATTCGATCGAGGATGACAGCGAGCGCACCAGCTTGAGTCCGGTGACCTCGCGTCCCGTATCATCCACATATTCGGTTGGATTAAAGATGTTGCCGTTATCGCGCAGCTTCAGGATAACGGACTTTTCGGATACCTTGACATAAACGTCTACACTGTCTGACTGGGACTTTGCGGCGTACTGTGCGGTGTTGACGCACAGCTCCTCCGCCGCGACCCCGATATCATGAGACAGGTTTTCTTCTACGCCCTGTTCGTTGCAGAAAGCGACTACCTTGTGAGCGGCGTCGGTTGCGGCTTCCACGTTGTTGTGGATCGAGAAGTCCAGCACAGCGCCTTCTTCGCCGTCGATCAGCAGGTAGTTATCCTTATGCTTGACGTTCTTGTATATCACCATAATGATCAGCGTGATCAATACGGTGACCGCTTTGGAGATCGGAAATGACGCCCACAGCCAGTAGATGTCGATCTTGGAGAAGAAATACATCAGCGGAACAACAGCGGCAAAGCCGTCGAGGATCACCAGGATATTCGCCAGCCACTTCTGCTTGGTCGCCTGGAAGAAGGTACGCATCACATAAATCACGGCAAGGATCGGGATGTTGATCGACATGATCCTGAAGGTCACGGCGAATATCGACGAGATCGAGGGATCGGTCAGTCCATACATAGCCGCAAGCGGCTCCGGGAACACCTCGGAGATCACCAGAATGATCACGGAGAGCCCGACCGTCACCCACATGCCGTAGCGAAGGGCGAGCTTCTGACCTTTGATATCCTTCTCACCGTACAGCGCGCCTAAAATCGGCAGCAGCGTCATGGTAGCGCCTTCGATGAAGATAAAGCACAGGCTGTTGAGAGAGAAGGAGACCGATGCGATCTGGGTGCCGTCGGTGCCGGTAGAGGACAGGATGATCGCGTTGGTGAAGAACAGCCTGAGAAAATTGCACACATAGATCAGCGCGGACGGCAGACCGGTGCTCAGGATGTTTCCCAGATACTTGAGCTTTTTCCATGCCGCTTTGGTAAAGTGAACCGTGCGGTTCTTTCCCACGAAGTAGAAGATCACCAAGATCGATCCGATTGCGTAGCCGGTGACGGTTGCCCATCCCGCGCCGGCGATGCCCCATTTGAACACTGCCATATACAGCCAGTCGCAGAACAGATTGATCACGTTCGCTACGATCGGCAGGGCGGTTGCGAGCTTTTTCATGCCGTCGGTTCGCGCGAAGGCGGCGGTATGGTTGGTCAGCGCGACCAGAGGCGTCAGCGCCCACAGCGGCAAGAGATACGCCGTGATATACGACGTCAACTCATCGTTGTTCTGACCAAGCAGCGAAGCGGTTGGGGCAATCAGCGCGATACCGAGAACGGAGATCAGTACGGAAGACAGGATCCCCGCCCAGAAGGAGATGGTAAACACCATATCCGCCTTCTCGTTATCACGCTTGCCCTTGTACATGATCGCAAGGGTGTTGCCGCCGAAGGTGAACATCGCGATCAGGATATTTTTGAGGAATACGATGGAGTTGGTCAGGTTGATCGCGGACAGCGGCATCGTGCCGAGGATCTGACCGACCAGAATGCCGTCGATGATGCTCGACAGATACATCGAGGCGGTCATTGCCAAAGTGGACACCAACAGGTTTCGGTAGGTTTTGTTGATCAGGGTACCGGTTCGTTTCATAACTGCCTCTTATCTGGTCAGGTTATCGCTGTCAAAGAATCTGAAGCCCTTTAACACGTTGATAAAATCGTTGACATAGCGTTCGTTGCTGGCATTCCAGAAGAATCCCAGACGCGCTAAAATCTGGGTCGTATAATGAGACTCAAACGGCAGAGCGATGACTTTCTTGCCGTGAGCGGTATTCATGTATGCGGTCATAGAGGACAGGATCGCCGCCTTATCGGGATCCTTCTGCGCCTCGTTGAGCGCGTGAGCAAACTCCTCATATTCGACAAAGCGGATATTGATTCCTGCGGCGTTCATCTGGCGGATGATATCGCCCAAGGGAAGCGTATGGTTATTGACCGCGTTGAAGACCGTGCATTCCTTCGGCGTCTTCGCGAGCCGCAGGAACGCGTTGCAGGAGGTGTCGATCGGTCCCATACAGACCTGATTCTCGATCATCTGATACGGGAAGCAGCCCAAGAGTTCATAGGAGCGCAGTCTGCCCATGAAGTTGTTGGTCAGGAAGTTGATCTGGAATTCACCGTCGGATTCACGCGCGGCGAGGGTTCCGACACGGATGACCTTGCCGTCGAGTCCGTGCTCGGCGACAGCTTCTAAAAGCATTCTTTCGCCCATCAGCTTGGAGGAGGTGTATTTGTTGTCGAGGGTCTGACCGTAGTAGAAGCCCTGCTCATCCAGCGCACGACGGGTGAGCTTGGTGATATCGTCGGTGGTACCGGATACGGATATGGTGGAGAAGTGGATCAGCCTCGCGCCGGTTTTTTCACACAGCTTGATACAGTTGACCACGCCTCCGACGTTGATATCCTCGATGTCGGTGCCGTTAGAGAAGTGCTTGACGTTTGCGGCGCAGTTGAAGATCGTGTCGATCGGCTCGCCTTCGAGCTTTTCGAAATGTTTGTAATCGGTAACGTCGCCTTCTACCACGCGGACACGGCTCTCAAAGACGTCTTCGAAGCGGGTGCCGAAATAGTAGAACAGCATATTGTGCATACGGTCGGCAGCGCTGTTGAACTTGCCCTTTCTCAGCATACAGTAGACGATGCCGTCCTCGTCATCGAGATATTGTGCGACGAGGTGCGCGCCCATGAATCCGGTCGCGCCGGTGATCAGCACGTTGCCGAGCGCTCTCATTTCGCCGTTCTTGAAGGATTCGGCGTTGTTCTTTTCAAGCAGCGCGTTGATCTTGCTGTAATCGTAATCGTCAAAGTTGAACGTGCCGCTGTCTGTTGCGACCTCGCCGTCCTTGAACAGTTCGGCAAGCGCGCGCGGGGTAGTATATTTGAACACATCGCCGTAGGTGATCGGGAAGCCGTTCTCGGACGCGTCCAGCACGACTGCGGTGACCACCAGCGAGGTGCCGCCGATCTCGAAGAAATCGTCGGTAGCGCCGACCTTCTCGAGATTCAGTGCCTTCTTGAAGGATTCACAGAAGAATTCTTCCGTCTTGTTGGCGGGAGCGACAAATTCGCCGAGTGTGACCGGAACGGGCTCGGGGAGATGACGGATATCCGTCTTGCCGTTGGCGGTCATCGGCATCTCGACCATCTGTAAGTAAGCGGTCGGAACCATATAGTGGGTCAGGTGTTTCTTGAGCTCATCACGCAGGGCGTCGATGTCGATCTGCCTGTCCGCGGTGAAGTAGGCGCAGAGGTTGTCCTGACCGCCCAGCTTGCGGATCACAACAGCGACCTTCTTGATATCCGGCTGCGCCGCGATCAGACCTTCAATCTCGCCCAGCTCGATTCTAAGACCTCTGAGCTTGACCTGATTGTCAAGTCTGCCGAGGATGATCACGTTGAAGCTTTCGTCGTACTTTGCGTAGTCGCCGGAGCGGTACATCCGCTGGCCGCGATAGTCGACAAACGCCTGTGCGGTTTTCTCCGGCAGATTGCGGTAGCCTTCTGCTACGGCAACGCCGCCGATATACAGCTCGCCGATCACGCCGTAGGGCGCGATATCGCCGAACTTATCTACGATATATTCGGTATAGTTGGTGAGAGGTCTGCCGATGTTGACCTCTTTCGCGTCGTTGAGGATCGCCGCGTTGGAGGATACGGTGGTCTCTGTCGGACCGTAGGTGTTGACGATCACTGCGTCGGGTGCGCACACCTTCAGGCTGTCGCGCAGAGACATCGGATATGCCTCGCCGCCGGACATGATCAGTTTGCAGTTTTTGAGCTGATCCTTAAACGGCGCGTACTCCATATACTGGAGCAGACGGGAGGGCGTCGCGTTGATACAGTCGACATGATGATTTGTCATCAGTTGGGCTAACGCGCGCGGGTCGTTCATTTCGTCTTCGCCGGCAAAAACAAGCGTCTTGCCGAGACAGAGAGAAGCGGCGTGTTCCTTAAAGGACATATCAAAGGATACGGTCGTCACGGAAAGATACGAGTTCGCAAGCTCATTGATATTGTACATGATGGTATTTCCGCGATGCGGCATCAGATAATTACAGATGCTTTCTTGACGGAGCATAACGCCCTTGGGCTTGCCGGTGGAGCCGGAGGTATAGATCATGTAGCTGAGCTCTTTGCCGGTCATCGGGATATCGGGATTTTCGGCAGGCTCACCGGTTAAGATATCTTCCACGTTGATCGCCTTGTCGGCGGGGTAGTCCGCAAGCTTGTCGGCGGTGGTGATGATGAAGCTCGCTTCGGAGTCGGTGATGATATGATTGATACGGTCGGCGGGATACTGCGGATCACAGGGGATGAACGCCGCACCCGCTTTGTTGACGCCGAACATACAGCAGAAGTAGCAAGTCTTTCTCGGCAGCAGCAGGGCGACGCTGTCGCCGACCTTTACGCCGCGTGCGATCAGGTTGCTCGCGACGATATTTGCTTTTTGATTGAGTTCGTTATATGTCAGAGAAGCGTCCTGCGCGATCAGCGCTGTCTTCTCGCCGTTTGCCAAGACGCTGTTTTCAAACATCTTGTGCAGGAGAACGACCGGAACATCGGCTTTTTCCACAAAGCTCTTCTGCTCCATCTCGTCTGCCTGTGCGGCGGGGAGAGCGAGCGCGTTGCGAACCGTCTTGACGCTGTTGTCCGATAACAGATCAAGGGTGTACTTAAATTGCTCGATGAAGTTCTCGATCACTCTGTCCTCAAACAGCTCGGAGGAATACTGCACCATCGCATGCAGACCTGCCGCGCCTTTGCGGATGACGATGCCGATGTCGCGGCTCATCTTCTGGAGCGGCGCGTACATCTCGACCGTCAGTCCGTCTTTGTTATATGCGGGCGGGTTCCACATGAAGTTGACGCTGACGTCAAACATCGGATTGCGGCTTTCGTCGCGCTGCTTGACAAATTCCTTGACGACGTCCTCGAACGGCAAAAACGCGCCGTAGGTTACGCCGCGGACCGACTCGCTGACCGAAGCGATATAGTCGGACAGCGCAGCCGCTCTCTGCGGTTTGATCCTGACGGGAGCGGTGTTGACGAACATACCGATCACGTCGTCCGCGCCGTTAGGACGTGTGTTGGTGGGGATACCGAGGACAACGTCCTCAGAGGTTGTATATTTGCCCAGCGCCATCGCGATCGCCGAGAAGATCAGCTCAAACTCGGTGACGGTGTACAGGCGCGCGGTGTTGTCGATCGCTTTGAGCTTCTCGTTATCATAGTCAAAGACAATCTCTCTGTCTGACAGCGGATGCACCTTCGGACGCTTGCCCTTAAGCGGCATTTCGCTGACCGGTACGCCGTCCTCAAACAGCTTGCGGTAGAAAGCAAGACCGCTTTCATACTTCTCGTTCAGGCTGTCGTCATAGAGATCGGAGAGATCAATCTCGGAGGCTTCGGCAGGCTTGCCGTTGATTCCTTCGATCACTTCTTTGATAAACGTCTTGGCAGAGCCGCCGTCAAAGGCGATATGGTGGATCGCCATATGCAGGATGATACTGCCGTCAGAAACGGAATACAGCGTCGGGATAACAGGGATGTCGGCGCTCAGATCAAAGGGCGTCGCATAGGCGTCGACCTTGGCGATGACCTCCTCACGGCTGTCGGCAGAGACCTCGATGATATTCGGCAGCTTATCGGTCAGGATCCTGACCGGAAGACCGTTCTCTTCCCCGTAGAAGGAGTGGAACGCCTCATGCGCCGCAAATACAGCGTTGAGAGATTTCTTAACGCTCTCGATATCGGATCCCTTGATGATTGCGGCGATATTGAGGTTATAGACGACCGAGTCGGGATTGAGCTTCTGTTCGAGGTACATACCGCGCTCAAAGGGAGTCAGCGGATACACCTTGACCTTGCCTTTACGTTTTTTGATCTGTTTATCGGAGGCCTTCTGTATCAGCAGACGCTCGATCATCCGCGGCGTCTTGCCCGCGAAGATATCCGCGGTGGAGATATGATAGATCTCACATTCCGAAGCGATCATCGCGCACTTGATGGAGTCGCCGCCCAGCGCGAAGAAGTCGTCGTCAATACCGATGTTCTCCACCTCTAAGATTTTTTCATAGGCGTCGCACAGCGCCTTCTGCATATCGGTTTCGGGAGCCGCGTAATCATTCTTGAACGCGCCCGCCTCAGGAGCGGCAAGTGCGCTTCGATCGAGTTTGCCGTTCGCGTTGACCGGCAGCTTGTCGAGCTTGACGAAGAACGCCGGGATCATATAGGAGGGCAGCTTTTCGGAGATCGCTTCTTTAATCTCGTCCGCGTCGACAGGCTCTTTCTCGACATAGTACGCGACCAGATAGACCTGTCCGTACTGGTTCTTGAAGTCTTTGATGACGGCGTCGTGAACGCCTTCGGTATTCTTGATGATCGTCTCGATCTCGCCGGGCTCAACGCGCTGACCGTTGATCTTGACCATCCAGTCCTTACGGTTGAGATAGATGATGTTGCCGTCGTCCCCGCGGCGTACGATGTCGCCGGTCTTCAAGAGCTTCGGATAGCCGTCCTGAGCGGCAAAGGGATTGTCGACAAAGGTGGAGACTGTCTGTTCGGGCAGGTTGAGATAACCGGTTGCAAAGTGACCCGCAAGACACAGCTCGCCCTCTTCGGAGAGGTTGCCCTGCTCGTCAAGGATATACGCCTTTTCATTGCCGATCGGCTTACCGATAGGCGTGTTGTCATATTTCTTATCGATCTTGAAGCCCAGCACCGCAGAGGCGGACTCCGTCTGACCGTACAAGACAAAGATGTCAAACTCATCGCTGTAGGTGCCGGAGACGCGCTCGCTGCCGGTAAAGACGACCTTCAGAGAGTCGCCCTTCTGCTTGAAGACCTTGAGCATCTTCGGGCTGATGAAGGTGCGGTTGATCTGATTTTGTTCAATAAAGTCCGCCAGCAGAACGGGATCGCGCATCGCCTCATACGGCATCAGATACGCGGTCGTCACAGCGGCAAGGGGAGAAAACACACCCTGTACCGATGCGACAAAGGTGAACGGCGCGCCGAGAGCTGCGCGGAAACCCTTCGGCGGGTTCGCGTAAGTGTTATATCGCATGACGGAGTCGCTGATGCTCAGGTGCGAGTGCAGCACGCCCTTGGGCTTGCCGGTGGAACCGGAGGTATAGATCAAAAGCGACGGATCGTCGTCGTTGGTTTCTATGATTCCCTCAAATGGCTCTTCCTCGTCGAGTCTCTTCAAAAACTTTTCGTTGATGATCGCCTTGGCTTGGCAGTCAGAGCGGATATATTCCAGACGCTCGGCGGGATAGGTCGGCGACAGAGGAGCGAACGCCGCGCCGACCAGCCATACCGCGTACATGGCGGCGATATATTCTTTGTTGCGGGGCAGCTCGATCGTGACAAAGTCACGCTGACTGACTCCCTGTCTGTTCAGCTTTCCCGCGATCCTGCGGGCGCAGAGATCGAACTGCGCGTAAGTAAAGCTGTTGTTTTCACCCTGATCTATGATTACGGTAAAATCAGGATCGTTTTTGATATTTTCACTGATTTGGCGGATCAATTCACTCATAGCAGCCTCCTGTAGAAAGTGATGATATTATCTGAATGGTTAATTATTCTTCGATGGTCAGATATTTGGTAAAGCCGGTCAGGCGGAAGATCTCCAGCACGTTCGGAGCAAGTCCTCTCAGGATCAGGTTTCCGTTGCCGACGGTATGGTTCGCGCCGACGACGACCCTCAGTCCGCCGGACGAGATATAGTCTACTTTTGACATATCCAAAATCATTTTTTCGCACTTGGGAGCGGCGTCGTTTACCGCTTGCTCCAGTTCACCGGCGGTCAGCGTATCAATGCTGCCTTCGATCGCGATCGTACATGTTTTTTCTTCAAAAGATGTGTTCAGTTTCATAAGAGCCTCCTGGTTGGTCAGATGATATGTTTTGTACAAAAAATATACATCATAATTATATCTCTTTGTTCTCTTGTTTACAATACTTTGTGGATAAATAATCCATAAAAATGGCATAAAAATCGGGAAGCACTTTGTTTCTTTGCAATATGATCCATCAGAGGCGTCTGTCAAGGGTAAAGAAGAAAAACAGACGCCCGATCAGACGTCTGTTTTGTCGGTAAAATATACTGATGTTATTCGCTGATTGCCTGGTGATACGGCTGATCGTATTCGTGACAAAATCATCATACACCACGCACATTATCGCCGAAGCGTCATAGTTCTTTGTCCTGTCAGCGTGATCGGAAGTATTATCAGGAGTGATAGCTCCATCCGTTGTCGCCGTGGTAGATCATCAGCTTTGTCATACCGCCGTCGATACAGATATTCTCGCCGGTGATGAAGCCGGCCTTATCCGAGCAGAGATACAGAACCATCTCTGCGATATCATTCGGACAGCCGATCCTGCCGGCGGGATGCTGGACTTTGTCGGCGTCCTCGTATTCTTCCGCGTCGTTATTGATCCATCCGGGAGAGATGGAGTTGACCCGAACCTTTCCCGCAAGGCTGACCGCCATCGCGTGTGTCAAGGCGGAGATCCCGCCCTTCGCGGCGGTGTAGCTCTCGGTCTGGGGCATGCTCATTCTGTCTCTCGACGAAGAGATGTTGACGATCGCTCCGCCGTCGTTGAAGTTAGGAGCGAAGAGCTTGGACAGATAAAACGGCGCAGTCACGCCGATCGCGAGTGCAAGCTGAAAGTCCTCATAACTGCATTGGTCGATCCCCTTCATGAGAGGAGGAGCGTTGTTGATCAGATAATCGATTTTTCCGTGTTCGTCTATTACCTTGCGCGCAAAAGCTTCCAGCGCGTCCTTCTCAGAGATATCCCCGACCGTGTCATCATTCGGCAGGATATCGATGATACGAACAACAGCGCCTTCTTCTTTGAATTTGTCGGCGATCGCTTTTCCGATACCCCTTGCGCCGCCGGTGATAACAACGATTTTGTCTTTGAACATAGAGAGCCTCCCGAAGTTGACGGACCCAATCCGATTTTACATTGAAAGTATCAGTTCTGAATGGGAGCGGCGCTGAACCGATACACGGTCTTTTGGTAATATGTTTCGCCTTTTCTTAATACGGTGGAAGGAAACTCCGGAATATTCACAGAGTTGGGATAATGCTGCGCCTCCAGACAGAATCCTCCGAACCGGGGGTATTTTATGCCGAGCTTGCTGTGTGAGACGGGATCATCCTGGACGAAGTTTCCGGTGTAAAGCTGTACCGCGGGCTCGGTTGTCGATGCGGTCAGAACGATGCCGGTCTTTTCGGATTTTGCATAGGCGAATTCTCTGAGTTCTCCCGCCGCGCCGGTCAGTATCATGCTGTGGTCATACCCAGAGGCGATTTTTAGCTGTCGATCGTCAGAAAAGATATCGGCGCCGATCCGCTTTTCCTGCCGAAAATCCATCGGAGAACCGTCAACATGGATGATCTTTCCTGTGGGGATCATCCGATCATTGATCTCGGTGAATCGGTCGGTGCAGAGTCGCAGCGTGTGGTCGAGAACATCGGTGCCGTCGTGACCGTTGAGGTTGAAGTAGGTATGATTGGTCAGGTTGATAACGGTGTCCTCGTCACAAGACGCGCGGTATTCGATCTCGAGCGCGTTGTCATTTGTCAGGCGGTATTGTACCATTCCTTCGAGAACGCCCGGAAAGCCTTCTTCCTCGGGAAGGCTGACAAAGCGGAATATGAGCGCGTCGTTTTCAACAACGCCGTCATATACCCTGCATGCAAACGTTCCGTGCAGATGGTTATTCCCTTCATTCTTTTCCAGAGAATAAGTCCTGCCGTTGAAGGAGAACTGCGCGTCTTCGATACGGTTGGCGTATCTGCCGACAAAAGCGCCGAAAAAGCAGGTGCCTTTCTCATAGTCCTCTATCGTATCGTAGCCGAGCGCGACATCCCGCAGGACGCCGCTCTGATCGGGTACAAGGATGCTTTGTACCGCGCAGGCGTAACTGAGAATGTTCACCTGCATGCCGCTGTCATTTGTCAAAAGATAGCGTGTGACCGCGTGTCCGTCTTTCGTCCTGCCGAAGGGCTGTGAGGATATGATGCTCATATGGACTCCTTGTTATTTGCCTTTTCTTTTGTTGTGTTCGATGATCTGGTTGACATAGGGAAGAAACTCTTCTTCTTTGCCTAAGGAAAAAGCGCCCTTTTTGAACACATAGACCATTTTTTCTTCTGTCTGGATCATATAGAAATGCTTGGTGACAAATACTTTTTTCAACTGAGAACAGGGAACAACAACCGGCTCTTCTCTGGCGGAGGATTCACTGATGAGTTCTTCATCGGTCAGAGTAGCGGTTACGGTGATTTCGCCTTTGTTGTTTGTTTCCTCCGCAAGACGGCTGCGGCCCGCCTGGATCGCCGCGTAATAGCGGTATAAAAGGATACACAGCACGATAAAACACATTGCAAAAACCGCGAGATTCGCGTAGGTAAGCCCGCACAGCAAACACACGATCAGATTTGCGACGGCGGTAACGCCGAGGATGATCAGGCTGATCAACATCGGAGGAGATGTGATGTGCAGATAGAGGTACAGCTCTTTTTCTACTTCAAAGCTCCGCTGAAATTGATTGACGTATTTCGGTTCCATAATATCCTCCGTTATCTGTTTCTATGAAACGATTATATCATATTTCTATCATTAAATGCAACTAAAAAGCAACGAAACAGCCCCGAACGGTTTCGGAGTCGTTCGGGGCTTCTGAAAGGAATGTATTAGAGAAAGGAGAAGAGTTTCTAATACATAAAAGCTCTTAGAATTTTGCGCATTCGGGAGCGTTGGCGTTTGCCGATTCCTCGTCGTACCAGATGAGGTTGTTGCCGGTGGCTTCGTCGAAGAGCTGGATCAGTTCGGGATCAACATCAAATTTAACGGTCTTACCCATCGAGACATCTGCGCCGAGACCGATGGTGGGGATAACCATTACTACGTTATCGTCGCCGCTTTTTGCGTGGATATTGTATTCGGTACCCATCATTTCACTGACTTCGATCTTCGCGGTGAGCTCGCCGGAACCGACGGTGATGTGCTGCGGACGAACGCCTGCGGTAATAGCGGTGGGCTTTTGACCCTTAGCCTTGAGAGCTTTCTGCTGGAAGTCGGAGAGTTCGAACTTCACGCCGCGGATCTCAGCAAAGTACTTGCCGTTCTCGAGGAGAAGCTTGCTGTTCTGGAAGAAGTTCATTACCGGCATACCGATGAAGCCTGCGACAAAGAGGTTAACGGGTTTGTTGAAGAGCTCCTGAGGAGTACCGATCTGATTGACATAGCCGTCCTTCATGATTACGATACGGTCAGCCAGCGTCATCGCCTCGGTCTGGTCGTGCGTAACATACATAAAGGTGGTATCGATTCTCTGTCTGAGCTTGATGATCTCCGCGCGCATCTCGTTTCTTAACTTCGCGTCAAGGTTGGAGAGAGGCTCGTCCATCAGAAAGACCTTCGGATTTCTGACCATCGCTCTGCCGATCGCGACACGCTGTCTCTGACCGCCCGAGAGAGCCTTGGGCTTTCTGTCGAGATACTGGGTGATACCGAGGATGTTCGCGACCTCGTCAACCTTCTGCTGGATCTGCGCCTTGGGAGTTCTCTTGAGCTTCAGCGCGAACGCCATGTTGTCCCTGACGGTCATATGCGGATACAGCGCGTAGTTCTGGAAGACCATCGCGATATCTCTGTCCTTGGGAACGATGTCGTTCATCAGCTTGCCGTCGATGTAGAGCTCGCCGTCGGAAATGCTTTCAAGACCCGCTACCATTCTGAGGGTGGTGGACTTTCCGCATCCCGAGGGACCGACCAGAACAATGAACTCTTTGTCCTTGATCTCCAGGTTCACATCGTGAACAGCGGTCACTTTGTTGTCGTAGATTTTCTTGATTCCCTTTAAAATAACTTCGGACATAAACTCGACTCTGACGAAAGGGCCTCCGCCGCAATCGCCTCGCAGGCAGCAAGTGGGACGCTGCTCCGCATTACGACAGGTCT
>CAZPOG010000037.1:0-14204 GCA_964588105.1 uncultured Ruminococcus sp. | reverse complement strand
CGCGATAGAGCCGCCGCTGGAAACAGCGTTCAGCTTGGTGTGGTGGCTGAAGTCGCCGCCGGCAGTCTCTTCTGTCGCGGACAGAGCTACCAGACCGGTGGAGGTGGTCGCCTTTACAGACAGACCGGTTGCATCAGCTGTGGGATCATCGGTGAACCATGCGAAGGTCGCGGAACCAAGAGCGATAAACGCTACGAGGAGCATCGCGATGGAAGAGAGTAACGCTCTCTTTCTGAATTTTGTGTTTGTCATTGAGAATTCCTCCTTAATTTTTTATGTCCCAAACACACAGGACAGTTTTGATAAATTTATTTTATCGGCAACAACTGCGCCGAGTAAAACCAACATTTTTTCTATGAAATATGAAATATGAAAAATGAAATGTGGCGGGAAAATCCTTGCGGATTTTTGGATTTCTATTTCTTTTCAAATCTCAAAGTTCATTATTTCCTTTTTCAAGATTCTTTTTTGCTGTGTTAATTGATTTTATTAAAAGATTACGAATATAGTTCAAATCAGCGTCGATTGAACCAAAGGAACTGTCATAGTATCCTGATTTTTGAAGAACGATCAGCCAGTATCTTGTTTCGTTCGCCTCTTTTAAAGCAATCTGGAGTTTATTAATAAAATCCGGTTTTGAAGCGCCAAAATTTGCTTCAAATACATTTGCGCCGATACTCGTTGAAGAACGCAGTATCTGTTTTGACATTACATACTCGTGCTTCTCTCTGACCAACCATTCATAATACTTTACAATCCGAACCGAAAAATCAATGGTAGTCCTTGAAAGAATCCCGTCGTCACTTTTTATATCCGCCATACTTCTTCCAATCGGGTGTGGGCAGAGCCCACCCTTCACTTTTCATATTTCATATTTCATTTTTCATAAATAAAATATGTATCAGAAAGTGTTATTCAAATCATCTGTGCCGTTGAAGAGGAGGTCGACGGAGATGTTGGCGTCTTGTACGTCGTTGTCACACTCGGGATCGTTACCCTCGAGCCAGAGACGGATGGTGATCTGCTTGGGCTCAAGCTCGTTGAGGTGGAAGAGACGGGTGGAGTTGGTGTAGCTCATCGGGGTAGGCAGGTCAAAGGTGGACTGACCGTTGACGGGAGATCCCGCGTTGGGCTCATAGATCGCGGCGGAGCCGGAATCCTCAAAGGATACACGGATCGCGCGGACGATATCCGCCTGAGCGCCGGTAGAGGTGGTGGTGACGGAGGTGGTGGCGTTGTTTAACGAGGTAGCGGTATCGGAAGAAAGGTGTACCCACATCTCCTTGGATGCGATGAACCATGCCTTGAACTCAAGATAGGTGGTATCGTTCGCACTCTTGGAGACGCCGCTCTTGTTGACGAAGGTGACGCCGTTGGTGGTGGTGACGGGATCGAGCAGCTGATCAGCCATCGTGGTGTTATGGTTGGAACGCAGATAAGAGTTGATCATATCCGAAGTGATGGTCTTCTTATACTGTGTGATATCACTGCCGTGATTATCCATATCGACACGCAGCTCGACACCGGTGGTGATATTCATCTGGATATTCTCCACGGATGCGAACGAATTGATGGTGAACCACGCAAGCGTGGAGGTGATCAGCACCAGCATCGCGATGATACTTAGTAAAAACGTGGTGCGGCGCTTGATCCTCAGCTGCGCCTTATTCAGTTTTTCGAGTTCTTGGAGAAGCTCCTGCTTGGTGCTCTCTTCGAGTTTCTTCATTTCTGCCATACGCGTCACCGTTATACCTATAATATATATAATAATGAATGTTGATTACGGAAAAATTCTGCACCGTTCTAAAGCATCAAAAGGGCATAGCTATACCTTCTGACACTATTCTCATAATGATTATAACTGAAAGCATTGTAAAATGCAATAACAATTTTGATGATTCTGACAACAGTTTTGTCATTATATTTCAGTTTGAGAACAATAAATGGTATTTTCAACTGTTTGAGACACTATATTTTGTTACTGTTTTGTAATAGATTGGTCATTTTGCACAATTCGCATATTGAATTTTCGTTATATGAAACATGGAGCTGATCCAAAAAAATTTAACAGCAAGGCGGCTGCCGATTCACGGTTGTCATCATGGGTTTGTCGATATGTCGTCTTTATTGTAGGGGAGGGCTTCCACACCTCCCTGTCCTTGATGATACAACAGTGTTTAGGGCGGGGATGGATGGACTGCTACACTCCGTAGGGCGGGGGCTTGCTCCCGCCGCAACGTTACCATCACAACGATGTATCCCGCGAAGCAAAACAAACGTCAAATATGCTTCGCAAACAGCGTTCGAATCAACAGAAGACTCTCGGCGGGAGCAATCCCCCGCCCCACAATCCTATACGATGTCCTAAGGTGTGAAATCAACGTTTCGGCACGTTATGGGCAACGTGCCCTACGAATTACCCCTCTGCCCTTCGGGCGCCTCCCCAAGGCGATTGGGGAGGCTTGCGGGAGGGTCAAGACCCTCCCCTACGGTGTAAAATCGGCGATGCAAAAAATCAGGGAGGACTTCGACGAAATCCTCCCTGACAGTAATAACGATATTTGACTTGGGTGTTACGGCGTCGGCTTGACCATGATGCGGCTGCTGATGGAAGACCATCCGTTGGCAGAAGCAAAAAGAGCCCGCTTCTCTTCATCTCTGACATAAACACGCATGAACGCCGGTATGTTGGAAAAGGTGCTGTTTGTCGCCTGCGGCGGAGCAATATGTCGGCTGAGATCCAGCTCTTTGAGAGAAGAACAGCCGGAAACAAAGCTTGCGTCCAAAATGCTGACCGACGGCGGCAGATACAGCCGGTTCAAAGCGGTGCAGTAAGAGAGAGAGGAGGAACTGAGGCTTGTCGTATTCTCTCCCAGCGTCAGCTGTGTAAGCGCCTTACAGGATGTGAACGCGCTGGAGCCGATTGTCGAAACGCTGCCGGTATTGACACGCTTGAGACCATAGCAGTTTGCAAAAGCGCCCGGCGCAAGACCGGTCAGAGACGATGGGAGCGTAACTTCTTCCAGCGCCTTGCAATCACTGAACACGTAGGTATCGACCGTCGTCAGTGTTGACGGCAGCCTGAGGCTTCTCAGACCGGCGGCATAAAAGGCGCGCTCTCCTATCGACAGTAAGCCCTCGGGCAGCTCGACCCATTTAAGCGAAGCGCAATTATAGAACGCATTCCTATAAACAGCGGTCACTGTCGCGGGAAGCTTTGCTGTGACAAGATTGCGGCATTCCGAGAAGGTGCTCTCGGCAATTGATGTCATCTCTTCTCCGAGATAAATTTTCTTGAGATTATAGCAGCCCTCGAAAGCGTTTCTGCCGATACTCCCCAGCACGCGGGAACAACAAAAGCGTTCAAGCCCACTGCAATAGCGGAATGCGTAGGTGCTTACACCTGCCGTCAGATCCGAAAACACGACCTCGCGCAGCGAATAACAGTTGTTGAAGACATAGCTCGCTAAGCTTACGAACGTATCGGGCAGTACGACAAACCGCAGTGAATAACAGTTGTTGAAGGTGTATATCGCCAGAGAATTGATCGAATCGGGAATGATCACACTTTCGAGCGTATTACAATCGCTGAACGCTTTATCGGCAAGCAAAAAGCCTCTGCCGATCTCCACGTGTTTCAGCAGACCTTTCTGCGAGGTGATCGGGGCGGATCCGGTGCGGTTACCAAGATAGACATTGCCGTAAACTCTCTCGATATCCACGACATATTCTCTCTGTTGGGCATAGGTGTGCGTCAGAGTACGGGCAGCCGCTACCTCCGTTAAGGTCTCGGTATTGCCGTCGCCCCAGTCGATATTCACCTGCGTCTGGTCCAGACTCAGTACAAGCTCTGCGCTCAGATTGGAAGGATCGGGCGATACGGTGATGCGCGTGTGTCCGTCGGAGGTCTCATACATCGCGCCCGCCGAAATCGACGTATGGTTGTCGGTCAGATACTCGATCATGCTCGCCTTGGTACGGTTATATCTGAGAAAACGCAGTCCGCTGTGTGCGGGTGGAACGGGAAGGCTCTCGAGCTCTTCGAGCTGCGCCGCCGTGTAGGTCGCGACCGGCGTGCCGTCATAGTCGTACAGGTACGCGAGACAAGGATCGTCATCTTCGTCTTCAACGGTGATATCTGCCGTCTCCATCTCTCCCCTGACGCCGAGGATCTCAACGTCGCGACGGATATTCAGCGGGGTGATGTTGGGATCGATCGAAGAAGTGACAGAGCTGACTCTGACCTGAGACAGTCCGACATACTCTCCGTCGGCGGTGATCGTCTGCTCCTGTGTGGAGGGATCGGCGCGCTTGATCTGCAGATCTATTGCGGAAGAGATCGGTGCGACTCTGACGGAGCGGATCGCGAAGTGATCGTCGTCTGCGGTGATATACTGCTCACCGGAAGACGGCGTGACGCTGATATCCTCGAGCGAAAGATCGGGCCGTTCCACAGTCACCTTGCCGAAATAGTGATTCTCCGACGGAAGGAATACCTGACGCGCGTCTTCGGGAACGACGGTGAGATCCTCCGACTCTACCGCGGCGACCTCTACCCTATCGTAGCCGTCGGGTGAGGAAAACTCCTGCGGATCGGGCTTGGGAATCACCCGAAGCGTTTGGGGATGACAAGGATCCTCACATACGCCGGAGCGGATCTTGAATCGGACGCAGTTGGTCCTGCCGACACAATCCTCCTGATAAGTGAAGCGGACATATACCGCGATCTCCCCCGCGCGGGACGTCATCTCAGCGTCGACGGGGATCGTATCGCTGACCAGTCTGTCGTCCGTAAGCGTGAAGCTGACAGGATAGACACGCTCTTCGTCGGATCTGACGATCAACTCCGTGTTGTAAAGACGGATGATATTGCCGTGGATGTTGGTGACACAGCTGAGCTCTATCTCTTCAAACTCGTTCTCGCCGAAATAGAGCAAATACTCGCCGGTGTCCGCCATCAGCTTGCCGTATTTGTCCACAACCCACAGCCGCTTGTCGTCGTCAATGGTAAGATGTATCATTTTTTCTCCTTTCTACAGGTGTGAAGAGCCTGCGACTCTTCTACTTATAGCGAGAAAAAAGGAAAAGTTGCATAGTTTTATGCAACAACCCAAGGAAGAAATCCAACGAAATGAAAAAAATCAAATTAACACTTGATTTTTTCGGAAGAATTGTATATAATATGTTAGCAATTGAATATTGCGCATTCAATTTGACCGTGTAGAGTTGTCCGAGCGGCCGAAGGAGCAGCACTGGAAATGCTGTGTACCTTTCTGGTACCGAGGGTTCAAATCCCTCACTCTACGTCTATATGTGAAGACCGTCTCCATCAGGGGACGGTCTTTCATATTTTTACATAGTAGAGTGAGGGATTTGAAGGCGACCGTGCCAAGGCTCAAGCGCGCGAAGATCCGCAGGGAGAGCGCAGATGTCACATATCTATTCTGACTTTGGCAACAAGCGAGGTGAACGGTATCGTATAGATAGAGCATACTCACTCTACGTCTAAGCGAAAAGCCTGTCACAGCGTGGCGGGCTTTTTGCTTTGTATTCTTCATTTTTCAGTCTGATTATTTTGTACAAAACCGCTCTGTTTGCCGGTCTTTATCAGCTGACAATTAACTGAATATTCAATTGAATTTTTTGCTTTTATATGCTATACTGATAGTATCTTTTAAGGAGGTGCTTTTATTATGAAAATCGCTATGTCAAACGATCATGCCGGTACATCCATGAAATATGAGATCAAAGCCTATCTGGAGTCTCAGGGACATACGGTCGTCGACTTCGGAACCTATGACGAAGCGTCCTGCGATCTGTCGGATTTTGTCCTTCCCGCAGCCTTATCTGTCGCGAAAGGAGAATGCGACAGAGGGATCTTTGTAGACGGAGTAGGTTACGGAAGCGCGATGATCGCCAACAAGGTCAGCGGGATCTACGCCTGCGTCTGTCAGGATCCTTTCTGCGCGCAGCTGGCTCGTGAGCACAACGACGCGAACGTGCTTTGTCTCGGCGCAAAAATCATAGGCGGAATGATCGCTATGGAAATCGTCAAGACGTTTATGAGAATCGAACCGCTGACGGCTGAGAAGTATACGCGCCGTGTGAAAAAAGTACAGAAAATTAATGATACTTACTGTGTTCCGGTAAAGTGATCCGGATCAATCTTCTACCGCTTTCGGCAAAGGACTCGGTATAATACAGCCATGCTATTATGCATTAGCGATAAGCTTTGACATGATTTCTACGCTGTGGTATACTGAGAAAAACAGGAAAAGGAGCAACATATGGAATACAGAAAAATTGATCAAAAATACTATATCCGTCTGGATAAGGACGACGAGATCATCGAATCGATTACAAGGCTCTGTGAAGACGAAAACATCAAAGTTGCGCAGATACAGGGTATCGGCGGATGCGACAGCGCGAAGGTCGGCATTTTTGATACCGAACGCAAGGTCTATCGTCAGCGTGAGCTTTGCTGCCTGATGGAGATGGTGTCGCTGGACGGCAACGTCACCTCTTATGAGGGAAAGCCTTATATCCACGCGCACGCGTCCTTTGCCTATTACGGTGAAGAGAAAAAGCCCGAGATACTCTCGGGACATCTCTTGGAAGCGATCATCGGTCTGACGGGTGAGATCGTGCTCACTCCCGCAGAGGGCTGTATCGGGAGAAAATATATCGAAGAGCTCGGTATCCGTATCTGGGACTTCGAATAAACAAAAGAACATTTCAATAACAAAACCGCCTGTATGCCGCAGGCGGTTCTGTCATATGGGGGTTATTCCGATTGTGGAAATATCGTAATATAGGAATTGTCTGTTATCAATGCCGAACACCTCTCAGAAGTCACGGATCGCGGACAGATCGGTAGTGGCGTAGAGGCTGATCTTAGCGCCGGGAATGTCAGGATAAGTGCCGCCGGAGGGGACGACGCCCTGCTTTTGAATATCTACGCTCAGCTTGCCGCTGTCATTTACAACGATTGCGCCGTAGGAATATGTGTTCTTCTCTGCTTTGTAGAGAGCCATGTTGCCGTCATTGTTGATGTATAACGATCCGTTGGATGTGCTGATTTTTCCGAGACCGGTCAGCTCACAGTTGCCGATCTGATAAATCTTTATATAGCTGTTCGCGTTATCCTTGCCATAGGAGAGGATCAGTACCTTGCCGTCAAGTCCGTCGAGCTTTGTGATAGCATAGCCTTTTGCGTCTGAGGATGTAATCACACTTTTGAGGACTTCATAGGTGGAGGAGCCGGTCTCGATCTGGGTAGGCTCTTCTGTAGGAGCAACGGTGGGGGCCTCGGTGGGTGCGACGGTGGGAGCCTCGGTGGGCTCTGCGGGTTTATCAGAAGGCTGCTGTGTCGGCGCCTGTGTGGGCTTTTCGGTGGGCTTCTGCGTAGACTTCTGGGTCGGAGCCTGTGCAGGTTTCTGGGTAGGCTTCTGAGTAGGTTTCTGAGTTTCCTTCTCGGTAGGCTCGGTAGCCTTGTCGGTAGTGGAGGTTGCTTTCTCTGTGATCGCCTGGGTTACTACAGTCGCCTCTGTGGGAATCTCTTTTGCGTTTGAGCTGATGCAAGCGGTGGTGATGATCGCGGCTCCCGCGGCTACGGTAGCGAGTAATAACGAGGCGACGAGGATCTTGATGTTGTTCTTTCTTGTGTTGTTGTTTGTTACGTTGTTCTTCTTCATTGTTCTTCTCTCCTTTTCGTTTTATTTGATTCGATTTGTTGTGGTTGTCGGGATTTCTTTGTTTTTCCCTTGACTGTGACTCAAGTATAACAGAGGCACTATGACAAAATACGGACAAAAACAAGGACAATTTTATTTTTTTCGAAATTTTTAAAAAAGTGATCATAACGTCTTTTGATGATCTTTATTATATGTTATTTACATTTTATTAAATGTCGTATATAATAGAACCATTCGAGAATTTGTAAAAAGGTGAAAACAATGAACGCAAAAGATTTAGAGTTTTACGGGATCTACGCCCAAAGGCTGATGGAGATCGAACAGCTGCTCTTCACACAGATCCAGATAATGCTCAACACCGTCAGCTCTGATCCGGAGACCGCGCTCGCGGAACATCTGAAAACCCGCATCAAGGATTCGGACAGTCTGAAAGATAAGCTCAAAAGAAACAACCTGCCTCAGACAGCCGAAGCGGGGCTGAAAAATCTTTCGGATATCGTAGGCGCGAGGATCATCACCCATTTTGTCGGTGACATCTACACCGTACTGGAAATGATCACCGAATGTGACAAATGGGAGATCATCATGGTAAAGGACTATATCGCCGATCCCAAGCCGAACGGCTACCGCAGTCTGCATATGATCCTCTGTGTTCCCTTTGACTGCGGCGATATCCCGACCCTTGCAGTCGAGATCCAGCTTCGAACCATCGCGCAGGATTGCTGGGCAAGTCTTGAGCATCAGCTCAAATACAAGAAGCATATCCACAACACCGACCTCATCGTCGGCGAACTCAAGCGATGCGCGGATGAGATGGCGTCGACGGATTTGACCATGCAGACCATCCGGGATCTGATCCAGAATACATAAAAGGAAGATCAATATGAAAATACTATATGCAGAAGATGAAAGACAGCTCTCCGTAGCGGTCACGGAAATCTTAAAGATGGAGGGCTTTGAAGTCACGGCGGTCTATGACGGAGGCAGAGCGCTCGAAGCGATCCGCAGCGACTACTTTGACGTAGTGGTGTTGGACATCATGATTCCTGTGATGGACGGTATCGAGGTACTGCAGAAGATGCGCGAGGAAGGAAACTACACCTCTGTGCTGATGCTCACCGCAAAGGCTACCGTCAACGACAGGATCACGGGTCTCTCCTCAGGCGCCGACGACTACCTCGCAAAGCCTTTCGCGATGAAGGAGCTGGTCGCCAGACTCCGCTCGATGATCAGAAGAAACACCGGCTACCGTCATGAAGTGATAAAAGCTTCCAACATCGAGCTCGACACCAATTCCGGTGAACTGAAATCCGACAAGGGAAGTCTGAGACTCAACAATGTCGAAGCGGAGCTTCTTTCCTTTTTCATCAAAAATCCCGACACTGTTTACAGCGGCGAGAAAATCAACGAACTGGTATGGAGCGGTAAGGA
Organism: uncultured Ruminococcus sp.; assembly: GCA_964588105.1. Classification (GTDB taxonomy): domain Bacteria; phylum Bacillota; class Clostridia; order Oscillospirales; family Acutalibacteraceae; genus Ruminococcoides. The sequence continues at coordinate 5,079 of CAZPOG010000037.1, read as the reverse complement.
AAGCTCCGACAAAGCCCAGCTTTACGCATTTTATCTCAAAAACAAACTCAGACAGATACATTCCGACGTCAATATTATCATCGAAAAAGGATCATACGCGCTCAAAGAGGAAAAACTATGAAAAAACTGCGTAAAAAAATCGTTCTTGCCGCATTCGCGTCTACCGCGGCGATCTTCCTTTTGACGATCGTCATCATCGGCGCCGTGCTTCAGATCCAATCCATACGAAGAGCGGATATCATGACCGAGATGATCGAGGATTTCGGAGAGGATTTTCCGTCGAGGGAAAAGCTGGAAAGCTCAAAAGGCATCTCCAATCTCTATCTGTATGACTACGACGAGGAATTCCGCTATCGAATGAGATATTTTATCGTCAGCTACCGTGACGGTGAAGCGTCGGCGGACACCAGACACATCACCCTCACCCCTGAGGAAGCCATCGATATATCGGATCAGATCCTGCTTGATTTCTCTTCGACAGGATACTATGAGGGATATCGCTATCGCGTATCCGATAACAACGATATCGTGATCGCGCTCGACTGGTCCTCGGAGCTGGATACCCTGCGCGCAGTGATGCTGCTGATCGCACTGATATCGATATTCTTCGTCATTGCCATCACGATCGTGTTCTACTTTTTATCCAAGCGAGTGGTACGGCCGTTCGAAGAAAACTCCAAAATGCAAAAGCAGTTTATCACCGATGCCAGCCATGAGCTGAAGACTCCGCTCGCTATCATCTCCGCCAACGCGGAGGTACTCGCCTACAAGGACGGAGAGAACGAATGGATCAACAACATCACCGAACAGGTAGAGCGGATCGGCGGACTCATCAACGAGCTGCTCACCCTCAACCGTCTGGAAGAGATCGATCAGAACATCGATATCCGTCCTGTTGATCTGAGCAAAATCGCCGAGAACACCTGCGCTGATTTTGAAGAAGTTTTCCGCAGCAAAAACGCGACGGTATCCAAAGAGATCGACGATAACGTTGTCATCAACGCCAATCCCGATCAGATGAAGCGGCTCTTCTCCGTGCTGATCGAAAACGCCTCCAAATATGTCAGTGAAAACGGCGAATTCCGCCTGAAGCTGAAAAAGGAATTACGCAACACCACGCTGACAGTCTTCAACACCTGTGAGATCGACAAGAGCGTCGACTACAAATTCCTCTTCGATCGCTTCTACCGTCCCGATCTCTCCAGAACCTCCCAGACAGGCGGTCACGGGATCGGGCTCTCGATCGCCAAGCGTATCACGATCCTCCACAACGGTACGATCGAAGCGATCCCCCAAGAAGACGGTTTGAGCTTCAACGTCACCCTCTCCAACCGCCTCAGAGCAAACAAAAAAGAAATGTAAACTACCGCGAAACGCAGCAACAGCGCCGTTATCTTACGGCGCTGTTGTTTATTAAAGGATCTATTATTGATTATCAAGTACTTCTTTGAGCAGCTTGAGCATTTCGGGAATGTCATAAGGCTTAGCCAGATGACCGTTCATACCGGCGTCAAGAGCGATCTTCCGATCCTCCTCAAAAGCGTTTGCCGTAACGGCGATGATCGGGATCTCCGCCTTTTGCTTATCGTCGAGCGCACGGATCAATCCCGCGGCCTGATAACCGTCCATCACGGGCATCTGGATATCCATCAAGACAACGTCATAGTAGCCCGCGTCCATATCCTTCATCTTGGTAACGGCTACCTCACCGTTTTCGGCAACGTCGACAGAGAATCCGACGCCCTCAAGGATCGATACCGCGATCATGCTGTTGAGCTCGTTATCCTCGGCGAGCAGAACTCTCTTGCCGGTAAAGTCGATCTCATCAGACTCTTTTTCGTTCTTGGTATCAACAATATGGAACGGCTGAGCCAGAGCGGATCTCAGCTCTGACATAAACAGCGGCTTGGAAACGAAACCGGTCACGCCGGCTTCGCGGGCCTCTTCCTCGATATCCGACCAGTCATACGCGGTCAGGATAATGATAGGATCATCGTTCCCTATCACTTTGCGGATCCTTCTGACGGTTTCGATACCGTTTTGATCGGGCATCAGCCAGTCGATGATATACACCCTGAACTTATCGCCCTGATCAAAGGCCTCTTTCGCGCGGATCACCGCTTCTTTGCCGTAGTTGGTCCAGTCGGGACGCATACCGATATCTCTGAGCATGGAGCAAACCGACAGACAGGTGTTGGTATCGTCGTCCGCGACCAGCGCTCTGAAACCGGTGAGTTCGTCCAGACGGGGATCATCGATATACGCTTCACCGACCTTGCAGGGTATATCCACAACAAACTCGCTGCCTTTTCCTACCTTGGAGGTAACGGAAATCGTACCGCCCATCATATCGACAATATTTTTGGTGATTGCCATACCGAGGCCCGTGCCTTGGATACCGCTGACCGTAGAGGTGCGCTCACGCGAGAACGCCTCGAAGATCGATCCCAAGAACTCCTCGCTCATGCCGATACCGTTGTCCTTGATCCGGAATTCAAAGTTCGTCATACCCTCTGTCTCAGACGGCTTTTCGATCACACGGAAGCTGATCGTGCCTCCCGCGGGAGTGAACTTGACCGCGTTAGTGAGGATATTAAGCAGTACCTGGCTGAGCCTGAGCTTGTCGGAGATGATATCTTCGGTTTTCACATCCTGCGTATCGATAAACAGCTCCTGCTGTTTTGCTTTGACATTCGACTGGATAATGGTGCGCAGATCGTGGATCAGATCGGGCAGATGGATATCCGTCTCGTCGATCTTCATCTTGCCGCTTTCGATACGGCTCATATCCAGCACGTCGTTGATCAGAGAGAGCAGATGGCGGCTGGAGACAGAGATCTTGGAGAGATAATCCTGAACCTGTTCTTTGTTGTCGATATGCGTCGCAGCCATCGCTGTAAATCCGACGATCGCGTTCATCGGCGTACGGATATCGTGCGACATATTATTCAGGAACGTCGTCTTCGCACGGTTGGCATTTTCCGCCGCGATCAGGGCGTCGGAGAGCGCCTTCTGGCTTTCGGCAAGCTCCTTGTTCTTTTCCTCAAGCTCGTGTCGGGAGTTCTCCTCCATCGCGATCTGCTTCTTCTTTCTGCGGGAATCGCGCATCAGCAGGAATATGATCAGTACCGCAAGAGCAATCAACAAACCGGCGTACAGCCCGATGTGCTCTCTGATCGAGTCGATCAGCGTATAGCTGTACAGCGCGTCGGTATAGTGATACGCTAAATTCTGGCAGTAATCGGATCCCAGTATGCTCAGACCGCGATTGATCAGTTTCAGCAGTCCTTCGTTGCCGATTTCAACGCCGAAGCCTTTATCGTCACTTTTGGATATCTGACGCAGAGACAGATTCTTATACTTGCTGTTCTTGACATACTCTGTCGAGCGGATACCGTTGAGCACCGTACATCCGACTTCGCCTCTGAGCACAGCGTCAAGACACTCTTCGATCGTCGGATAAAAAGCAATCTCAGCGTCCGGGAAAGCAGAGCTGACATAATAATACTGCATCCGGTTGTTCTCGTTGACGGCAACCTTCTTTTCGGTATTATCATCATACTCGCCGAGATACACCAGATCGGTAAGGATCGTGGTAACGGGATGAGACTGATAGATACCGTTCTCCTCACAGTAATACAGCCCTCCGCCGACAGGGAACGAAACGTCGATCACGCCCTCCCCCATATCGGCTATCATTTCATCGTAATTATCATATCCGTGATAAGATACGCTGATTTCAGGAATGCCGAGTCTGCGAAGGAGCTCGGGAATCAGCTCGGAGACCATACCGGTCACCCATCCGTCTTTACCCGTATCGCTGTAGGGCAGGAAATTGTTCAGATAACCGACCCGGAGTTTGTCGTTTTCTTCGAGCCATTCTCTCTCGGGTTCGGAAAAAGAACGGCTGGAAACTTTGATAGGATAATATTTGTTATCCAGCGTATTCAAATAGTTGGGCTCTTCCGCCTCGAGCAGCGTCACAGCGGTGTTGAGCTCTGCCAGCAGATCCTCGCGGTTGATGTTGACACACAGGAAGTAGTCACATTCACCGAAAGAGCAAATAACCTCCGCGCGGCTTCTGTTATAAACACCGTCATCCTCCGCCGCCAGAATATCGATCTGATGCTTGTCAAAAGCGGTAAAAAGCGGTTCGTAGTCATCAAATGTTTTAACCGTCGCTTCGATACCGTTGCTGTCAAGATAATTCTGCAGAACACCCGCAATGGCGCTGTCAAGCACGCCGAATGTCAAACCGTTCTGAGAAGCCGGATCGGCGGAAATATGCGTATCGGGAGAGTGTTTGACAAGATTGTAGGTTTCATGCCCCATCCTTTTCTGAGGATACGCGATCAAACCCTCTCTCTCTTCCTTATACGCCAGCCCCGCCAGAAGATCAATCTCTCCGTCCAACAGCTGTTGATACAGGTCGGCGTAAGTACCGTAGACATACTCATACTTCCATCCGGTATACTCCGAGAGCTTCAGGTAGTATTCATAGGCGTAACCGTCTTTAACCGCGCCCTCTTTTGCTCCCTCTTGAAACACTTCGTTCTCATAGTAGCCTACCTTGACGATCTTTTGCTCGACAGGCTGTGCCTGAGCGAGAATGGGTATCGCCGCAGAAAAGAGCAGAGCAAAGCAGACGAGCATCGCCAAAAGCCTTGTCGCCTTGTTTATTTTTCTTTTTTGGAATAATTTGTTCATAGCGCCCTCCCGGTTTTACCATTGTGTCTATCGGAAGAATGCTATTTTATCCCTCACACATCGCCTTGAGCTCATCTCTCTTGTCAAGGAGATCTTCAAGCATTGGAGTATAGTCCGTTTCGGTTCTTGCGCGCAGGAGTTCTGTGATCTCACTGCACTTATCATACATCGGCGTCAGAGAAAGGTTTCCCAAGACGCCCTTTAAGGCATGCGCCGCCTCAAATGCGGCGTTAAGATCGTTTGCCGCGATCGCGCGCTCGAGATTGTCAAAGTTTTGTTCCTTGACGACCATCCCGATCAATCTCAGATATAATGCCTCGTTACCGTAGCAGCGGGCAAGCCCTTCGGCGGTATCGGCACCGAATGCGTTCA
>CAZPOG010000036.1:0-14292 GCA_964588105.1 uncultured Ruminococcus sp. | reverse complement strand
CCTCGCGCCTTATTCTCCGGCCGCTGACAGATCAGGAACCGATCCCCGTCCCATATCAGCGCCGCTACAACTTCGATCATCCTTCTCCCTCTACTTCTTTAATAAGCAATAATCTACAATCATTATTAATTGATTAAGGCGACAAAAGCCTCAAATTCAGTTAAATAATCGCTGTTTTTCACAAGCTGTGGCTCCCCTTCAAAAATAGTTGTTCTATCTGAACATACTACAGACTTACTTCCAATTATCGCACTGTAATAATAGCATAGTTTATCATAGAAGCTCGAATTACTATTTACAGTTAATTCAGAACGCCAAGAACCAGTTACTGTTTGAACACGAGACCATCTTTCAGAATTCGCCTTTGTTGACAAATACTCTTTTATATGTGACGCGACAACCCAGTCATCACGTCTAGTCAGTAAAAAGTTATCGTGATGAACCTCCTCATAATTGTTTTCCTTATGAAAATCATAATTATGAGATACCAGTATCAAAACTAGGATTTCCATACACATAACCGAATAATCCATCGTTTCTTTAGCTATTAATGAATGCGCCATCTCAGCAAGATCAATTGTATGGGAAATGCTCCTGATATCTATATTCTTTATAAATGCATGTAAGTACTCAAACGCTTCTTCTTTATTATCTCCCTCGAACATAGCGAAATAGGTAGGGTATTTCATTTCAATAGCTTCATTCGTTTCACCTGTATCCAGAGCAACTTCAAACTTTATGAATTTCTTTAGATACTCATTAACATCCTTAACACCAATTGTTTTGGTAATGATATTGCCCAATCTTTTTTTGTCAGTAGCAATAATATTGATTGTGTTTTGCAAATCAGTCGTAATATGATGCAATCTCTCCAGAACCTTAATCGCATATGAAGGCAAACATCTGTCAAGTTCATCAACAACAAAAACTATGGTATACTGATCAGATAGCATACAAATAGTATCGCGTAAAGAATTCAATACTTTGTTAAATGAAAAGTATATATCATAATCATGTTGTTTATTTGCATTTTCCTTCGATTCATCAAGCGCTTTTGTAATCTGTTCAAACTCGTTAGCAATGTCAACACCTGTTTTTGCCTCGACTACAGTATTAGCAATGTTTAGTAGTGTTTTCCCAATAAACTTAAGGCCAGTAATTACCCTAGCTCGCATTTCACCGGAAATAACGTTGACTTTTTCGTCTAGTGTATCGAGCATAGAGGCAACAATCGCAAGTATAGGCTCCTCATAATAATCATATTTCCAACTATCATAGTGAAACACTAAATATCTGTTGATTGCTGTTTCTTCGTTTTGAATCTCCTCAAGTGATTCTTCCAACATACTCAGAACAAAAGTTTTTCCGCTTCCCCAATCGCCGTTTATTGCAAAAGCTGTGTTTGCTTTTTTTGATGAAAAGGCATCTATGATCGCAAGCAAGCGCTTAACATCTACTTCTCGATTTAAAATATCAGTTCTCTCCATATTATTTATCTCCTTAGAATCCAAAACTATTTATCATCCTAATACCTCCCTAATCCCCTAGAATCTGAAGCAGACGACTCGAAATAATACTCTTTGGGGAAGGAAGGATCCTCACTAATTCACATACTTCCTTTCGTATTTTATCACTAACCATATGATGTTTCAATACTCTATCTGGATTACCTTTTTGCCTTTCTTCTTCGCCCTCTCCACCGCCCGGTATGCACCGCCTGTGGGATGAGTGATATAGGCTATGACATACTTGCTGTGATCGATCATCCAGTTATTGCGCCAAACGATTGCGTAACGCGGGTGTACGTGCTCAATCCCTTCCGGGAGGATGGTATCCTCGCTCTGAGCGTTATCTTTCGACACAGCGTCATTACGAGGCATATACGCGAGGACTCGGTACACTTTGATATGGCTGTACTTATTGCACAATTTCTTCAGTGCGCTGTATGCCATACGGTCAAAGCCGCCCTGGGTACCGACATAAAAGGTATCGACCTGCTGATCACAAATCAGCCGTTCTATCTCCTTTTTCAAGTTCCCCTTGATGCTCTCGGGACAATCCCGATGGCCGAAGAATGTACACGCTGCCATAAGCCCACCTCTATTACCTATATCTAAGTAATATCAGTGTAGCTGACATTATTTTCAAAGTCAACCTATATTTAGGTAAGTTTCAAAAATCCCATATTATCATTTAACTAACGGAATTTAGGTAATAATGACAGTATGGGAGTGGAAATATGATTTACGCTGATTTGTACGCAAAGCGCATTCGCAGCCTGTGCAAGAAGCGCGGGATCTCGATCAATCAGCTCGCCAAGATGAGCAATGTGCGCCAGTCGTCCATCGACAACATCGTCAACGGCAGGACCGGAAATCCGGGTGTTGTGAACCTGCATAAGATCGCAACCGCGTTCAATATGACACTGGCCGAGTTCCTCGATTTCAAGGAGCTGAACGAGTTCTCGTTCGATGATAACGAAGATTAACCAACGCATCTGCACCTCGCTTTTCGGCGGGGTGTCTTCTTTGTTTGGCGTAGCATTTTTTACTCCACGCAGCAGATAATTGAGAAATGATCATCGGTTCTACAGATTGCCACAACCCCCTCACAAATGCTCACAAATCGCCTGTAGCGCGTTTTCATCTGTGAGGCGATTACTTTTCCTTTTGTCGACTGAACATCTCACACACGCGCAAACAGCGGAGATGGACTCTCTTGTCCTCTCCGCTGTCATTTGTCTGTGTATATTTCTGTTGCCAACTTAATACCGAGCTTGAGACCCTCGAGATAAGCGTCGCGTTCTGCAAGAGCGATCAGTTCCGTTTGCCTCTCAGCAAGCATGGTGATCTTTTCTTTTTGCTGATCCTTTTCCGACATAGATGATAACTCCTCGATCAGCGCCGTCATCGCCGACAGCTTCTTCCTAACTTCAGCACTTTGCCGGTAATCGCTCGGATTAATGTTCCCGAAGTAGAAGTACTCTAAGTTAGTCATAGTATCGCGCCCCTTTCAAGCACAACACAATACCACAGACAAGGAATAAGTCAAGCTAAATGTTGAATAAAAAATGCTTTTTGACACTTTTGCGTTAACATGATAGAATACAACTATTCAAAACTGACCGTTTATATGTCGCCCATAAACGAATGCTGCAAAATACAACCACACTTACAACCATTTTCATTAATAACATTGCGAGACCAAAAAGAGAGGATCAACGCTAATATGACTTATTATTCAGATTCAAATGATGAAAATATATCTTTCGAGATAATAAAAGCTCTTAGAGATTATAATATTGTTGATATTTTACTCAAAGTATCTGCGCTCAATTTATTGCCTTATAACCAAAATAAAAGCATTGTCTTTGATAGTATTATTAATGATATTCTTACACATGAAGTTGGTTCATATAAGTCGGAAAACTATATCAGCATGAGCAAATTCAAAAACCTGATAAAGAATTACAGACATTCTGATATTTCAATGATTATTGATCCCGCTGAAATGCCTTTTATTCAGCGTGTTCAATTCTTTGGTGACTACTGGATTTTTCCCGGAATTAATACCAGTATTGGATACAATCTTCAAAAGTTAATAAACGTCATCTTTAGGAATACCAATAGTTTCAATAAGGATTTCAAAAACAAATGCTATCTTATGATTCGTACTATTCTTAGTATATCTAATAGCATAATTGAAGATTTAGGTTATGGTATTGACACTCTCGATCATTATGAACAACCAGAGGTCGATATCCCATCATCAAATAGACTTAAGGAGTTATCTGAACACTTAGTTGTTGATGTTGAATTGATTTATGAAATCTTACAAGATGATGCTGATATACTATTTTACAATAACGATAATTACTCTGATTTTTTAAAATATGAGTCTATAACCAATTATCTGTTTTTTTACTCACCATTTCTTAAGATTACTGATACAGATGCTATCATATTGAATCCTACAATGTTGCCAACATTTCTTGTTTATTATATTCTTTATACAGCTAAAGAATATGATGCTTTTCACGATGTGGTTACTGCATACAATAACGAAGTTTGGAGAGACTGCAAAAGACATCTTAAACTTATGGGACACAACCTAGTAGATGCAGAAGCTGAAGGAGTTGAATTGTTTAATACTGAAAGCTATAAAGAAGGTGTTTTTACCGTTTCAGATAGCAGACTTTTATTTGTGAGATTTTTTTGTGATGATGGTCATGATTATGATTGTATGGATATGTTCACTTCATATGCGTTTAACAATGATCACTTTAATAATCGATGGGAGTATATACAAAAAAGCTTTAATAAATGCAATTCTGAAAACTTTTATTCATTATCTATAATCAGCACATTTGGAAGAGGTATGTCAGTTGGTTTTACTGAAGATTGTAAAAAAAGTTTGCATATCTCGCCGTTTGAACTAGAGTGTATTTTCATAAACGAATGGGATCACGCTAACTTCATAGCAAGATATTTAGATAGCAAAAGTAAAATACAAACTCTTCCTTTCGATTATGGCGATATGGACGCTATTTCTCTATACACCAGTAACGGTTATTCTTTTTATTATAGTGATGATATCAACATTAATGAAACTTTTTTCATGCCCGGTATAGGTGATGCGGTTGATTATTTGAATGATGCTATAAAAAAAGAAGATCGTCAATTAGTTCCTTTTCCTAAAAGCCGTTACATTAAGGAAATCATACTTACAAACAAAAAAAGAAAGATCTATCGCAATACCCAATCAAAGAATAGAGAATATATCGTCAGATTTTCGAATGTTGATATATGGGTGTGTGGGTGTGAACCAACCTCTATTGGCAAGTATAATATGGTGAATAGTATACTTGACCTCATAACATATTGGCTTGGCGAATTAAGGTCAACAATCGAAAAGCTTTCATTTTTTTACGAGACCATAGTTATTAATACTATTATTAGCGAGGAAGTAACACAGTTCTTTAGTGAAGAACCAAGTAGTGAGGGGTACCTATCCGATAATTTATCATTTGATAATAATGGAGAAACGCTCTCTATTCAATGGTCTCAACAAGCCATTCAAAACTTAGTCGCGAAAGATAACTCACGCGAGAAAGAACTAATATGCCTAATACTGGAAAAATTATCAGAGTGCTATTCCGGAGATGTTGACTATAATGAGATTGAAAAATGCTTTGAAAATCCACTGAAAAAGAAAATATTCACACTCGATGTTAGTACTAACCCATATCTAAAACCGACATATTCAGAAGATAGAATTATACCAGTAGAGTATGTGAATGAATTACTAGACAAAATCGGACAATTTGCATTGTTACAAAAGAAAATACCTTATGGGGTTATTGCTGACAGTGACAAAGCACCATTATGTATGGATATAGTATCATTTCTCTATGAAATGCTCAAAGAAAAGGTCGCTTGTCTGGATGGAAATAGATTATGCAAACTTTGTTATCTGGATTTAGAAAATGTAATGTGTTCCATGATGACAGCACAAAAAAGATTCTCTTATGATGTTGCTTGTTATCCAGAAGAAGCAGAAAAATACTATAAATCATTTAATGACAATAATCAATTATCAGTAGCATTAAAATTCTTAATCGAATATGTAACTGCAACTCAACCCACAGGGAAGGAATACTTCGGAGAAATAGAATACGAGAATCTTTTGACGATTTGTTCGTTTATTATCGAATGGGCATACAATAAAGATCTGTTTGATAACAAAATTGTCAATAGCAAGGTTGAAATGCTAAAGTCACAAAGAATTGGCATTGATAAAACACAGATTCATCGCATCACAAATTATCAGCGACAGGCTTATAATATTCGATTATCTTCACGCTCAAATCCAAATATTGATATTTTCTCTCCTAAGTATTATGCGGATTATATTCCGGAGATAGACGTTGCTTTTACTGATGAATACGGATACTCATTTACACAACTTTTCACTTTTGTTCAAGCTCTAATTGATGTTGGAAACGGAATAAGTGCTGATGTAAAGATAATGAAATCATACGATGTAATTGAAAAAGTTGAGCAGGTCACTGACTTAAAAAGTAAAACTATTCAAATGATTATCCGTGATACATCATTAGTTCAGCGAGAAGACTATACTGTTCCTCCTGCTGGCTATTCCACTAATGATATATGGCCTTGGAGATTCAATCGAAGGCTTTCGTTTACTCGCAGACCGATAATCATTTATGATGACGAGTTAATCTGGGGCAACAGACAATTATCACATTCTCTTTGGTTTACGCTTGATTTGCTCTTTGACGGTAAGTATAAGGCGTCTGGGGAGAAGCTAAAATCCCTTATAGGTAAAATTTCAAACAAACGAGGAAACACCTTTAATGATGATGTGAAACAAAAACTTGAGAGCATCCAAGCCATTACGGTATACTCTAAAGTTAAAAAGGTTAATGGAAAATGGATAACTTCAAGTGACAATAACACATTGGGCGATATTGATATTCTTATTATCAATAACCTGAAACACCGAATTATCGTAGGCGAAGTTAAAGACTTCTCTTTTACGAAGAGTTCTTATGAGATGTATCAGGAATACCAAAAAGTTTTTTGTGATAATGGCTCCAATCTGTGTTTTGTTTCAAAACATAAAAGGCGTGTTCAATGGATCAAAGAACACATTAACGACGTAATCAAACATTACAACTTACCTAAAGGTAATTGGTCTGTCCGAGATGTTTTTATTACCAATGAAGTAATAGTCAGTAACGAGGTATATCATAAAAACCAAAACATTCTATTGTATTCAGAAATCAACGAAAAGCGAGTGAATAAACTATAGTTAGAGAGTATTATGAATTATCATTAATGAAGATCTTTCCCTTAAATAATTATCCTATAAAGAAAGATTTTCAACACACACGAACAACGTGTAGATTCAGATAACACCAATTGCTATTCAATTTAACTTTTGTTGAAATTCTTTATAATAGTACTTGTAATTGTTGTCTTCTTAAAACAAACAGATCAGGTGACAGTATCGTACCTGATCTGTTTATCTTTTTATTCAAGTGCAAAACCTTTTGTGATCTCGTAAACCAAAGGAACAACAACTGTGTTGCCACACTGCTTATATTGGCTCTTTTCCACGATATCGGGAAAGACAAAATCTTTCGGGAAGCCTTGCAGCGCCAGGCATTCGTACGGCGTTATCGTTCGTATTCCGAAATCATCTTTTATGATCGGGACACGATTATACCATGTCCCCATATTTGCTTTGAGCGTAAAGCAAATACCGTCTCGGCTTGATTGGATGCCGTAATCCGAGAAGCGATAAATCTGATTCGTATCTTTTATAAATGCCGACATCCGTTGGTAATTGGCAGAAGAAGGATTCAGATAATACCGATCCTCCGCTCGTTGAGATCTATCGATGATATCAAAGATATTCGCAGTCAATGTTTTTTTATCGGGAAACTCAAATGTGCTGCATTGCATCTCATCCGAAAAAGCGACAATATATGTTCTGGTTCTGTGTTGAGGAATCCCGTAATCGCATGCGTCGGCAATAAGGTAACGGATAAAGTACCCTCTCCCCGCTAATTCGTTAAAGATCGTGTTAAATGTTCGCCCCTTATCATGGTCTACAAGATTTGCAACATTCTCCAAAAAGATGATCTTGGGCTTCACGGCATCGGCAACTCTCATAACTTCAAAGAAAAGGTTACCCCTGCTGTCGGAAAAGCCTTTCCTGTTGCCGCATACAGAGAATGATTGGCAAGGGAATCCCGCCGTGATCACTTCCGCTACGGGAATATCTTTAGTTTGAATTGCTCTGATATCGGATTCAACAACGGAATTCTGACCGAAGTTGGCTCGATATGTTTTACAGGCTTCTCGATCAATATCATTTGCCCATACGATATCAAACCCCGCCTGCTGAAAAGCGAGGTCGATACCGCCTATGCCTGAAAACAAACTAATAACTTTCTTCATTTTCTTCCTAAAATATAGACAAACTCTTTAAGATTTGATAGAATTATTATATCCAGATGAAGGGAGTACTTGAAATGGCAAGCGCAAAAACAAAACTCCACCAATACTTTTTGGCACACATAGGGGAAGATATCCCACGCGAGACGCTTAGAGAAGTAGCTGGTAATATACAAGACTGGCAGCGTGCTTTACGTTCACTGAGACAAGAGACAGGTCTGGGAATTGAAGCCACAAAAACGGGTTATATTCTTTTAAGCTCTGAACCCGTAACAGTCCCAAAAATTCGTAATCCTATCAACGACAAACTCAGATATGCTGTTTTACAAAGAGATAACTCCAGGTGTCAACGATGCGGTCGAGGTATTGAAGACGGGGTAAAGCTGGCTGTGGATCATAAAATACCTGTTGAGATGGGTGGTCCGACCACCATTGATAATCTCTGGACATTATGTACCGATTGCAACGGAGGAAAGAAAAGCTTCTTCTCCGACAGCGAAGCAGACTTGATGAAAGAGATTATGCAACTCAAAGGAGCTCAGAAAAAGCTGAAAGCGTATTTTCTGGCACATCCCAATGAACTGATTGATCCCTACAAGCTCCAAGTCGTAGCGGGGGTTAGGGATTGGGAAAGAACCCTTCGAAAACTCCGTCAAGATACAGGTATGGATATCGTATACATAAGACCTTCAGCAGAAAACCCGATGGGTGGATACATCTATAGGCTATAAGATGAAAGAGGCTCTCTTATTGAGCCTCTTTATTTAATGTCTTCTTTATCTCTTCAGCAATTGCTTGAATTACCGGTACGGTTACGCTGTTACCGAGCTGCTTATAGATATGTGTATCGGCAAGAGGAAGGACAAAGCTGTCATCATAACCCTGTAATCTTGCCCATTCACGCGGCGTCATTTTTCTGATGCCGTAAGGATTAATTCTGCCTTTTATATGAGTTGTGGGAACTAAATCTTTTTGACGGTTATCCGTTACAAGATTTCGCTCTCTGCCCATGCCTCCGCAAACGATGGCGCCGGCAATATCTCCCCAGTCTCTGATTTCAAAACCGAAGCCGTTTCCTTTCGCCATATGGCGGTCTCTGTGTCTGACCAGCGTTTCCAGATATACTTCGCTGATATAATACTTAGCTGGAACGGGATCCTTTTCTCTGATATCCCAGAGAGTTTTTGTATCATCCGTCGGATTCGGGAATTCAAATCCTTCATGATTGATATCATTGCGAAAAGCAACCAAGTAGATTCTCTCACGATTCTGAGGGACCCCGTAATCCTTACTGTTAAGGACCTTATAATATACGGTGTAACCTAAATCTTCAAAGGTCTTCTTAATGATTTTGAAGGTTCTGCCTCTGTCATGAATATACAGACCTTTTACATTCTCGCAGAAGATAACCTTCGGCTTATGATAATCGCAAATACGCGCAACATCCAGAAACAACGTTCCTCGGCAGGTTCCTTTGTAATCATCATCAAAACCCTGTCGTTTTCCCGCCATACTGAAAGCCTGGCAAGGAAAGCCCGCTAAACAGATATCGAACTCCGGGACTTCGCTCTCGGGTATCTTGGTGATATCTCCGGCAATCTCAAAATCATCCGTGAAGTTTGCTTTGTAAGTCTTCTGAGCGTTTTCATCCCATTCGCAGACGAATACCGTTTCGATATCATCTCCGAACGCTTTATCAAAACCCAGTCTGATTCCGCCGATACCGGCAAACAAATCAATCGACCTGTATTTACTCATCTTTCCTTAACCGCCTTTTCTATTTGATTTGCACAACGCTGCAGGTCTTTCTTTATTTCCTTACCCCAGAATCGAAGAACCAGCCAACCGTCTGCTTCAAGCTGCGCGTTGACCTCTTGATCCCTGGCCATGTTTCGTTCGATCTTCGGAATCCAAAAATCTCTGTTTGATTTGATTTCGAGATTCTTGTGTTCCCAATCGTAACCGTGCCAGAATTCGCTGTCACAGAAGATCGCTACCTTCTTGCCGATAAACGCAATGTCGGGTTTACCGTAAACGGTTTTGGCATTCTTGCGATAACGCAGACCTCTATGCCACAGCTCTTTTTGCAGAGACACTTCGATCTTCGAGCCTTTATTCTTCACGGCTTGCATATTTCTGTGCCGCTGTTCTTTAGTATGGTTGTCCAAGTCATTCACTTCTTACATTGTTATCAATCAGTATTCTATCACACTCTGTTACGCAAAGCAATAGTCAATACTGCAAAACAACAATATAATGTGTTCAGCTATTCTACGAATACAAAATAACCTGATCACACGGGTGTTCATGCTTTATGATCTATTTGGTTTTGAACCTAGCAGGAAAGGGCTTTATCTTTGGTTTATCGTCAGAACTGTCTTGATGTCCTGTTCTTTGATAATCCCTCAACTCTTTAAAATCAATATTACCAATTACTACATGATCATTTTCTCCGCCCTTGATTTTGAAGATATCTTTGTTATTTCTGTCGTACGGTCCTGTTACACGTGAATCTCCTAATCGGGAGGTATTAGCTTGTACAATAAAGGCGTGTAAATCTCTTGTGCTGGAATCAATAATATTGGAAAAATAAGTAGTATCTCGATTAAAAACCGAAACTGCAATTATATCACATTGTCCTTTTAATATTGCCCTTGCCGTTATATCCGTTAATTCAAAGCAAACAAACGATGATAGCCTTATCCCTTTCCAATGAAAAACTTGATATTCTGCTACGTCCTTGTTTCGACAAGATAAGCCTTTCTTTTCTAGCTCTTCGATTTCAATAGGGGAGTAATCATTCTTTTCTCTTATTTGAACAAAAGCGTTTTTATACTGTTTCTTGGATGAAGTAAAAGGCAAAATCGTTGCCAAATAGTTATACTTTCGATTCGTTTCATCCCCTAAGTATTGTATTCCTGTAACAATTGCAATCTGGGAACGTTTAGCAAATCTGATTAAGTCATTTATCCAATAGAAAGGAAAGTATAGCTCGGGCAGCACCAGAACCATAGGAGTTTTATCTTTACTGTTATCTCTAAATACTTTATATGATTCTCGCAATATATCCCATAACTGTTCTTTATCATCTATCGTGATATTCTTCCATCTATCAAAACCTCGAATACATTTATCCGGAGTAATGTCAATGCTGCCGACAGCAATACTGACTTGTTCGGGAGGATTGTCTTGCTGCTTTGGTATAAAAAGTTTTCCTAAATGATACTCCCCACCTATTTCTTTATACTGAAATCCGACTTCAAACGGAGAATACCTCATATGATTTATATCAGAGAACAGATTAATTAAGTTATCAGCTGACCGATAATACATTTTTCCTTTATGTTGGTAATGATAATAATAGAATAATAATACTGTGAATTCATCATAATGAATAAACCTCGGTGACCAAATAAACTTGAAAGATGATCTCAATGATTGAGGAAAACCTCCAAGTTCATCAAGTCTCATTTTGTTATAGGAAACCGCAGTCTTGTATTCTAAGTAGTTTGCTAAAGGAAAAGCAACAAATGCATGTTCAAACATATTTGAATTAATGTATATCAGAACAGATGTTAATTTACTATTAAAATGCTTTGTTGCCATTTTAATATCTACTGCTAAAGATACATTCAAACAGATATCAAGGTGTTCCAGAAGAGTATCCTTTACTTTCTTGTTTAGTGACCTGACCTTTTTATAAGCTGTCTTTTCTAAAGAACTTCCGTTTAAGCTTAATATCTGTTTTTTTATTCTTGTTATGAATGAATGTAATTGTACATTTCTTTGAGTTATCACTAAGAAATACATATAATTCAACCAATTGGAATAATACTCTATTGCTTGACTTCCTGCCAAAAAATTAGTGATCTGATTAATGTGCTGCTCTATTTCAGTATTGATGGATTTTCCAAATGTATTAACATTAGAGTATCTATACGGTAATGCCGAAAAAAATCGTCCAACTTTGAATGAATCAATACCTAAAAAACCAATATCTCTTATTTTATATTCTTTCCCGAAGTTTTCAATGTTATATGCTGCTGCATCAAGATTTGAAACTAATAAACCGGGATTATGTATTGGTTCCAATTGACTGGGAATAACTCTGATAGTGTTATTGTATATATCGATAATCGCCCTTGATTCATTATGATCAATATATACTACCTTAATCTTTTCGCTCTGAATTCTTAATGACTTGTATCCAAGAACCAGATAATCGGATCCTTTTTGTTTTAGAATGCTATGTCTCAAAAACAGATCCGATAGGATATCTTTATTACTTGAATTAGCGTTACTTAAGGTTTTATTAAATACTAATAAAATGTCGTCAACATATCTACCATAGTAAATAACATCTTCTTGACGTCTAATCCTATCATCAAATTCCTTCAAATAAACATTTCCTAAAACCATTGAACTAAACAATCCTATAGGCAATGGGAACTCATTTTTATTAAGATGATTTAAATCCTTGCGAAACGGTTTGATGATTTCGTAATATCTTGCATATATTTGTCTTAGCAAACGCGTTAATGTACTGATTCGTTTTAGCAATTCATGCTCATTAAAGTATTTTTTTAGTTTACTGAAATCAAATGCAACAGAATAATAATATGACTTTATATCAAGCGATACCAGAATAGAATCTCTTCCTTGATCATAATTCTTTTCTAATACACTGAAAGCATTATTGCGCCAACTTGTGTAACGATTGAAATACCGATTAAACAGAATTCTATTCTCATACTCAATCTTTCCTTCTTTGGAATAAAGGACAGACATGTTTAGCGTGTTACCATACACATCATAAGACAGAATTTTCTTATCCTTATCCATCTTTCCTGCAAACACAGTCCATAGTGTATCCAGAATATAGATTTCGATTGGAGCGTTCATAAAAAAATTAACGCTTTTCATTTTCTTATCTCGTTGTAGTGAATTAGTGACCAGAGTTTTTGATGAGGCATTTAGGGTTTCAAATTTCTTTGGTAAAACATAGAAATCAATCCGACTGATCAAGTCAGAGAAAAAGGTCTTTGATTGCATAGTTTGAGGATGGCATAATGAAGTCG
Organism: uncultured Ruminococcus sp.; assembly: GCA_964588105.1. Lineage (GTDB taxonomy): Bacteria > Bacillota > Clostridia > Oscillospirales > Acutalibacteraceae > Ruminococcoides. Next base: position 1,229 of record CAZPOG010000036.1, on the reverse strand, counting down.
CCATAGTATGGAATGTTTCTTCCATGTTTTGAGCATTGCTCTCAAATTCGGAGATCTTTTTTCGCATTAAGACAAAGTTTTTATTATAATAGTAATAGCTTTTCAGCTTTCTATATGCACCTTTTAACATTTTAATGTTTGTTTCAACATCATTAAACATAAAGACCTCCGGCGATTGTTTATTTATGATACCTTTATTCGACGCCTATATCTTTTAGATTATAGCACATCGATTTATTTTGCACAACATATTATAATATGCGCTTTGTATGTTGTATTTAAGTTTGATTTCTATTTATATCATAGTTCAGCCGCAGAATAGTCGCAATTAGATAATTTTATAAAATCGGCAGAAAAGAAAGAAAAAACTGCCGAAAGTCGTAAAAACGGGGTTTTAATCCCTAAAGGCTCAAATCGAGGAAAAAACGTGTAGAATCGACCTGGGATATGTAACAGATTTCAGAAATAATTCTTGACATTTTAAAGGGTTGATGTTATACTATTTTTCGCACGAAAAGGAGCGCCGCACACACGCGCGACACCTACTCGTACAACTAAATATTTAGGGGTATAGCTCAGTTGGTAGAGCAGTGGTCTCCAAATGGTCAAGGAGGTTGCTTTTTTTGTACCCTTTTACAGCTGACTTTGGCTTAAACACTGGGCTTTCGGCACTTTGCCGAGAGCCTTATTTGTGCCTTAATTGTTATCGTTTCGGGAGAAATTTTGCCCAAATTTTTCTCATAGCAGTACAGTAGTAGCATCCGAGAAGTACCTCTCGAAACCGTATCGAAAACGCCACCGAAACTTCACCGTTTCAGTGGCGTTAATTATGCTCAAAATCCGTTTTATTAGACTCTGTAATTATAGATTGAAGGCGTCTGTCAAACCCTCTAATTTGGTATTGTCTTTCTTTACATAGTAAAGCTCTGTTATCTCTGTTGTGGTATGCCCGAGAAGATCGGCAACCTGTTTTACGGTTAAGCTCTTTATAGTTCCATCGGGCTGCTTTATTCCGTTAATCAAGGTGGTTGCAAATGTATGGCGTAACGCATGGAGGCCTTTCAGTTCTTCCTCGGGTATTCCTACTGCCCGTTGTAATCGGTAGAATCTTCTGAGGAGATTAACAGGCTTCAGCACATCGCCGTTCTCGTCAGGTATAAGAGGACTTTCTTCGCCGAGATACATTTCCTCTCTCAGCCTGTTGATCATCTCTATTGCGGTATCATTAA
>CAZPOG010000035.1:0-14690 GCA_964588105.1 uncultured Ruminococcus sp. | reverse complement strand
TTCCCACAAGGGGAGGATAGGATCCGCCGCTTTGGTATTCTCGTCATAGTCTTTCATCAGAGAACGAACGACCTCTTGAGACATGATGTGGGAGCAGCTCAGATAGATCCAGTCGTCGGGAAGATGACGTTTGTGCGCGTTATAGCCGCCGAAAAACTCATCGATACCTTCTCCGGAATAGACGACGTCGGCATGTTCCTTTGTCGCCTGACAGCCTAAAGAGAACGCAACCGCGGAAGCGTCACCCAAGGGCTGACCGAGCTTATCCACAACGGTGGGGATCCTCTCAAAGTATTCCTCGGGGGTGATCAGCTTGACGTTGAAATTCTTGTTGAGGATCTTCGCGGTCTCTCTTGCGAGAGCGGACTCGTCAAAGCCGCTTTCCGCGTATCCGACAGTGTTTGCCGCCTGCGCGTCGCCCGCCGCCAAGAGATAGGAGGAGTCCACGCCGCCGGAGAGGAAAGATTCCTTATAAGGGATCTCCTTGTCCTGTCGCTCTTCGTCTAAGATCTCGCCGATGACCTTGCGCAGATTCTCTGCGCATTCATCGATGGACTTGCTCCTGTCAGGAGAGAAATCGGGGCGAAAATACCGATGTAATAAGATCTGTTCACCATCCCAGAGGATCCAATGACCCGGACGAAGTTTGAAGACGTTCTCATAGAAGGTTTCTTCACCGATGGGATAGCCGTAGAAGAGATACTGCTGGAGCATCCGCATGTTGAGCTTTTTCTCCACGCGGGGATCATTAACGATCGCGTCAATATCGCCCGAGCAAATAAGCTCGCTGCCGACGGTGGTGTAGAACATCTGCTTCTGGCCGACCTGATCGCGGGCGACATACAGTGTCTTTCGTTCATCATCGGCAATTGCGAACGCGAACGCACCGCACAGATACTTCGGCATCTCTGTACCCCACTTTGCGTAGGCGTTTTGAAGGATCTTTTCTTCGCGCTCGGCTCTGGAGAGACCTTCGGGGATCCCGAGCTCTGTGCAAAGCTTCTTAAAATTGCGGATATATCCGCTGAAATAGCTTACTTTGATATGATCAAGGTTCATGAGATTCGCTCCTTTTGTCATTTTCTGTCGAAATTATATCACGGCTGAGCGTCATCGTCAAATAGAAGTTGAATAGAACTCCACTTCAAAAAGATCGGAAAACATAATTGTAGGGGAGGTCTTCCACGCCCTCCCTGAATTTAGCATATATATCAAACAAAAGGGAGGGCAAAAAGCCCTCCCTGATATGAGTTGTTTCAATAAAACAAATCCTTGTTTTTACAGCATTGCCGCGCCGATGATGCCGGCGTCGTTGCCTAAGGTCGCGGCGCAGATGATGGTCTGCTTTTCGTTGTGCTTGGTGAATCTCTCCTGCTCGACGATCGCTCTCAGCGGAGCCAGCAGGGTCTCACCCTGTCTGGAAACGCCGCCGCCGATGCACAGCACGTCGGGCTGGAAGATATTGATAACGTTAACGATACCGGTTGCGAGATAGCTGACAAACTTATTGACGACTTCAGTGCCGGTCGCGTCGCCGTCTTTCATCGCGTCAAAAGCGGTCTTGCCGTTGACCTGATCGAGGTCGCCGTTTACCGCATTGAGCATATAAGAGAACTCGGGCTTTTCGTTCTTGATCGCTTCTTTGGTCATGTTGATCAGAGCGGTAGCCGAAGCGTACGCTTCCCAGCAGCCTTTTCTGCCGCAGCCGCACTGGTTGCCGTCCTTGACGATGACCATATGACCGAGCTCCGCGCCCGCGTAGTTGGAGCCGGAATAGATTTTGCCGTCGATAATGATACCGCCGCCGACGCCGGTGCCGAGAGTGATAGCGATCGCGTTCTTGGAGCCTTTCGCGGAGCCCGCTAAGAACTCGCCGAGAGCCGCAGCGTTTGCGTCGTTTTCTACCTTAACATATTTATGCAGTCTTTCCTCCATCATCGCGGCGATCTCCCAGTTCTGGAAGAACAGGTTCGGAGAGGTCTCTACCACTCTGGTCTCGGGGTTGACCGCGCCGGGTACGCCGATGCCGATGTGAGCGACGTCTTCCATCTTGACCTTCGCTTTTTTCAGCGCTTCTTTGACGACAGCCGCCATCGAATCGCATATCTCCGCCTCGGGGCGGGGAACAGCGGTCTTGCATTCCGCCTTCGCGATGATGTTGTACTTGTTGTCGACAACGCCCGCGACAATATTGGTTCCGCCTAAATCGATTCCTACTTTATATGTCATGTTTCTTCCCTCCTGAAAGGATAAATTTTTACATTTATATTATAACATATGCGTATGCAAGAAAAAATTAGTGATATCAACAAAATATTCATTCTGTTTTTGGTTAGCCTGACAGGATCACTATTTACGAAACGTTCACACAATATTCACTTGATCTTACAATTTCCGTCACATATCCGTGTTATGATAGTATCATCACAGACGAGGGAGGTGAAAAAATGTATCCCGAGAAGAAACCGTCTGTTCTGGTTTGTGTGACCGCCCAGCATGACTGTGAGCGTCTGATTCAGGAAGGCTGTGAAAAAGCAAAGAAAGAAGACCTATCGCTTCACGTGCTCAGCGTACACGACCCGAAAGATAACTTTGCCGACAGCGCGCAGGAATATGAATATCTCTGTAACGCGGCAAAGGAATGTTCCGCCGATATGACGATCTTATTTGAGAAAAATGCTCCCGCGGCGGCAGCCGGTTTCGCACGGAAAATGAACGCAACAAAGCTCATCACAGGTATGCCGGACGGAAGACCCAACGGGTTTATCGTTCTCCTGCATGAGTTATTGCCGACTCTTCAATTGACAATGGTAACAAAATCAAGTGAGTGTGTTGACTATTCCATCGGACACTCCGATCGGGCTTACGCCTGATAACAAAACAAAACTGCAATAAAATTGAATACGAAAAATACCTATTGAAAATAGTTATAATCAATATTTCATCAAGTAAGACCGCCCGACAGGGCGGTTTTGCTTTTGTGAAAGTTCGCTGTTAACGTTAAGGGGGAGTATCATCGAGATACTCCCCCAATCGTTATTGATACAAAAAGCTGCGCCGTCATAAACTCGAAGGGGACGAATCCTCCTCAGGTTAACGTTGTGAACAATTTACCATGCGCTGTCGGGAACCCCGGGAGTTTCATATACATCCTGTGCATATCTTTTTGAGGGTTCGCCGGAGGTAGTAATGCTGTCCTCATAGTCAAATTCGGTTATGGTCAGCTGAGCGCGCTCATAATCTTCGTTTTTCACTGTCATACTTCCTCCTTCAGCTTGTCTGTTTGTCAAAATAGGCGTTTGCCGCCGTGTTATACAGATACAGCGATCTTGCCAATTCTTTTTCTTCGTTTGTAGATGTTTCGCTCAGGAGAGTGTTGCCCACATAATCCAGAGCGGAAAACTTGTAAGTGATACCGTTGATCGTAAACGGAATGAATTTGTCAAGGGAAGGTGCGGATATGTCTGTGTATTCAAAGTAGATAAATCCGTCTTTCTCGTCGTGGAAGGTGAAGCCTCCTTCCGCCGTTATGGGATATCCCTCTCCCGTGATCTTATAGTAGTGCCTCAGAGAGGTGGTGGTGAGGCATACAAGAGACGATCCTGCATATTGCAGGGATTCGTGAGGAGCGTCGTTCATGTTGGATTTTGGTTCGTTATTATTCTGCGCGTTGATAGTCGCGCGAATGTTTGCCGGAGTGATGGCGCTCATTTGGTTTGCGATCGCCTCTCTCTTTTCCTGCGTGAGACGAGCGTCGGCAAGACCGAGATCGGCGTTCTCTCTGTGGAAGATGATCTGAGACTTTGCGCCGTAATTCAATGTTTTTTCTGCAAGATTCTTTAAGTCGGTATCGTTGGTTTCTTCGATCAGATCCATGCAGTAATCTTTGACGCTGTAGACGTCCTTATCCCAGTGAGGGTTACCGTTTATTTCCGCGGCAGCATGGATATTATACGCCATCTCAGCGGACGGAACCTTGCATTTGGCTAAGTAGTAGTTATGATCCTGACCGTCTTTATCTCTGACCGTACGCATGATTTCAGCGTCAAGTGTGCAAGTCTGCTGTTTTTTCTCGCCGTTGACGAACCATTCAAATTTGATCGTCACATTTTCGGGATTGACATTTCCTTCGTTGCTGAGATCAACAAAGAAATTCAGACCGATGTCACCGTCAAGCGATAACGAATGTCCCTTGAACAGGCGGTTTTCTTTATATACAGCGTAGTAAATCGTATCCGCTTGGATCGCAGAGATCGTATCGGGCTGGGATGCCGAGGGATTTGTACTCCAGCCGACAAAGCTATAGCTTTTCGGATCGGTCGGGGCTTTTTGTTTTACCGGATCCGTCAACGGATAGGCGGGTACTTCATTCGGCTTCATGCTCTGATCACAGAGCTTCTGATTGCCGTTCATCCATGTGACATTCAAAAACTTTGTGGTGTCATCATCTGCTGTTTTGCTGTCTTCCTTTGGAGGCTCCTGCGCGTATTCATCATCCATAGCGCCGTATACGCTGAACAGAACCGCGAACTGCTTGCTTTCACCTGACTCAAGCGTTATATCATCCCAGAAATAGGACATACCCGAGTCGACACCTCTCGGGAGAGTATTATCTGTCATAGCTCCCGTACCGGGGGTAAAGATTCGCTCCGGAAGCAGCGTAAGCTGTCTCGATCCTGTTGCCGATGACTGAACGGTGGCTCCTGCGGTACCGTAAAAATATGTCGCGCCGTCGTAGTACCCTTCGTTTGCGGAACCCTGTGTCTTTTCGACATTCTTACCGATAAAGCCGAACGTAGAGAATTTTCCCGATTCGCTTTCGTCATAATCCTCGTTGTTAGAAATCATATAAAAGCCGATCTGCTTATTGTTATCTACGATCGGCGTGATCGCCGCCTGATCGTCGGCGCCGATCTTGATGTCGCCGGTACTGCCGAGCTTAATGCCTTCCATGACGCTGTTCGTATTATTCTTCAGGGTGTAGATCATCTTGACGGTGTCGGGACCGACATATTCGTGAGAAATATTCAGAGACATATCCGAGAAGGGAGAAGCGTCATATCCCGTGGCGCTGCCGGCAATTCTCTCCTGTGTTTCTTCGCTGAAATTGAAGGATACTCTGTTAAGGCTGCCGTTAGCGTTATTGGTCAACAGATAATAAGAGGGGAATACCTTGTTCGAAGAGCCGACCGTCTCTGTTCCGTACTGAACGCAGGTGGCAAAGCCGGTATTGCCGTAGGTGACGGACTTCTTGACGTTGTCGAATTTACCGACGATGATGAACGGAGCCGCGCCGCCGAGCACCTTGCTGTTGGAAGAACCGTAGTAAGCGCCGATATTTCTCTCTTTATCTCCGACCGCCGAATACGGATCGTCCATATCGCTGACAAAGGTGACACGAGAGGTGTTTGCGTGACTGTAATTTTTCAGGATATGTACGGTAACCGGAGAGGTCACGATAGAATCCCAGTTTGTGATCGAATCGGGATCGCCGTAATAGGTGATCTTTTTGAGATTTTCCATGCTGCCGAACGCGTTCTCGCCGATCTGCGTTACGGTCGGAGGAATGATGACCTCCTCGAGCTTCTGGTTATAGAAAGCGTATTTGCCGATGGAGGTGACCGTGTTGGAGATGTCAACATTATACAGCGAGACATATCGGGTACGATCCGATAAATAGAAGCTGTAATCGCCGATATGAGTCACGCCGTATTCAACAGCGATCTTGTTGATGTAGTTGTTCGATATGGTTTCGCTCATGTCCTTGTACCACGGAGCGGTAGACTTGCCGTTGAGCAGAGAGAAGTCCTCGATCGCTCCCGTTCCGAAAATACCCATAGAACCATCGGGGAAGCAGTTGTAGGTAGTGCTTTTTCCGCAGTCGCCGCTGAAGTAAGCAGACATATTGAAGATGGTCGGATAAACGTTGCCCTGCGCGTCTGCTGCGGTTGCTGTCAGCGGGACAGAAACGCTCGCTATCATCACAAGCGCGAGGAAGATACTTAGCAGTCTGCCGGATACTTTTTTCATCGGGATTCCCCCTAAAATTGTAATACACATATATGCTCTTACATTATACAACAAAACGGGCTTACAATCAATAGAATTATGTATCATCATACCGGTTTATTGTCCTGTTTTTAAGGGGATTATCCATATACTTTGCTCCTTTCGCAAATAACAAAAATAATGATCGTTTCCTACGCCTGTATCCGGGTGTGAATCAGTCAAAAAATCACTCATTTTTCCGCTTTGTAATTATAGGTTTCTTTCGATAAGGTATGATATAATTGTCAAAATATAGGCACTAACCCACTCTGAAAGGAAGTACCCTATGAAAGCAGCCAAAATCCTCTTGTCTGTTCTGCTTGTCGCGGCGCTGCTGTTCTCGGCGCTGTCGCTGACCGTGTTCGCGCAGGACGTCGATACAACCGCAGCAAGCGACGCTGATATCGCTTTGCAGGAAGAAGTCCTTGCCGAAAGCGGCGCGGAAGATGATCTTGCCGAAAGCGGTGTGAGTTATATCACCAATATCTATATCAATAACGTCATATTTCCGTTTTCGGGAGAGTATCCGTCCTATACGTTTTCTATCCCTGCGGCTGATCAAAATCGATATAAGGCATACGACCATGATACTGCTTACTTGAAAAACGGCATTTTTTGGTATAATGTTACGGATGAATCTTCGATCGCTGTCAATTCGGAAACATTTGAAACAGGAAAGCAATATATGGTTCGGGTACTGGTAACGCCCTATGATTCCTCTTACGCGTTTTCCGTTAATCTTAAAGCTGAGATCAACGGCAAAAACGCTAACATCATTGATTACGGAGATGGCTTGATAGGAGTTGAGTATACCTTCACCTGCGGTCCTGTCAATGGAACCACCGGCGACTGTGTATGGAGTTTTAATGGGAAGACCAACACGCTGACCATATCCGGCAGCGGCAATATGGCTGATTATTCTCCCTCAAACGTGCCGTGGGTCAACTATTTGGATTATGTTAAAAAGGTTAACATCGGCAGCGGTGTAAAGTATATAGGACAAGCGGCTTTTTCGCGTACAGCGCTGGTTTCGGTTACCATTCCCGACAGCGTGACGCAGATCGGTACAGGCGCTTTCTGGAGGTGCGGATCGCTTTCATACGTTAAGCTCGGCAATAATCTGAAAACGATAGGAGAGATGGCTTTTCGTGAGACGGCGCTGACGTCTGTCACGATCCCCAATAACGTAGAAACCGTCTCCAAAGAAGCGTTTGAAGACTGTAATGCTCTTTCAAGCGTTCAGTTCGGCACAAAAGTGAAGACCGTTGGTGACTTTGCTTTTCAGCGGACAGCGCTGACTTCGGTGATTATCCCTGACAGCGTACAGTCCATCGGATACAGAGCTTTTTATAACTGCCGATCCCAAAATGGAAACGGACCGTTATCTCTGGTCTATCTGGAACTAGGCAGCGGTTTGAAGACCATCGGAAAAGAAGCGTTCTGCAACGCTGCGCTGACGGAGGTCACGATTCCCGCGAGCGTAACCTATATAGGAGATAAGGCGTTTGGATATAACTATAACGAAAACACCTCAACCTATTCAAAGGCCAGCGGCTTTACCATCAAAGGTATGAAAGGCTCTGCCGCCGAGACCTACGCTAAAGAAAACGGCTTTACCTTTATCTCCCTCGGCGGCGCGTATAGCGTCAGCGGAACATTCACAAGCTATCTGGCAGCCACAGACGCCGTGACCTTCCAGCTGCTACAAGATAACACGGTTAAATATTCCACGACAAAAACAGGCAATACCGGCACTTTTTCGATTACAAATGTCGCTGAAGGAACCTACACCCTGCGTGTGATGAAGAAGAACCATACCACACGAGACTATGCGGTCTCTGTCAGATCTGACACCGAAATCAGCGTCACGATCAACCCGATCGGCGATGTGACTCTTAACGGGGTTGTCGATATCAAAGACGTCAACGCGCTGTATAAGCACGTGATGGAATCGAAGAAACTCACCGATCCCTATGCGATCAAATGCGGCGACGTCGCAAATGACGTCGGCTCAGTTGATATCAAAGACGTCAACGCCCTGTATAAACATGTTATGGAAACCAAGCCGCTGTATTAAAACAGTAGGGAACGATGCCCGCATCGTTTTGAAAAGACACAGTAAGGAACGGTCTTGTCTTGGCTGACTCATCAAAGCCTGCCAAAGTTACCATTTTGCACGATCTAAAGGAGGTACTTTTATGAAAACCTCAAAAATCATACTTTCTCTGATGCTTGCCGCTGTTATGATATTATCGGCGCTGCCGTTTACGGCGTTTGCCGTCGATGAAGATCTTGCCGAATCCGGCGTTTCTATGACGGTCAACGCCGTCTACCACAGCGATACGATGACGGTTACCGCCGATTGGAACAGCGTGGCGGGAGCTACCTATTATGAAATCAAGCTCCAGCAATACTATCCAGAATACGAAGATTATTATACTCTTCCCGGAACAACTTTTCAGAGCGTGACGTCGTCCGAGCCTCTTTCCTGTACTTTCAGCGATTGTTTTGAACTGTACGGCTACGGTTCTATGGATTACAGGATCCGGGTAGACGCTTATGAGGATAGTGTCAGCGGAAAGAAGATCGCAACCGGCACATCCGACGTTTTCCAGACCGGTATTCAGATTCTGGACGCACCTTCTTATGCCACTCTTTTTTCGGACGGCTCCTGCCAATGGATGCAGGTCACGGATGCGGAATATTATGATATTATACTCTATAACAAAACAGACTATAATCCGAAATTACTCGTCGCTAACGCGCGCGTTCATCAGGGCATCGGAAAATTCCTCTTTTCGGATAAGATGAAAAACGGACAGAAATATTATATCACGGTAGAAGCAAAGCGCGACGGCTGGCGAAGCCGTCCTGCGGTTCAAAGCGCCGTCACTACGGCGGCGGGTTTGGATCTTACGTCCGTAAAAGGGCTGAAATGGAACGCATATACCTTGAGCTGGAACGCTGTGGAGAATGCCTCCTCCTATGTGCTGACCGTATGCAGATATATAACAAATCAAGGAAAATGGTATGAACAGTTTGAGGCTTCCTTTGAAACGACGGAAACTTCTATGAGGCTGACTGATGTGTTCAAGAGGACCGGTAAATACGGATATATCGTCAGGATCCACGCGAAGGACAGCAGCAACCATGCCGTCACTCTTGAGACGGACGCGCCGCACAAGGTATATAACCCGACTGTCGTCAGCGACGCTTACTGTTCGATCGTAACACCCAAGGCGGGACAGCATCCCGATATGAACCCTGTGTCGGGATACGGAAATAAATTCACCACCAAGCTTGACTGCTGGTATCTGGACGAAGGTTCCTATCCGGTACTGACGGCGAACGATACGTTCCAGGCAGGCAAGACCTATGCCATCCGCGTCAACTATGTTCCTCAGGACGAATACTGTTTTGATGAGACCACAAAGTTTTCCGTCAACGGTATCGAGGCTACCCGTCTGGGCGGCTGGATCTGTCAGGTGAAGTTTACCATTCCCACCGCGCAGACCGGCGTTATCCTCTCGGGTACCGCGCAGAGCTTTCTTGATAATACGCAAAACACGATGCTGTATCTCTCTCAGGGAGGACTTCCCGCGATCGCCACCGTCTACGGCAACGACGGATCCTATTCGTTCCAGAAAGTACAGACGGGAAACTATACGCTCACCGTAACGAAGAAGAACCACACCCCCCGTGAGTATTCACTGGTGCTGTATGATAATATGAACATGGGTGTGAAGATCAACCCGATCGGCGACGCCGATCTGAACGGGGTTGTCGATATCAAAGACGTCAACGCGACATATAAGCATGTGATGGAGACCAAAAAGTTTACCGATCCCTATGCGGAAAAATGCGCGGACGTCGCCGATGATAATAACGGCGTCGATATCAAAGACGTCAACGCTTTGTATAAACACGTAATGGAGACCAAGGTGTTGTATTAAAACTGTAGACAACGGTCTTGACCGTTCCGCAAGCCTCCCCAACAGCCTTGGGGAGGTGCCCGAAGGGCGGAAGGGTTCAATATGCAACGTTTATAAAAAGGATACTCGCTTTGCTCTGAATGACAGTAATATGAATCAGGGAGGACCTGTGTCCTCCCTTTCTTTATGGTGATATCCGCCTCAAAACGGTTAAAATCTGAAAAATGACAAACGAGAAAATAAGAGTATATAAGAGAATACACGAGATTTTGAGAGCTGGACGGGGTATATATTAAAATATACGGAAAAAATGGTTGACTTTTGATTTTTGATATGGTAGTATATCAAGGCACGAAAAAATACTATATATTTACGGAGGCACGCTATGTCAACTTATATGGCAAAAAAAGGCGAGGTCGAGCGTAAGTGGTATGTGATCGACGCCGCGGGCAAGCCCCTCGGTAAGGTAGCTACAGAAGCTGCCGTGCTCCTCAGAGGTAAGCACAAAGTCACCTTCACTCCCCACGTTGATTGCGGCGACCATGTCATCATCATCAACTGCAAGGACGCTGTCCTCACAGGCAAGAAGTTAGAACAGAAGAAATGGTACCGTCATACCGGTTATGTCGGCCACCTCAAAGAGACAAAGTACAGCACTCTGATGGCTACCCGTCCCACCAAGGCGATGGAGCTTGCCGTTAAGGGTATGGTTCCGTCGAATTCCATCGGCAGAGCCGCTATGCTGAGACTCAGACTCTTCGAAGGCGCAGAGCACGTTCACGAAGCTCAGAAGCCCGAAGTCTGGGAATTTTAATGAAGGAGGACGCGTAAATGTACGATAAGGCACCTTATTTTTACGGTACAGGCAGAAGAAAATCTTCTGTAGCCAGAGTAAGACTCTATCAGGGCACCGGTAAGATCACCATCAACGACAGAGATATCGACGATTACTTCGGTCTTGAGACCTTGAAGCTCATCGTTCGTCAGCCCCTCGTTCTCACCGAGACCGGCGAGAAGTTCGACGTAGTCTGCAGAGTTGCGGGCGGCGGCGTAACAGGCCAGGCAGGCGCGATCCGTCACGGTATCTCCAGAGCGCTTCTCCAGTATGATTCGGACGCGCTCAGACCCGCTCTCAAGAGAGCAGGCTTCCTGACTCGTGACCCGAGAATGAAAGAGCGTAAGAAATACGGTCTCAAAGCAGCCCGTAGAGCTCCTCAGTTCTCCAAGAGATAATCAGAATATCAAGTTTATCTTTTCTCAAAGCTCCTGTGTATTCAGGGGCTTTGCTGTTTTTTGGACTCACCCTGATTATCTCTGTCGACTGAGGATTTGCTCAGGCACAGCCTTCGCAAAGTACAGCTAAAAACAGTCCGCCGGACTGTTTTCTATACGCTGTTACAGTTTTCAAAGAGATAATCAGAATATCAAATTTTTCAAACCTTCCGATTATTCGGGAGGTTTGTTTTTATATTTCACTATTGCTTTTCTTGATAAAATGAGGTAAAATAGCGTAGAACCTAAAATTTTACTATTCCGGAGGATAAAATGAAAAGAATCATTTCTATATTACTGATCATTGTATTTGCCGCTTTGCTGCTCACCGCCTGCGCTTCCGATCCGCTGTATAACAAAGACGAGGCGACCGCGGATGAGGCTGCTACCGAGGCGGAGATCACGGTAGATATCAACGAGTATAACAAAGACTTCGATGGCTTACAAAAGTATTTGATCGACTGCGGACTGATCTGGGACGACGATAAGCACGAGACCGTCGAGCTTTATTCCGAGATACTCGGCGCGGATAAGGGGATCCGCTATATGCTCAACACGAATACCTATATCGAGTTTTATGCGTACGGCAGCGAGAAAAACGATATGGCGCAAAAAGTCTTCGAGCAGATAAAGGATAAAGGCACTTTTGAAATAGCCGGTTTGGATCCCTTGACAGGCGTTATTTCCGACAGCGGCAACTTCCTCGCGGTTTATGACGCGAAACTCAAATATGACTACGATAAGATCCTCGAAGAATTTAAGAAGTTTTAATTTCCTCTGCCTCCTCAATCACGTTGGGGAGGCGGTTTTACATTAGATATTTGAAAGGTAAATGATGAATACAAAAAAATTGGTGCTGTGCGGCGTATGCGCGGCGATCATCTGCGCTTTGGCGCCGCTTTCGATCCCGCTCTCGGGGTTGGTGCCGATCACATTCGCGACATTCGCGGTGATGCTGTCGGGCGCGCTGCTCGGCGGACGATACGGCGCACTGAGCGTGCTGATCTATCTGCTGATCGGAGCGTTGGGCGTGCCCGTGTTCTCGGGATATTCCTCGGGTATCGGCGTACTGCTCGGTCCTACGGGAGGATATCTGATCGGATACATCCCGCTGGCGTTTTTGACAGGCGCGCTGTATGATCGATACGGCAAATCAAAAATAGGAATCAAAAAATACGCCGTGATGATCACGGCGATGCTCTCGGGTACCGTAGTGCTTTATGCTTTCGGTACCGCATGGTATTGTATTGTAACGGGTACGGGCGCTCTCGTCGCCCTGACAATGTGCGTTGTACCGTTTCTGTTGGGAGACGCGGCGAAGATTGCTGCAGTTACGCTCCTTTGTCCTCAGCTCGAAAAAGCGATCGGAAAGATCCCCGACAAAGCCGGTCGGGAGAAAAACAAAGAAGAAGAATAAAACAGGCGATACAGTTGTTAAGCTGTATCGCCTGCTTTTTATCAGCATTACTTTATTTTATTTCCGCAATTACTGCAATAATCGGAATTGGGATCAATAGGTGTTCCGCAGGAGGGACAATAGGTCGGTGCAGAGTAATCCGAAGAGGTGTTCTGTGTGTTATTTGCGAACTGCTGCGGCTGCGGATAAGCGGGTACGGCAGGCTGCGGTTGTGTCTGAGGCTGATAAGGAGCCTCGGGAACCTCTGCGGGTTTATAGTTGTATTTAATCTTGTTGATGTAATTCTTATAGCCGATAGCGACAGCTGCCTCGATGATCTGATAGACTATGGAGATCACGATGACAGAAATGAGGAATATCACGATCAGCAATGCAGATTCATACAACATATCGGAATATGCGAAATCTAAAGAAATATCAAGCGAATTGCTTGCCCATGACGCAAACGGGATCAGCAGAGCGATAACGCCGATACTAAGGAAAGACAGCACGACCCAGATGATGTTCGCTACACCGTAAGCGCCTGCGCCGCCGGTATAGAGATTGGTGGAAGAACAGCTGTTCTTGATGGATTTAAAGTATCTCATTTTGTTGACGCTGTAAAAAAGCATCATGAAGAGCATAAACGCTAAAGTAAATCCCACAATCGCAATGATGGTATTCGGATTCACATTACCGCTGAAGCTGTTATTCTCCCGGTTGAGAGAAGCTCCGACGCCGGCGGCTACCGAAGATACGATGAAGATGATAAGAATAACCGCAGCCGCAATGAAAGAATAAATCATTTCGATCAGCGCTAACACAAAAAGAATGGTGGCGCCGCCTCTGGGACTGGAGCCGGGAGCTTTGCTTCTGCTCTTGATAAAAAGGATCATATATCCGACCGTGACAAGAACACCGACAATAGCGGTGGGGATCAGAGTATAGATCATAGTATATGGGGAAGATTGTACCAAGCTGTTCAAATCCGAAAGACCCGTTTCGGAAAGCTCCGACGAAATACTCTGAATAAACATCATCGAATAACCGGAGAGAACAATGGCTACCGTAATAGAAAGCATGGTTCCGATAAACTTCAGGATCGCGAGGATCAGAACGGGAACTTTTTTGAAATATCCCTTGACGATCTCGACGTTTTGCCTATAGGGGTTAAGCGGGGTGTTGATCATTTTGAAACGCTCCTTCTTTTAAAGTATATACATTATAATATATCGTACGATATTTTTCAATAGTTTGATGAAACGGATACGCATTTGTCAGAAAGGACTACTATATATTGTGGTTTTGAACCACAAATGAGCCAAGTTATAGGGATGGAAAAATTTTTTAAAAAAATATAAAAAAGGGCTTGACTTTTAGGTTTTCGCGTAGTATACTTTTAATGTTCGCGAGTCGAGAAAACCGCTAAAAAACCCAGATTTTATCGGGTGTGAGAGGTTTTTTCTTCAGCGAAAAAGGACCTTGAAAATTAAACAACAAAGAAAGAGACCCGTAATTACTTTGAGAGCAGCCGGGCAGAGATGCTTGGTGAGTACTCAAGAAATTACAGATGTTTAGAAACATCGCAGTAATCCGAGATGAAAGTTTCAGATTATTGAATCTAACACGCAAGTGTTAAAAATGAGCAGATTAGCTCTAAGAATGATTTTAAGCCTGAAAAGGTTTGAGATACAATTTTTAGAGAGTTTGATCCTGGCTCAGGACGAACGCTGGCGGCGTGCTTAACACATGCAAGTCGAACGGAGTTAAGCGCTGGTCTGATGGTAGCTTGCTACCGGATTTCCTTGCTTAACTTAGTGGCGGACGGGTGAGTAACGCGTGAGTAACCTGCCCTTAAGTGGGGAATAACGCCCTGAAAAGAGCGCTAATACCGCATAACACATTGGAGTCGCATGGCTCCGGTGTCAAAGATTTATCGCTTAAGGATGGACTCGCGTCCGATTAGCTTGTTGGTGAGGTAACGGCTCACCAAGGCGACGATCGGTAGCCGGACTGAGAGGTTGAACGGCCACATTGGGACT
>CAZPOG010000034.1:0-15067 GCA_964588105.1 uncultured Ruminococcus sp. | reverse complement strand
AAAGTAAGCATAATAGTATCTCGCGCAGTCCTTCCATTCTTCTTTTTGCTTCTCTGTCAATTCGGACTGACCGAGTCCGTAGTTATCAATCAAGCACCGGCTGAAATCATCGGTAAATTTCTGCTGACCGTAAATATTCAGATGCTCGAGATTAAAGAAGTCGGTGGTAATATCATATCTGTCATTACCGTTGACGTCGAAGCATATGAAATCATAGCCGTATTCTTCCACGATACCCTTTGTGGTATTAGAGCGCTGGAATCTTTTTAAATTGACGCCCTCAACGTTATGCGGAAATCTGCCGAACACCACATTATCCAGGTTCTCATCCTTGCAGTATTGCAGCAGATCACGGAGAGCTTCCTCCGCTCTGGGATTCAACGGTTCTGTTTTTGCCAGATTAACCGGTCCTACCTGACTTTTTCTTTTATATTGATTCGTCTCGATATTGGTACGGATACCTTTTAAAGTACTGTAGCCGCGGATCTGGTTTTCGATCATACCAACCGGAAAGCCGAGTCCGGAAGGATAGTCGCGCCACGCGGAGTGGAACTTGATGATCGGCATATAGTACTCCAGCTTATCGCCCTCAACGCATTTATTGATCAGTTCGATCTTATTTTCGTTAAGCGGAATATGGTCGGAGTAGTTTCTCAGATTGATATCATCATCCAGATCGGTGTCATCATAATACGCGCCGTTGAGCTCAATAAAAATCACTTTGGGGTTCTGTGTTCTGAGAACTTCCTTGAGCATCGTTTTATAATTAAATATCGTTGTTGATGGCGTTCCGTACGCGTAGCTGGTAAAACCGTATTGATCATACGCATATCCGGGAACATAGTCATAATAAGATTCACTGGCGCCGATAATGACTACATCGAGCGAGCCCTTATCTTCCATATAATAACCCTGAAGTCTCACGCTGTTGTTATCCGCGTTACAGAAAAAGAAATACTGTAAAACATAAACGCAAACACAGATACAAAGCAGCAGTGAGCCGACTTTCAATATTCTTTTTAAATAGCCTTTACTTTTACGTTTCATATACTTCCTCAAAATTGCATATAAACAAAGTCAGCAGGACTGAAGCCCGAACCGTATACACCGAATACCACCAACGCCATAAATCCGACGAAGATCGGAGCAAACCGGAAGATAAAGGGTTTTTTATCCAGCATATTGCGGATGGTGGTGTCGCTGTGTCTTTCCTGGATCACACTGATAATAAAAATGAATACCGCTCCGAACAAAATAAGCAGATACTCCTTTTTATTCAATCCCAGATCTGTGATCTCATGATAACCCTCTGAAAAATTCTGATCAATCAGTATGTATTTAAAGGTATGCAGCGATGCTCTGAATGAAGGAGCGACGTCAAATACATAACCTACCAGAACAAGAATGTAAGTCCTCAGTATCCGAAACAGCGTATACGGAGCGCTTGACGCCTTGATATGAAGCTTTGCTATCATCCATTCGAACACGGGCTTCATCAGTACAGCAAGCATGATGATACCGCCGTTATAAATACCGAAAGCAACATACTTCATACTGGCGCCGTGCCATACGCCGACCATAAAGAATACAATGAACGAAGCGATACTGGTGGGCAGTACCTTGGCAACATGCGCGCCTGCCTTGGTAGAACCGAACTTCGACTTTTTGATATTCTTGGAGGTGTTCAAAAACAAATTGCTCATCGCAAGAGGATAGAACAGATAGTTCTTGAACCAGTTACCCAGAGAAATATGCCATCTGCGCCAATACTCGGAAATATCCTTAGAGAAGTACGGTCTTCTGAAGTTCTCCATCATCGTGATGCCGAAAATCTCCGCAATACCGCGGGAGATATCAATACCGCCGGAGAAATCCGCATAAAGCTGGAGCGAATACAGCACAACGATAAACAGCAGCGTCGTACCGTTATAGTCATAGTAACTATCGGTAACCGCGTTGATGGCAATTACCGCGTTATCTGCGATGATCATCTTCTTGACAAGACCCCAGAGGATCAGCTCGCAGCCGTGCTTGAATCTCTCAAACGAAAAGTCGTGCGGCTCATACAGCTGATGCGCCAGGTCGGAGTAGATACCGATAGGACCCTGTACGATCTGCGGGAAGAAGGATACGAACAAAGCTAACTTAAAGAGGTTCTTCTGCGGCTTGACCGTATCGCGATAAACGTCGACCAGATAGCCCATCGACTGGAAGGTATAGAAAGAAATACCCAGAGGAAGGAACAGGTTCAGCGTCAGCGGAGAGAAGGTCATTCCGAACGCTCCCAGCATACTGTTGATGCTTCCGGATAAGAAGTCAAAGTATTTCAGGAAAAACAGAATACCGAAGTTGACGATCAGAGCAAGCGCTAAGAGTCCTTTTTTACGCTTTTTCGCTTTCTCTTTGAGCTTTTTCTTATCGTCTCTCGAAAGATCGGCTTTGTGGTCGGTAATATACTTTTTGGAGTTGATCGCTATCTTCTCGAGCCCGATCGCGACAAAATAGGTAGATAGAGTCGTGAACAGGATAAAAGCTATATATTTATATCCCGCGAAGAGATAAAAGACATAGCTTGCGACAAGAAGCACGGTCCATCTGAACTTTTTCCACGGAAACAGGAAATAGACAAGGATCGTAGCGATAACAAATATTAAAAACTTAAGTGATGTATAACTCAATTGAATCTAACCTTTACGGTGTATTAAAAGTATCTGCCTTGATGATCTCGCGGACGATCTGTAAGCCTCTTGAGGCGGAATACAGAGCGACCATAGGCAGTTCTCTGGACAAGAACAGCGCCATGCCTTCGCTGACGGAATACGCTCCCGTCCTGCAGAAGACAAGTACATCGCCGATCGAAAGATCACAAAACAGCGCGTCTCTGGCGATGACGTCAGCGGTGGTGCAGAGAGATCCGCACAGCGTCCACTTCTCCTTTTCGGCGTCCAGAGAATGATCGGCAAAGTGCAGGATCTGCGGGATCTGCATGCCCTGCAGCTGACCGTCATACTTGAGCTGGTTCAGACCGCCGTCAACGATCGCATAGTTAACGCCCTTGTTGGTCTTTATATCCATTACCTTTGTCAGATAATAGCCGCAGGTCGCGGCAAAGAATCTGCCCATCTCAACAGTAATGCGGTATTTCTTTGAAAAATCGACAAGGACTTCTGAGACTTCTTTGAGCCGTTCTTCTTCCGTTGCGTCAGCGTCGTCGCTGAAGTAATCAACAGCCAAGCCGGTGCCGTATTCGATACGGTCAAAAGAAAAACCGGTCTGTTCTTTCACGCGAGTACAGAAGTCGTCGATATAGTCGAGCTCTTTTGCAATGATCTTGACCTTGCGCTTCTGCGTACCGGAGAAGAAGTGTAATCCGACGATATCAAATCCCGCGTATGAATCACGGTTGTTGATAATATCGATGATCTCTTCCTCGCTCATACCGAACTGGGAGCCGGCGGTGAGTCTGGGAAGAAGCGGAACCTTTATCCCTCTCTTTACCGCTTCGTCGTTGATCATGCGCACATGGAGCATACTCTCGGCGGTAAAGACGCCCACCTGATCATCCATCGCGCGTTTGACGTCCTCGTAGGTCTTGTTGACGCCGGAGAAGATCACCTTGTTCATATCCATATGTGTCTTCTCACAAACCGTCAGCTCACCGGGACTGCAAACTTCGATATGATCAAAGCAGGAAGGCAGGTATTTGAGCAAGAACGGATTCGCCTTGATCGAAAAGCACATACCGACGCTGTCGGTAAAGTAACGCTTCACGAGCATCGCGCGCTTCTCAAACTCGTCAAAGTCAAAGATATACGCAGGCGTGGTAATCTCCTGCAGCAGTTCTTTCAAACGATTTTGTTCCATCTTATTCTTCCATCAGTTTCTCAACCAAAGCGTACATTGCTTTAGCGGAGTTGAAGTTATCGGGTACCAGGTCGGAAGGCTTGATCTCAATGTCAAACTCGTCGTTGAGTTCGCCAACCAAAGCGACGATATCAAAAGAATCGAGGATACCGTCTTTGATCAGTCCCGTCTCGTTCTCAAAATCAACATCGGGGCGAAGTTCTTCTAAGATTTCCATCAGTCTGTCCATAATAAATCTCCTGTCTGAAATATAGTTTATTTGAAATATGATTTTAAGGTCGTCATATCGATCTTACCGTTGGGAAGGGTCGGCAGCTCGTCAAGCTGAATCAGCTTTCTCGGCGTCATAAACGCGGGAAGGTTCGCTCTGAAATAGAGGGTGATCGCCTTGGGAGCGGCTTCTCCTACATAGAAGAGATAGAGAAGCTCTTTCTCCTTCTGATACAGAGAACAGCAGTCTAAGACGCCCTCGATCGCTTTCGCGGTGGATTCGATCTCTTCGAGCTCAATGCGGTGACCCATATGCTTGATCTGTCTGTCCGCTCTGCCGTGGAAGTGCAGGATACCGTTCTCGTCATAAGAGCCGATATCGCCTGTCTTATAGATCAACTCGCGGAAATTGGGATTGAGCGGATTCTGTACAAAGCTCTGAGCGGTTTTCTCGGTGTTGCCGTAGTAGCCGAGCGCAAGGCAAGGTCCGCTGACACAGATCTCACCGGTCTCCCCTATGTCCGCTTTCTTGCCGTCAGAAGTGATCACCGTCACGGAGTAATTCTTATAGGGCTTGCCGATCGGAAGCACAGTGGTGTCGTCGGCGAGTTCATCAACAATGTGATAGGTACAGGATGCGGTAGCCTCGGTCGGACCGTACTGGTTGATATAGGTCACGTCAGGCAGCGCGTCCTGCCAAATTCTCAGATACTTGCCGGGCATTACCGATCCGGAGAAGACAACCTTCTTCAGATATTCCGGCTTTGCCTCAGTAAAAGCGTTGAGCTTAGCGGGTAAGGAAACGCCCGCAACGCTCCAGCACAGCGCTGTCACCTTGTATTCGTTGAGCATCGCGAACAGTTCGTTGGGCATGGAGAAGATGTTCTTCGGGATGATCACGGTCGACGCGCCGGTATACAGCGGAATATAGATATCTCTGACAGCGGCGATATAATCCAGCGGAGCCTGTCCGCCGAAGACGTCTGTCTCATCCGCGTCGAGCACCTCGCATACCGCGTCGATATAGCACATCAAGGAATGATGAGAAGTGATAACACCCTTGGGAACGCCGGTGGAACCGGAAGTGAATATCACATACAGAGGAGCCTCTTCGTTAATATTCTCTCTCGCTTTTGCAAGCAAGGTCTCATCAGCGGGAGTATCGAGAATGTCCTCGGCGATAAAGATCTCACCGGTAAAGTCAAGCTGTTTTGCTTTCTCAAGATTCTCTCTGTCGACAAGCATATACTTCGCGTCAACAACGGAGATCATCTGTTTGAGACGATAATCCGGCATAGTGCTGTCGATCGGCGCGTAAAAACATCCCGCTCTGACAACAGACAAAAAGTAAGCGGGAGTATAACAATGCCTGCCCGACATACATACCACCGGACTGCCCGCGGGAATACGCGCGGCAAGAAAAGATCCGACAGCCCTGGTGATCTTCTGAAACTCAGAAAAAGATATCTTGCTGCTCTCATCACAGAAAGCGGTTTTTTGCGGATATTCGGACGCGGTCGCGTCCAGCCAGTCTAATACGGAAAGATACAAAATATGCCTCCGAAATTACATAAATTTACATTGTAGATTATAATACAATTATATGGTAAAGTCAACAAAGCAAAAGACATTTATTTTCATTTGTAAAATATATCTATATTATGCGCTTTCGGTTGACAAGAAAATGATATAATAATATAATAAAAATGTGAAAAATCCGGAATAGGGAGATGAAAAAGATGTATGACGTTATCATCATCGGCGCAGGTCCCGGCGGAATCTTCTCCGCCTATGAATTTCACGAGAATCGCCCCGATCTGAAAATCGCTGTTTTTGAGCTGGGAAACTCTCTTGAAAACCGCAAATGTCCCATCGACGGCAAGAAGGTAAAATCCTGCATCCGCTGCGGCACATGCGCGATCATGTCGGGCTTCGGCGGCGCGGGCGCGTTCTCCGACGGCAAGTATAATATCACCAACGATTTCGGCGGTACCCTGCATGAATATATTGGCAAGGATAAGGCGCTGGAACTGATGCAATATGTGGATAAGATCAACATGGAAAACGGCGGAGAGAACACCCATCTCTACTCCACCGCGGGATCGGAGTTCAAGAAGATCTGTATCCAGAACAAGCTCAATCTCCTGGACGCTTCCGTCAGGCATTTAGGCACCGATATCAACTATATCGTGCTGAGCAACATCTACAAGAAGCTTTCGGATAATCCGAATATCGAGTTCTTCTTCAATACACCCGTCACCTCGATCGAAGTACTTGAAAACGGCTTTCGGATCCACCACGGCGACTCATACGCCGACTGTAAAAAGTGTATCGTCTCCGTCGGACGTTCGGGCTCGAAGTGGATGGAGCAGGTCTGTGACGAGCTGGATATCAACACCAAGTCCAACCGTGTGGATATCGGCGTCAGGGTTGAGATCCCGTCGGTCATCTTCTCTCACCTGACCGACAAGCTCTATGAGAGCAAGATCGTCTACCGTACCAAGAAGTTTGAGGACAAGGTACGCACCTTCTGTATGAATCCGAACGGTATCGTCGTCAACGAGAACACCAACGGCATCGTCACCGTCAACGGTCACAGCTTTGAAGGCGAGGACAAAAAGACGGAGAATACCAACTTCGCGCTTTTAGTATCCAAGCATTTCTCGGAGCCTTTTGAAGACTCCAACGGCTACGGCGAGAGTATCGCAATGCTCTCCAATATGCTCGGCGGCGGCGTCATCGTACAGCGATTCGGCGATCTCGAACGCGGCAGAAGAACCAACAAGAAGCGTCTGGAAGAATCCACCGTGCGTCCTACCTTACAGGCAACTCCGGGCGATCTCTCGCTGGTACTGCCTAAAAGGATCCTCGACGGTATCATCGAGATGATCTACGCGCTGGACAAGATCGCTCCCGGCACCGCCAACAACGACACGCTGCTCTACGGCGTTGAGGTGAAGTTCTACAATATGGAAGTCGACCTTGACGAGAACCTTGAGACGAAGTACAAGGGGCTGTATGTCATCGGCGACGGATCGGGCGTCACCCACTCCCTCTCCCACGCCTCCGCGTCAGGCGTTTATGTCGCAAGGGAGATCATGGACTTGCTGCCGGTATAATAATAAACATAATAAAACAGGGCTGTCGCATGACAGTCCTATTTTTTTATGAAATATGAAATATGAAAAATGAAATGTGTTAGGCGGGACACCCGCACCTGATTGGTAGTTGTAATTCAGAGGGATGAATGATTGTCATTCTGAGCGATGCCCACAGGGCAAAACGCGAAGCGTTTAGTCGAAGAATCCCCCTGTCATTACTACCGGTGGAAATAAGAATCCCTATGCAGACGGTCGTATAAAGAATGGGATTCTCACGTCGGGCGTTGCCCTCCTCAGAATGACTATATTGCAGACCGTTCCCCGCTGTTTAATACAATTTCTTTGTCTCCATCACGTGCTTATACAAAGCGTTGACGTCCTTGATGTCGACGGTGTTGTAGTCTTTACTGACGTCGCCGCATTGGATCGCGTAGGGATCGGTGATCTTCTTTGTCTCCATCACATGTTTATACAGCGCGTTGACGTCTTTGATGTCGACAACTCCGTTGAGATTCACATCGCCGAGCGCGTTGATCTGCACATCGAGTTCGGTGTCGCCCGAAACGGTGACCGCATAGTCGTGATCCACGCAGTTTTTACCGATAACACGCAGGACATAGTCGCCGGGCATAACGCCCTCGAGCTCATAGGTGCCCCAGGCGATCGCCGACATCACTTCATGATCGTTCTGATACAGCTCAACGCACGGTTTTCCGTCAAAGTAGGTACCGTCAGCCGTGGGGAAGGTCACGCTTCCCCTGAGGGTGAAGCCGTCGCCGTTGTAGCCGCCGACGCCGTAGGCGATGACCTCGGGACCGCGCTGGATCGTAACCTTGCCGTTGTCGTTTGCCGACGCCGCCTGTGTGCTGCCGTCGCCGAAGGTCACATAGATCGTGCCGTCCGGGAAGAAATATCCCTCGTTCGGCTCAATGGTATAGGTGGGGAAGTAGCTCGCGCCGCCGACAAATTCTCCCGTGAACGTAACCAGTCGGGGAGAGCCGCCGCCGGAGTTGACATAGCGCTTCCAGCCGCTGCTCGTGATCCGGCAGGACTGTCCGTCGATCCACGCCATGGGCGGATGCTCGGCAGCGATTGTGCCTGCCGCCGCGGAGGGATTGCCGTTGATCTTGATGCTGTGGATCACGGCGGGTCCTGCCTCTCTCGCGACACAAGTGCGACAAACGGTAAGCGTGCCATCCTCAATGGAGGGATTATAGACGGTCGTGCTATGGTTGCCGAAAATGGTGACGCCCACCTCATCCGAGAATAAGTACCCAAACCCCGGCTTTATCACATACTGCACTTGATAGGTCGTTCCCTCTACAAAGGTTCCGTTGAATCTGGACCAACAGTCGAATTCACTATTGTAATAAAGCCAGTCTTTGCTTGCGATATAACACTTTTCACCTGCACCGACAGATCCGTCAGGAACGACATTTGACGACTGTCCCGCTATGGGGTCGGGCGTACCGTAGAGGGTAATGCTGTCGATATTCCCCACATAATATTGGTACAGAACGCGCTTGGCGTAGGTAGTGTTGTCCCCGTTGAAAACAGTATGAGCGCCGACAATTCCGTCGCGGGGCAGGATTAATTCCGCTCTATCATTTTGACTGTCGATAAATGCGTTTTCCGCCCAAATAGCGCCCGCTGTTCCTTTCGCATCAAAGAGGCTGGCTCCCCCAACAGTAATATCACCGTGGCTGTAGATTCCCCAAGTCTGATCGTATTCTGCGGAACCGGTTCCTTCGGCTGTCAGTGAATAGTTGGAAAGGATGTCTCCCTGTGTATATATGCCGATCAATTTTCCTTTAAAGGTGAAATCACCGAAGAAATTGATTGTACCGTTTTCATAACTATCAAAACCGTATATGAAGTCGGCTCTGCTCATATGGTAATTACCTTTTAGATAAAGAGGACCTTCTTCCGTATAGGCGATCGCGGCTTGTGCGACTTTTCCTTTATCTGTAATGATCGGGTTATCCAGCGTCAGCGTACGACTGCTCGGATCGTAGCTTGCCTTGCCGTCGCCGTAGATATCCTGATAGTTATACTGGGTGACCTGCGTATCTCCCAGCCAGAGGCCGTATGTGTTTTTGAAGTTGCCGTTTTTTAACTGCACATGCGTAGCCCACGTTTCACCGTCGGACTCATAGAAGTGTGCCCATGACTTTCTGATCAGTACGCCGTTCACGGGTTCGACAAATTCCAGATCTTCGTCCAAAAGGACGTCTTCTGCTCTGACCGCATAGCTCCATTCTTCTTTAGGGAATAAAACTTGCGCGTCAAAAAGCTCGCATCGTTTTTCGATAATCAGGGTTCCGTCGCATCTGACAGCGGTCTGCATGCCCGGCTGCTCTGTCGGCTGCTCCGCAAAAAATCTTCCGCCGGCAATCGTGAGAGTTAAATTATATCCAATTAATGCAACAGCTTCCGCGCCGTAGCCGAGGAAAGTGAAGTTTCCGTCAAAAGTCACATTTCCGGAAGAATCGAAGCCTACCATCGACGGTTGTGTGACGAGATCGCCCCCGTCATCCATACGATAACTGCCCTTGACAGTCAGATTTTCTACATCAGACCAAATCTTACAGTAGTTAGAGGTATTATTGCGATGAAAATAGGAGGCGCAATCGTAGATGATAGGATTTTTCAGTGTCAGTATCTCGTTGGCTGGGTCGGTGGGATCGAACTTCGCTTTTCCGCCGTCGAGAAGGATATCGTCCTTGTTGCGTTCGGTGACCTGTGTCCTGCCCAGCCAGAGATGATAGCGCATCACGTCCGGATTCTGATAGATCACGCGATCGGCGGAATAACCGGATTCGGGATCCCGGAAGGTATTACCGTCATAATTGTAATCTGTCGGGGCGACCAGCGGAACGACTGTGCTGTTATAGATGCCGCCATCGGCAAAAATGGCGGTAGCAGGGGATTCCGCTTCTACAAAGTCAACGTTTTCGCGAATCGTAATGCGGCTGTACCAGCTGGCGATTCCGAAGCTGTGTTCTTCATCGGTGGCCCTGCCGACACAGGAACCGCTGTTGACGGTAATGCTGCTATGCGCGTAAATACCGCGATACTTACCGACAAATACAAAATCACCGTCGAAGAGCAAACCTGCGCTGTTGCCCTTGCAAAAGATACCGTAATCCGCTCTCGCGTATCCGGAGCTGTATTTACCCTTCACATGAAGAATATCATTGATCTGGCAGTAAATCAAAGCGGTTTCATCATCATTGAAATGACAGACGTTCTTGATATCCGGCACGTTCAGGGTGAGCGTGTTGGTGGAGGCGTCGTACTTCACGCTGCCGCCGTCTTCGAGGACGTCGTACCGGTTGCTTTCGGTGACCTGTCTGGAGCCGACCCACAGCCCGTATCCCGCGCCTGACTCGGCGAGATCGTCCTCTGCGCCGGACGCGGCGAGATCGTCCTCAACGTATGCGTCCTCTATGACGCAAGGCGCGTCAGGCGACTGGGCGACGATATCCGCGTCGCCGTCGGCGAGGTCGGCGTACACGTCATCTGCGGAAGGGTCAAGACCCTCCCCTACGGTTGTATCATCCGCGAATACCGTCATCGGCAGCGCCGAGAACAGCAGGATCGCGGCGAGCAGGATGGATAATATAACTTTTGTGGTTTTCATAAGGAGTACCTCCTATTGGATTAATAATTATTGATTAATGATGAATGGCTGCGGGAGGGCTCCGCCCTCACCCATTATATTAGTGAAGAGATAAGAGTGAAGAGTGAAGAGTTGAGGGCGGGACACCCGCACCTGATTGGTAGTTGTAGTTCAGAGGGATGAATGATTGTCATTCTGAGCGATGCCCACAGGGCAAAACGCGAAGCGTTTAGTCGAAGAATCCCCCTGTCATTACTACCGGTGGAAATAAGAATCCCTATGCAGACGGTCGTATAAAGAATGGGATTCTCACGTCGGGCGTTGCCCTCCTCAGAATGACTATATTGCAGACCGTTCCCCGCTGTTTAATACAATTTCTTTGTCTCCATCACGTGCTTATACAAAGCGTTGACGTCCTTGATGTCGACGGTGTTGTAGTCTTTACTGACGTCGCCGCATTGGATCGCGTAGGGATCGGTGATCTTCTTTGTCTCCATCACATGTTTATACAGCGCGTTGACGTCTTTGATATCTACGTCTCCGTTCAGATTCGCATCGCCCAGAGGATTGATGGTAACATTCTTCGTCGTATTGCCGGTGATCGTGCCGGTGAAGGACCGGGAAACGTGGTTCTTCTTTCTGATAGACAGCGTATACTTCTTTCCGTAGCTGATTCCGCTGACGGAGTAGCTCGCGGAGTTGCCGTACAGGGTCTTTGTATAAGTGACATTGCTGCCTGATGACGACAGCCCCAGCTTCAGTGTTATCGCGTCATCCTTGCTCAGATAGCTTGTCACGGTGCCGGAAAAGGTATAGCCGGAAACAGAACCGGTCTTCCACTGGGCGTACACAGTCGTGTTGCCGTTGATGGTTACGGAAACGCCTTCCCTATAGGTGGTGCTTCCGATCTTCCAGCAGTCAAATACCTTGTTTGCCGGCGGGGTGAAGGAACAGGAGGGCAGGACAAAGGAACTCCCCTTGTTCACTGAGACCGAGCTCATCGAGCCGGAGCCGCCGTTAGGGGAAAAGCTGACGGTGACGGTAGGGGCTTTATCAACCTTAACATTATCTTGTACATTTTGGATGCCGTTGCCGCTGAAAGCCTGATTGCTCAGCAAATAGCGATAAATATACCCGCTGCCCAAAAGATTTGACAGATAGGTACTGTTGTCATTTGCAGGGGCGGCAATCTTAATGCCGCGGTAGAACTTTCCTCCTGTCAGACAGACATTCGGACTTCCGCTGTCAACAGCCAATCCGTAACTGTAGCCTCTGTCAGGATAATCGCAGACGGCATTGAAAGAACCTCCCGAAATATCTGTGCTTGTTGAGTGGCTATCAATTGAAACTGCGGCAATATCTCCTCCTACATTACCGTCGCATCCGATAAAGGTTCCGGAATGAATTTCAACTTCTCCCATATGATTATAGATTGCGCGTCCATAGGTACCGGTGTGACTGGCGATATTGGTAGCCTTTATTGTCGGATTACCGCTAACGATCAGCTTGCCGCCTGAACCGATAAAAAACACGGCGTTCGGACAGCCGGTTGCGTTAAAAGCTACTCTAAGCATTCCGTCGCCGTCAAGATACAGCGTCGCGCTTTCTATGCTGATAAGGCTGTAAAGGAGAATATTGATATTGGTCGCTTCCAGTTTTATATCTGTATTGATCGTTAAATGCTTGTCAGAGGTCACTTTAACAGCAGACTTCATATTGCTGTAGTCTTCATTGTAATTAAGCGCGTAATAATCACAGTTTACGGTAGTCGGAAAATCATTGACCCGAATATAAAGATCTGCCTGATTATATTGGAGAGCTTGCTTGAGTTCTTGAAAGGTATTGACAATAACCGGATCAAGGGCTGTGCCGGAACCTGTCGTTCCGGGAATTCCTCCTGCGACATAACCTGACTCCGCTAGGTCGTCAGAAGGCTCCCTTTGGGAAAGGGAGCTGTCGCCGTCAGGTGACTGAGGGATTGTATCAATGTCATCGGCAGCTGCCGTTAGATCCGACGCAGCGGAATCATCAGCGAATACCGTCATCGGCAGCGCCGAGAACAGCAGGATCGCGGCGAGCAGGATGGATAATATAACTTTTGTGGTTTTCATAAGGAGTACCTCCTATTGAATTAATAATTATTGATTAATGATGAATGGCTGCGGGAGGGCTCCGCCCTCACCCGATTGGT
Source organism: uncultured Ruminococcus sp. (assembly GCA_964588105.1). Taxonomy (GTDB): domain Bacteria; phylum Bacillota; class Clostridia; order Oscillospirales; family Acutalibacteraceae; genus Ruminococcoides. The sequence continues at coordinate 2,079 of CAZPOG010000034.1, read as the reverse complement.
ATTTATTTATTCCGGCGGGAGGGTCAAGACCCTCCCCTACGGTGCGTTTGATTCATTACTGTAGGGGAAAGTCTTGACTTTCCCGAACGTGGATATTATTGTCATTCAGAGGGATGAATGATTGTCATTCTGAGCGATGCCCACAGGGCAAAACGCGAAGCGTTTAGTCGAAGAATCCCCCTGTCATTACTGCCGGTTGAAATAAAAATCCCTATGCAGGCATTCGTAAAAGGAATGGGATTCTCACGTCTCGTCGTCGCTCGCTGTGCTCACCGAGAACGGTCAGGCGTGACCATTCTCTTGCTCGCGTTGCGGCTCCTCCTCTCCCCAAATAGCAGGGGCTTTTCGGGGACCCCTATTTGCCCTCCTCAGAATGACTAAAATCTATGCAACGGTCAAGACCGTTTCCTACGGTTGTATCATCCTGCGGCACGATGCGGGCATCGTGCCCTACGGATTAAAAAACGCAGTACACTCAAATGAACGCACTGCGCAATAATCTATATTTTATTCCGCAGGAGCTTCGGTCTCTTCGACGTCTTCCTGACCTACGACGGTCATATCCTTGAGCACGCCGTACTGGACGACCTCATACTCACCGGTATCGGGATTCTTCTCAAGATCCCAGTGCCAGTTCTTATAGATAGTGCCGGGAACTTCATCCTTGATACTCTTGACAGAAGAGAACATCGAATAGAATCTTCCCTCAAAGGACAGCATGCCTGTACGCTCGGAGAAGTTATCGCTGAAGGTGACTTCCTGCAGGACAGACCCGCCCTGATTCTTATGGAAGAATTTGATGACCGCTTCTGCCGCCTGCGCTCTATCCTCTTCGGAATATGTAGAGGTGATCTTCTCGGGATCGCCGATGTCGGTCTTGACAAACCATGTGTTGCCGACAAAACAGAAGGTCGCCATAAACGCGCCGATGATCGCGACGATCACTAAAATCACGATCGTCGATACAACAAACTTTCTGTTGTTGGGATTGGTATATTCCTCTTCCTCTTTCTTCTTTTTCTTTTTGCCCTTCTTCTTGGTTTCGGGAGCGGGCTGAGGCTGAGGCATCTCGGGGGCGTTCTGGGGAATGTTATTCATTTCACTCATAATATCACCTTATCCTATCGGAATATATCACTGTTACTCATCAACAGAGAGGTCACAGGTTTTGATAACGTCTCTTAACGTCTTCGCGGACTCACGCAAACGCGATATCTCATCATTATTCAGCGCAAACGGCACCTCTGACTCGATACCGTTCTTGCCGACGATCACGGGAATAGAGATCGCTACATCCTCAATGCCGTATCTGCCATGCTGGATGGAGGATACAGGCAGGATGGACTTTTCGTCTCTGACGATCGCCTCACAGATGCGCTTCGCAGACATCGCAATGCCGTAGTAGGTCGCGTGCTTCTTTGAAATGATATCATAGGCGGCGTTCTTGACACTGTCGGCAATGCGGTCTTTGCTCTCCTCATGGTCATGGAAATAGCCTCTCATCTCACAGAAACGGCTGATCTCAATACCGGAGACATTTGCCGAGCTCCATGCCGCGAACTCGGAATCGCCGTGCTCACCGATGATAAACGCGTGGATGGATCGGGGATCTACGCCGAGATGGTCGCTGAGATTAAAACGAAGCCTTGCGGAATCCAGCACTGTTCCGGAGCCGAAAACCTTGTTCTCGGGGAGACCGGAAAGCTTGACTGCGGCATATGTCAGAACGTCAACGGGATTTGCAACGATCAGGAGAATGCCTTTGTAATTTCGTTTAGATATCTCAGGGATGATCGACTTAAAAATCCCGACGTTCTTCTTCACTAAATCGAGGCGTGTCTCGCCGGGCTTCTGGCCCGCTCCTGCAGTGATAATGATAATAGAGGCGTCGGCGAGGTCGTCATAGTCACCCGCGTGAATGTCGCAAGGCTTGGAGAACGGAACGCCGTGGGAAATATCCAGCGCCTCTCCCTCAGCTTTAGCGTGATCGGCGTCGTTCATCACGATCTCAGAGAAAAGACCGCTCTGCATCAACGCAAACGCTGTTGCGGAGCCGACAAACCCGCATCCGATGATACC